>NZ_JBWKFL010000003.1:233976-442351 GCF_056434305.1 Streptomyces sp. NPDC044061 | reverse complement strand
CGTCACGACGCTCGAAGTTGCGCCCACCACGGTCACCGCGGTCGTCACGACGCTCGAAACCACGGTCGCCACGGTCCCGGTCGAACGGACGACGCTCGTCACGACGCTCGAAGTTGCGCCCACCACGGTCACCGCGGTCGTCACGACGCTCGAAACCACGGTCGCCACGGTCCCGGTCGAACGGACGACGCTCTCGGCGCTCGTACGGCGCAGCGGCCGCCGGACGCTCCTCGCGCTGGGTCTCGCGCTGCGCCGGCTCCTCGGTCACGGACGCCTCGACCACGGCCTGAGCCGCGGCCGCCTGGGCCTCGGCGACCGCCGTCTCCGGGTCCTCGCCTCGCTCGCGGGCAACCCGCACGACCAGCCGGTCGGCCTCCTCGCGCAGCTCGCCCGCGCGGCGCTGGGCGCGCTCCAGCTGCTTGGTGAGCTGGGCGACCTCGCGCTCGGCCTGCTGGGCGGCGTTGTTCGCGGACTCCGCCTGGACCTCGGTCATGGAGCGGGCGCCGGTGATCTCGGCGACCTCCGGGTCGAAGGCGGCACCGCCCTGGATGATGTGGCGCGCGGCGTCGACGCCCGCGTCCTCCATCAGACGGAAGATCTGGCGGCGCTGGTGCGGCAGCGACAGCGAGACGACCGTGCCCGTACGGCCGGCACGCGCCGTGCGGCCCGCGCGGTGCAGGTAGTCCTTGTGGTCGCCGGCCGGGTCCACGTTCAGCACCAGGTCGATGCCGTCGACGTGGATGCCGCGCGCGGCGACGTCGGTCGCGACGAGGACGTTGACGTAGCCGTCCTTGAAGTCGGCCAGCGTCCGCGTCCGGGCGCCCTGGGTCATGCCGCCGTGGAGCGCGTCGGCCTTCGCGCCCGCCTCGCGCAGCTGCTCGGCGACGCGGTCGGCGCCCAGCTGGGTGCGGACGAAGATGATCGTGCGGCCCTTGCGGGAGGCGATCGCGGCGGTGACCGGCGCCTTGTCCTTGGGCTTCACGATGAGGATGTGGTGGGACATGGTCGTCACCGCGCCCTGGGCCGCGTCCACCTCGTGGGAGACGGGCTCGTTCAGGTAGCGGTCGACCAGGGTCTGGATCTCGTTCTCCATGGTCGCGGAGAACAGCATCCGCTGGCCGCCGGCCGGGACCTGGTCGAGCAGCTCGGTGACCTCGGGCAGGAAGCCCAGGTCGGACATCTGGTCGGCCTCGTCCAGGACGGCGATCTGCACGTCCTCCAGGGAGCAGGCGCCGCGGTTGATGATGTCGCGCAGCCGGCCCGGGGTGGCGACGAGGATGTCGACGCCGCGCTCCAGGGCGTAGATCTGGTTGCCCATGGACGTACCGCCGCAGACGACCTTCATCTTCAGGCCGAGGACGTCGCCGTACGGCTGGAGGGCGTCCGCGACCTGCATGGCCAGCTCACGGGTGGGGGTGAGGATGACGGCGCGGGGCTTGTGCTTCTGGGTGCGGCCGCCGGCCAGCGTGGCCAGGGTGGGCAGACCGAAGGAGAGGGTCTTGCCGGAGCCGGTGCGGCCACGGCCGAGGATGTCCTTGCCGACCAGGGCGTCCGGGATGGTCGCCGCCTGGATCGGGAAGGGGGTGGTGACGCCGTTCTGTGCGAGCTTGCGCACGATGCCCTCGGGGAGGCCGAGGTCGGCGAAGGTGATCTGGGGGGTCTGGGGGGACTGGGGGGTGTCAGCGGCCTCGGGGGCCTCGGTGGTCACGTCGTCGGGGTTGAGGTCGTTCTCGGACACGACGATGTGATCAGTACTGGACACGGACATGCGAATGCGAAACCTTCCGGAGTCTCTTCGGCACGCGCCCGTCAACTCCGTGATTCGCTCACGACCGCCTCAATGCGGTCCGCCACGGCAAGGGAGAGTACGCGCCACACGGCGCGCTCTGCAGTGGCGCCGGGCAAATGGGATCAAACGATCTACCACCATACGCACCCATCACCCCCGAAGGCAAACCGCGTCACGGAGACCCTCGTCACTCCCTACGCCGGGACCCCCGCATGCGGCGCAGGCTCCCGCTGCACGAGCTGCGGCGCCGTCTCCTCGTGGGCCGAGGACGACGGTTCCGCCGTCGGCGGCTCCGTGGTGGGGTCGGGCGGGGTCGGCGCCGGGGGCTCGGGCGGGGCGGAGGTCACCGGGGGCGTCGGCTGGACCTTCGTCGGCGCCGGTTTCCCGGGATCCGCGCTCCCGCCCGGCTCGCCCGGCTTCGCCGGCGCCGACGACGCGCTGTCCTCCCCGGACGGCGTGGCCGAGGCCGAGGCGGACTTCCCCCGCTTCCCCTTGCGCCCGTGACCGTGCTTGCCGTCACCCGCCGAGCCGCCGTACCCGAGACCGCCCCCGCCGGCTCCAGGGCCACCGTCGGGCGCCTCACCGCCGTGTCGTCCCGCCGAGTGCGAGGGCCTGGCCCGGCCCGCGTCGTCACCCACGTTCACACAGCCGGCGGCGGCCGTGACGGCCAGCACCACGACGGCCAGACGGACGGGTACGTACAAGGGGCGCACGGCGGCCACCTCCGAGACGGGAAAGGGAGTCAACCACCCCAACTCCCGCCGCCCGCAAGAGGACACGCGCCGCGTTCGAATCGGTACCCGGGCCGGTCACCCGTACCCGAGCGCGTGCAGGCGGGTGTCGTCGATCCCGAAGTGATGGGCGATCTCGTGCACCACGGTGACCTCGGTCTCGGCGACCACGTCCTCGCGGGACTCGCACATCCTCAGCGTCGGCCCCCGGTAGACCGTGATCCGGTCCGGCAGCACACCCGCGTACCACTCGCCCCGCTCGGTCAGCGGCGTCCCCTCGTACAGCCCGAGCAGCTCGGGATCGTCGGCGGGCGGTTCGTCCTCGACGAACACCGCGACGTTGTCCATCAGCCGCGTCAGCTCCGGGGGGATCCGGTCGAGCGCCTCGGCGACCAGTTCCTCGAACTCCTCGCGCGTCATCTCCAGCACACGGTCATTGTCCGGTACGGGACGCTCGCAGGAGAGTGGCGAACCGTCGCATATCAGCGCCCGTGCGTGGGCATACGGGCCCAATGGCCCGCGTCCCCGTCGCAGCCCTGAACCGCATGCTCCACCGGACCCCCGACCGCACCCGCCCAGCCGCCCGCCCGCTCCCCGCCCTCGAACTGGCCGAACGCCCCAGCCCCTGGCTCCGCGCCCTCGGCCTCACCGCGGTGGTCCTCGTCGGCGCCTGGCTGGGCCTGCTGATCGTCGGGAACGTGCGGGCCCCGGTCGGGCCCATGAACACGACCATGGCGCTGCGCCCGTCCCTCACCGGCGGCACGAAGATCAACGTCTCCCCGCTCGGCGCGCTGACCCTGGACAGCCATGTGGCCCCCGTGCGCCTGGACGTCAACGTCGACCAGCTCGACCCGCTGCGCTCCCAGGCCCTCGTCGACCACCCCGAGCGACTGTCCGGCCTCCAGGACGAAGTGGCCCGGGACGTCGAGCACGGCACGCTCGACCTGGCCGTGCGCTCCTGCGTGGCCGTGGTCTCCGGGGCGACCGCCCTCGGCCTCGCCGTCTACCGCCGCCCGCGCCGGGCCCTCGCGGCGGGCGGCCTGGCCCTCGCCCTCCTCGCCGCCTCGGGCGCGACGGCGTACGCCACCTGGAACCCGAAGTCGGTCCTGGAGCCCAGGTTCTCCGGCCTGCTGTCCTCCGCACCGTCCCTGGTCGGCAACGCGCGCAACATCGTCACCGAATTCGACGTGTACCAGAAGGAGTTGGCGCGCCTGGTGACGAACGTGACCAAGCTGTACGACGTCACGTCCACCCTCCCGGCCTACCAGCCGGACCCCTCCACCCTGCGGGTCCTGCACGTCTCCGACATCCACCTCAACCCGGCAAGCTGGAAGATCATCGCCTCGCTGGTGAAGCAGTACAAGGTGAACGTGATCGTCGACTCCGGCGACACGATGGACCACGGCACGGCGGCGGAGAACGGCTTCCTGGACCCGGTCGCCGACCTGGGCGTGCCGTACGTCTGGGTCCGCGGCAACCACGACTCGCGCGTCACCCAGCGCTACCTGGAGCGCATGAGGAACGTGCACGTCCTGGACGACGGCCGGGCAGCGACGATCGCGGGGCTGCGCTTCGCGGGCATCGGCGACCCCCAGTTCACCCCCGACCGCTCGGCGGCGCCCGGCGGGGACGCGGCCGAACAGCTCGCGGGTGCCCGACTGGCCTCGACCCTGCGCGACCAGCGGGCGGCCGGCACGCCGGTGGACGTGGCGATCGCCCACGAACCCTCGGCCGCCCGGGAGACGGACGGCGAGGTGCCGCTGGTCCTGTGCGGACATCTGCACCACGAAGGCACCGAGACGATGAAGTACGGCACGAGGCTGCGCATGGAGGGCTCGACCGGTGGCAGCGGCCTGCGCGCGGTCGAGCGCAAGTACCCCGCCCCCATCGAGGCCTCGATCCTCTACTTCGACCGCGACACCCGCCGCCTGCAGGCCTGGGACGCGATCAAGCTGGGCGGTCTGGGCCTGACGACGGCCGAGGTCAGCCGCCATCTCCCGGAGGAGAACCTGCCCGGCGCCACCCCCACCCCGACGGCCCCGACCGCGCCGTCGCC
The DNA here is from genome assembly GCF_056434305.1 of Streptomyces sp. NPDC044061. NCBI lineage: Bacteria > Bacillati > Actinomycetota > Actinomycetes > Kitasatosporales > Streptomycetaceae > Streptomyces > Streptomyces sp. NPDC044061. The sequence continues at coordinate 437,775 of NZ_JBWKFL010000003.1, read as the reverse complement.
CAGCGGCTCGTAAACCGTTTTGGCGATACTCCCCGCCATCCCATATGCTTCTCACGTCCCCGACGCGCTGAGAAGCGCCCAGGCGGGCCGATAGCCCTCATCGTCTAGCGGCCTAGGACGCCGCCCTTTCAAGGCGGTAGCACGGGTTCGAATCCCGTTGGGGGCACGCAATACCGTGTGCGACACTGTTGCACGCACAGCTTGGTCCTGTGGAGCAGTTTGGAGTGCTCGCCACCCTGTCAAGGTGGAGGCCGCGGGTTCAAATCCCGTCAGGACCGCTGAGGTTTCCCCGGAAGCCTCGTGGCTGGGTAGCTCAGTTGGTACGAGCGATCGCCTGAAAAGCGATAGGTCGCCGGTTCGACCCCGGCCCCAGCCACAGCCGGAAGGCCCCGTTCGCGAGAACGGGGCCTTCTTCGTGTGTGCGACCCCGCTGGGCGGGTGCTTGGCAGGTCGGGCGGGCGGCGCTACGTTCTGGCTGATCGAGCTTGTTCTTTCGGGGGGACGACATGAGCCGGGACGAGGCCAGAGCCATTCGGGACACCGAGCTGGAGAAGGACCGGGCGCGGTACGGGCTGCTCGCGGTGGTCATCAGCAACCTCGCCATCGCCGGAGTCGCGATCTTCGGCGTGTGGCGGCTCGACGGCGACAAGGCCGTGATCGTCGGCGTTCTGACCGCCGCCTTCACCGCGGTGAGCGGCATGACCACCGCCTACCTCGGCATCAAGGCCGTCTCCAACACCGCGAGGTCGATCGCCCTCGGGGACGGTGTGGCCCGGCAGCGCGCCGAGGCGGCCCCGCCCGCGCCACCCGCGCAGCGCACCCCCTGACTGGGCCGCGTGGGCCGGACGGGCAGCCGCCCCGCGGAAACGGGCAGGTGACAGGCGCCCGGCAAATCGTTCGCCAGCGATTTCCCCGAGATGAGATCCTGGACCGCGTATGTCTACGCACCCAGCCCCCGCCCTCGGCACCCTCGCCCCCCGCCTGACCGAGCTGTCGCTGCGCGAAGCGCACCGGCTCGGCCGGCGGCTCGAGGGCGCGCGCAAGATCCGTAAGCCGGAGGCCCGCGCCGCCGTCCTCGCCGAGATCGAGGCCGAGATCGGCAGGGCCGAGGCACACATGGACGAGCGGCGCTCCCGTGTGCCCGCCGTCGTCTATCCGGAGCAACTGCCCGTCAGCCAGAAGAAGGACGAGATCGCGGCCGCCATCCGCGACCACCAGGTCGTCATCGTGGCCGGTGAGACCGGCTCCGGCAAGACGACGCAGATCCCGAAGATCTGTCTCGAGCTCGGCCGCGGGGTCCGGGGCATGATCGGGCACACCCAGCCCCGCCGGATCGCCGCGCGTACCGTCGCCGAGCGGGTGGCGGAGGAGCTGCGGACGCCCCTCGGCGAGGCCGTCGGCTGGAAGGTCCGCTTCACCGACCAGGTGAGCTCGGACGCCACCCTCGTCAAGCTGATGACGGACGGCATCCTGCTCGCCGAGATCCAGACCGACCGCGAGCTGCGCGCCTACGACACGATCATCATCGACGAGGCCCACGAGCGGTCCCTCAACATCGACTTCCTGCTCGGCTATCTGGCCCAGCTGCTGCCGAAGCGGCCCGACCTCAAGGTCGTCATCACCTCGGCCACCATCGACCCCGAGCGCTTCTCCCGGCACTTCGGCGACGCGCCGATCGTCGAGGTCAGCGGGCGGACGTATCCCGTGGAGGTCCGCTACCGGCCGCTCCTCGAGGAGGACTCCGAGGACGCGGACCGGGACCAGATCACCGCGATCACCGAGGCCGTCGAGGAGCTGATGGCCGAGGGGAAGGGCGACGTCCTCGTCTTCCTCTCCGGTGAGCGCGAGATCCGGGACACGGCGGACGCGCTGGAGAAGAAGAAGTACGGATTCACCGAGATCCTTCCGCTGTACGCCCGGCTCTCGCACGCCGAGCAGCACCGGGTCTTCCAGCCGCACACCGGCCGCAGGATCGTTCTGGCGACCAACGTCGCCGAGACCTCGCTGACCGTGCCGGGCATCAAGTACGTCATCGACCCCGGCTTCGCCCGGATCAGCCGCTACAGCCACCGCACCAAGGTCCAGCGGCTGCCCATCGAGCCGGTCTCCCAGGCCAGCGCCAACCAGCGCAAGGGCCGCTGCGGCCGTACGTCCGACGGCATCTGCGTCCGGCTGTACGGCGAGGACGACTTCCTCGCCCGGCCGGAGTTCACGGACGCCGAGATCCTCCGTACGAACCTCGCCTCCGTCATCCTGCAGATGACCGCGGCCGGCCTCGGCGACATCGAGAAGTTCCCCTTCATCGACCCGCCGGACCACCGCAACATCCGCGACGGCGTGCAGCTGCTGCAGGAGCTCGGCGCGCTGGACCCCGCCCAGAAGGACCCGCGCAAGCGGCTCACGGACACCGGGCGCAAGCTCGCCCAGCTGCCGGTCGACCCGCGCCTGGCCCGGATGGTCCTGGAGGCGGACAGGAACGGCTGTGTCCGCGAGGTCATGGTCATCGCTGCCGCGCTGTCCATCCAGGACCCGCGCGAGCGCCCGGCCGAGAAGCAGGCCCAGGCCGACCAGCAGCACGCCCGCTTCAAGGACGAGACCAGCGACTTCCTGGCGTACCTGAACCTGTGGCGGTACGTCCGCGAACAGCAGAAGGAGCGGGGCTCGTCGTCCTTCCGCCGGATGTGCAAGCAGGAGTACCTGAACTTCCTGCGCATCCGCGAGTGGCAGGACATCTACTCCCAGCTGCGCACGGTCGCCAAGCAGATGGGCATCCACCTCGGGGAGCCCTCGGCGGGTACAGACGCCCCCGCCGACCGCATCCATGTCTCCCTGCTCGCCGGCCTCCTGTCCCACATCGGGATGAAGGACGTGAAGGACGGCAACAAGAACGAGTACCTGGGCGCCCGCAACGCCAAGTTCGCGGTCTTCCCGGGCTCGGCGCTGTTCCGGAAGCAGCCGAGGTTCGTGATGTCGGCCGAGCTGGTCGAGACGAGCCGGCTCTGGGCGCGGGTCAACGCGAAGATCGAGCCCGAGTGGGTCGAACCGCTCGCCGAGCACCTGCTGAAGCGGACGTACAGCGAACCGCACTGGGAGAAGGACCAGGCGGCCGTGATGGCGTACGAGAAGGTCACGTTGTACGGCGTCCCGATCGTCGCCCAGCGGAAGGTGAACTACGGCCGGATCGACCCCGAGGTCTCCCGCGAGCTGTTCATCCGCAACGCGCTGGTCGAGGGCGACTGGCGCACGCCCCACAAGTTCTTCGCCGACAACCGCAGACTCCTCAGCGAGGTCGAGGAGCTGGAGCACCGGGCGCGGCGCCGCGACATCGTCGTGGACGACGAGACGCTGTTCGACTTCTACGACCAGCGGGTGCCCGAACACGTCGTCTCCGGCGCCCACTTCGACTCGTGGTGGAAGCGGAAGCGGCACGAGCAGCAGGACTTCCTGGACTTCGAGCGGGAGATGCTCATCCGGGAGTCGGCCGAGGCGGTCACCAAGACCGACTATCCGGACAGCTGGCGGCAGGGGCCGCTGAAGTTCCGTGTCACCTACCAGTTCGAGCCCGGCGCGGACGCGGACGGCGTGACCGTGCACATCCCGCTCCAGGTGCTCAACCAGGTCACCGACGAGGGTTTCGACTGGCAGATCCCGGGCCTGCGCGAGGAGGTCGTGACGGAGCTGATCCGCTCACTCCCCAAGCCCGTCCGCCGCAACTACGTACCCGCGCCGAACTACGCGAGGGCGTTCCTGGAGAAGGCGGTGCCCCTGCAGGAGCCGCTGGCGGTGACGATGGCGCGTGAGCTGAAGCGGATGGTCGGCGTCCCCTTCGAGGCGGACGACTTCGACTGGGCGAAGGTGCCGGACCATCTGAAGATCACTTTCCGGATCGTGGACGAGCGGCGCCGCAAACTCGCCGAGGACAAGGACCTCGAGGCGCTGAAGCTGAGCCTGAAGCCGAAGGCCCGCAAGGCCCTCTCCCAGGCGGCGGCCGCGACCGCCTCCCGGGAGGGCGGGGAGTCCCTGGAGCGCAAGGGGCTGACCGACTGGACGATCGGCACGCTGACCCGGGTCTTCGAGACGCGCCGGGCCGGGCAGCCGGTGAAGGCCTACCCGGCGCTGGTGGACGACGGACCGACGGCGGACACCGTCTCGGTCCGCCTCTTCGACACGGAGGCCGAGCAGGCGGAGGCCATGTGGAAGGGCACCCGCCGCCTGATCCTGCGGAACATCCCGGTGAACCCGGCGAAGTTCGCCTCCGACAAGCTGACCAACCAGCAGAAGCTCGCCCTGTCGGCCAACCCGCACGGTTCCGTCCAGGCCCTGTTCGACGACTGCGCGACGGCCGCGGCGGACAAGCTGATCGCCGACTTCGGCGGACCGGCGTGGGACGAGGAGTCGTACCGCAAGCTGTACGACAAGGTGCGCGCGGAGATCGTGGACACCACGGTGCGCACGGTGGGCCAGGCGCAGCAGGTTCTCGCCGCCTGGCAGGCCTGTGAGCGGCGCCTGAAGGCCGTGAGCAGCCCGGCGCTGCTCGCGAACCTCACGGACGTCCGCAAGCAGCTGGACGCCCTCGTGAAGCCCGGTTTCGTGACGTGGGCGGGCATACGGCGGCTGCCCGACCTGATGCGCTACCTGGTGGCCGCGGACCGGCGCCTGCAGCAGATGCCGACGGGCGTCCAGCGGGACACCACCCGCATGGAGAAGGTCCACGAGATGCAGGACGAGTACGCCTGGCTGCTGGAGCAGCTGCCCCAGGGCCGTCCGGTGCCGTCCGCGGTCCTGGACATCCGCTGGATGATCGAGGAGCTGCGGGTCAGCTACTTCGCCCACGCGCTGGGCACGGCGTACCCGGTCTCGGACAAGCGGATCGTGAAGGCGATCGACGCCGCCGTGTCGTAACCGTTCACTCACAGCGGGTGAGTTCGACCAGGCGGGCCCGCCTCCTGTACAGTCTCTTCTCGCAGCGCAACGCAGCAAGCAGAGCGCGGCGAAACCTGGTCCTGTGGAGCAGTTTGGAGTGCTCGCCACCCTGTCAAGGTGGAGGCCGCGGGTTCAAATCCCGTCAGGACCGCATCGGAGAGTGAGGCCCGCATCCCGCGAGGGGTGCGGGCCTCACTCGTGCGCCCGTCCGCAGGAGGGCCGCCACGGCCCGCCACGGGCCCTGTGCGCCCGCGCGCGCACTTGACGACGTCACACTCCGCCGGTACCCAGACATCAGGGCTCGCTTCCCTCTGTGCGGCCCCTGGAGGTGGCGTATGGCGGCATCGGTCAGGCACGAGACACGGGCGCTGCTGAGGGCGCATCTGTCGGCCGCCTCGGCCTACCGGCATCTCACCCGCCACTGCCCGATCTGTCATCGTCTGCTGCGGCTGGCCATGGACGCCGGCCCGCTGCCCCAGGACGCCGGCGAAGAGACTCTCGAGGAGGAGAGCCCTCGAAGCGCGTGACCGGCGCCGGGCCCAACACCCGTCAGGACGTGGCACGCTGGAACCTGTGGTTCCACTACCGCACGCGGTCCGGAGGCAACAAGCGCTCAGTCATGTGACGGGAGTCACCGCATGAGTTTCTGAAACGGCGGTACTTACCCCTCTCCTACAACTGGTCAATTTAATATGTGCAATTGCACCAGCGACAGGGGTCGTTCACAGCCGTTCCGACACCCCTCCCCAGACTCCGACAAGGCCGCTCACAGCCACCACGGCACGGCCGCGAACAGCGCACAAAAAAGATCGCGCTGGACCCGGCGGAGTCCAGCGCGATCTACGACGCACCCTGTGTCGCTGCCTACAACGTTCTCTTCGGCTTGGGCGTGGGCCCTGTTGGGGCAGGTCCCGCGTCGCTTGGAGCTAGGGTTCCGGGCGTCTCGACCAGTTGGGGGACCAGCCGGTTTGCCCGGTTATTCAGTTGTTCAGGCCTCGCTGCGCTGCTGCGGGATGCCCGCGAGCAGAGCGCGGACCTCGGCCTCGCGGTAGCGGCGATGCCCGCCGAGCGTGCGGATCGAAGTGAGCTTTCCGGCCTTCGCCCACCGCGTGACCGTCTTGGGGTCGACGCGGAACATCGTGGCGACCTCAGCCGGGGTCAGCAGCGGCTCGGCATCAGGGGTGCGAGCGGTCATGAGCGGCCTCCTCGGGAGAACCGAACCTTCTCGGTTCTTTCCTCTAAATTCTGCACCTTGACCCGCGTTGCCCGAAATGGCGGACGCGAGTCGAGTCGGTTATAGGACGAACGGCTTGTCCTCGGCACTACAACTACACCATCTGTCCAGCCGCGTCGGCCAAACCGATGGAATTGCCCTCCCAGGTGTTCATCAGCGACGGAAGCCGATGGACCATGCCATAGCGGACAGTCACGCCACTGTGACGATCAGTCACAGTGGCGATCAGGAGTCACCAGACCCCCCAAAGCGTGCAATGCTGAGAATCCGCCCACAGTGGAGCATAGTTGGGCGAACGGAGCCTCCCCGGGCTCCTTGTCCTATTTTGGCACGAGGGGCGGCAAGAGGCGCAAGGGCCGTGTAAGTGCCGTCCATCACCCTTGAGGCAAAAGCCCGGATCGGGATCAACATCCCGTCAGGTGGTCTAAGTCCCGTAGAAGGTACGACGTTCGAGCCGGTTTCGACCGTGAGCTGCGTCACTCAGTTCGCGGAACGCCGGTCACGCACCGCCCGCCACCGCTCCACCAGCCGCCCGTAGGCCTCGCCGGCGGCCGTCCCGTCGCCCCGGCGCAGCGCCTCGATGCCGGCGGCCACGTCCGCCGCCGAGTGGTCGCCCTCCAGGTCGCCGGCCGGCACCGTGTGCACCAGACCGCCGTAGTCCAGCTCCACCAGCGAGCGCGGGTGGAACTCCTCCAGCCAGCGGCCGACGTCCACCAGGCCGTCGATCAGCGGCCCTTCCTCGATGGTGTCCTTCAGCGCGCGCAGCGCCCGGGCCACCCGGCGCCGGGCCTGGACCATCGGGGTGCGGTAGCGCAGCATCGGGGGCACCTCGGCGGTCCCCTTCTCGTACGTGCGCTCCTCGTCGGAGACCAGCACGAACCAGTTCAGCGGGACCTGCCAGGTCGCCGTGCGGATCCAGGGGCGGGCGTCCGGGTTGCGGGCGAGCCAGCGTTCGTAGTCCTGGGCGGCCTGGCGGCGCACCACCGGCGGCAGCACCGCGTCCAGCACCGTGGGGGGCAGTTCCTCCGCGAGGTCGCCCAGGGCCTGCCAGCCGCGCAGCCGGGTGCGCCAGGGGCAGACGCAGACGACGCCGTCGACGTCCAGCACGAACGCGTCGCCGCTCTCGTGCACCGGGACCGGGACCGGCGGGGTGGGCAGCAAGTCGGCGAGCGAGCGGCGCAGTTCGTCCTGGTAGGAGGGGCGGTCGGGGCGCCGGGAGTAACGCGCCCAGTGGGTGCGCTCCGGCTCCGGGAAGGCGGCCAGCGGCTCGTACACGCGTAGGTACGTGGCATAGGGGACGACCACGGAGGACACCTTGGGCACGCCTGCTCCCTCCCCATCGGACCCGGCTCGAAACCACTGCAAATCGTCCCACGGTCATACGTGCAACGACGGCCCCGGGGAGTGATCCTGAACACTGCGCGGATGGCTGGTGGGCAGAGGCTCTACGCTCATGCCACAGCACCCGCCACCCACACGGGGGCTGAGCCCCACCCGCCGCTATTTACACAGGAGTCACCACAGTGACCGACGTAACCGGCGCACCTGCTGAGGTCCTGCACACCCTGTTCCACTCGGACCAGGGCGGCCACGAGCAGGTCGTGCTCTGCCAGGACCGCGCCAGCGGCCTCAAGGCCGTGATCGCCATCCACTCCACCGCCCTGGGCCCGGCCCTCGGCGGCACGCGGTTCTACCCCTACGCCACCGAGGCCGAGGCCGTCGCCGACGCCCTCAACCTCGCGCGCGGGATGTCGTACAAGAACGCCATGGCCGGCCTGGACCACGGCGGCGGCAAGGCCGTCGTCATCGGCGACCCCGAGCGCGACAAGACCGAGGAGCTGCTGCTCGCCTACGGGCGCATGGTCGCCTCGCTTGGCGGGCGCTACGTCACCGCCTGCGACGTGGGCACGTACGTCGCCGACATGGACGTCGTGGCCCGCGAGTGCCGCTGGACCACCGGCCGCTCGCCCGAGAACGGCGGCGCCGGCGACTCCTCCGTGCTCACCGCCTTCGGTGTCTACCAGGGCATGCGCGCCTCCGCCCAGCACCTGTGGGGCGACCCCTCGCTGCGCGACCGCAAGGTCGGCATCGCCGGCGTCGGCAAGGTGGGTCACCACCTGGTCCGGCACCTGCTGGACGAGGGCGCCGAGGTCGTGATCACCGACGTGCGCACCGACGCCGTCCAGCGGATCCTCGACCAGTACCCCGGGCGCGTGACGGCCGTCGCCGACACCGAGGCGCTGATCCGGGTGGAGGGTCTGGACATCTACGCCCCCTGCGCCCTCGGCGGCGCCCTGAACGACCTCACCGTGCCGGCGCTGACCGCCCAGGTGGTGTGCGGCGCCGCCAACAACCAGCTCGCCCACCCGGGCGTGGAGAAGGACCTCGCCGACCGCGGGATCCTCTACGCGCCGGACTACGTGGTGAACGCGGGCGGGGTCATCCAGGTGGCCGACGAGCTGCACGGGTTCGACTTCGACCGGTGCAAAGCGAAGGCGGCGAAGATCTTCGACACGACGCTGGCCATCTTCGCACGTGCGAAGGACGACGGTATTCCGCCGGCCGCGGCGGCCGACCGGATCGCCGAGCAGCGGATGTCGGACGGACGCGCCGCCCGCGCCGCCCGCTGATCCGGGTGCGAGGGAGCCCCGGCCGGGTGTCCGATCGCACGCATGAGCGGTACCCGCCGGCGGGAACTTAGAGAGAACTCTCACTTCCACCGGCGGGTCGTACCCCGATAAGTGGTTAAAATCGCCACTGACCAGCGAGGACAGGGCACCTCGAGGGTCCTGTGCACACGCGCGTGCTGCGGGCGACGTACCGTATGGGCGCGGGCTCAGGTACCGTGGAAGCCCTACGGACCGGCCTCTCTGCGGAGGGTCCGTTCCGGATCATGAACGCGTGTCAGACTCTGGGGCCGTCGAGCCCCGTCACCGAGGGGGTCGAGCCATGGGGCGCGGCCGGGCCAAGGCCAAGCAGACAAAGGTCGCCCGCCAGCTGAAGTACAACAGCGGTGGGACTGACCTGTCACGTCTGGCCAGTGAACTGGGCGCATCGACTTCGAGCCAGCCGCCGAACGGCGAGCCGTTCGAGGACGATGAGAACGACGAAGACGATCTCTACTCTCGGTACGCCGACCTCTATGAGGACGACGACGACGAGGACGAGGACGAAGGTCCCTCACAGCACCGTCGCGGCGCTTGACCCAGTACTGAGCACCTTCCCGGTCGGTGGCACTGCCACCGACCGGGTTCTGTGCTGCCCGCAGGGTCAGACGGCGTAGTCGCCCACCAGCTCGGCGCCCGTCTCCTTGTCGCCCCGGTCGGTGATCTCGCCGGCGACCCATGCCTCGACCCCGCGGTCGGCCAGGGTCGCGAGAGCCACCTCCGCGGACGCCTCGGGGACGATCGCCATCATGCCGACGCCCATGTTGAGGGTCTTCTCCAGCTCCAGGCGCTCGACGTTCCCGGTCTTCCCGACCAGGTCGAAGATCGCGCCCGGGGTCCAGGTGGAGCGGTCGACGGTCGCGTGCAGCTCGTCCGGGACGACACGGGCCAGGTTGGCCGCGAGTCCACCGCCGGTGATGTGGCTGAACGCGTGCACCTCGGCGGTGCGGGTCAGCGCCAGGCAGTCCAGCGAGTAGATCTTCGTGGGCTCCAGCAGCTCCTCGCCGAGGGTGCGGCCGAGGTCCGCGATCTCCGTCTCGAGGGCCAGGCCGGCCCGGTCCAGGAGGACGTGACGGACCAGGGAGTACCCGTTCGAGTGAAGCCCGGACGCCGCCATGGCGATCACGGCGTCACCCTTCCGGATACGATCCGCGCCCAGCAGCCGGTCGGCCTCCACGACGCCCGTACCGGCGCCGGCAACGTCGAAGTCGTCCTCGCCCAGCAGGCCCGGGTGCTCGGCCGTCTCACCGCCCACCAGGGCGCAGCCGGCCAGCACACAGCCCTCGGCGATGCCCTTGACGATGGCGGCGACCCGCTCGGGGTGGACCTTGCCGACGCAGATGTAGTCGGTCATGAACAGCGGCTCGGCACCGCACACCACGATGTCGTCCATGACCATGGCGACCAGGTCGTGGCCGATGGTGTCGTAGACGCCCAGGCGGCGCGCGATGTCGACCTTCGTGCCGACGCCGTCCGTGGCGGAGGCGAGCAGCGGGCGCTCGTAGCGCTTGAGGGCCGAGGCGTCGAAGAGTCCGGCGAAGCCGCCGAGGCCGCCCAGGACCTCGGGGCGCTGCGTCTTCTTCACCCACTCCTTCATCAGCTCTACCGCGCGGTCGCCCGCCTCGATGTCGACGCCTGCCGCTGCGTAGCTGGCACCAGTGGTCTCAGACATGAACCTTGAGAACTTTCGTGTCGTACTGCTCGAACAGCGGGGGTTACGGGCGGCGGATCGCGTCGGAGGCCGCCGTGGCGGCCGGCCCCGCGGCCAGCTCGGTCTCCAGAAGCTGCTTGCCGAGCAGCTCGGGGTCCGGCAGCTCCATCGGGTACTCGCCGTCGAAGCAGGCGCGGCACAGGTTCGGCTTGGCGATCGTGGTCGCCTCGATCATGCCGTCGATGGAGATGTAGGCGAGGGAGTCGGCGCCGAGCGAGGTGCCGATCTCCTCGATGGTCATGCCGTTGGCGATCAGCTCGGCGCGGGTGGCGAAGTCGATGCCGAAGAAGCAGGGCCACTTCACGGGCGGCGAGGAGATCCGGATGTGGACCTCGGCGGCGCCCGCCTCGCGCAGCATGCGGACCAGGGCCCGCTGGGTGTTGCCGCGCACGATGGAGTCGTCCACGACGACCAGGCGCTTGCCCTTGATGACTTCCTTGAGCGGGTTCAGCTTCAGGCGGATGCCGAGCTGGCGGATGGTCTGCGAGGGCTGGATGAACGTACGGCCCACGTACGCGTTCTTCACCAGGCCCGCGCCGAAGGGGATGCCGGACGCCTCGGCGTAGCCGATGGCGGCCGGGGTGCCGGACTCCGGCGTCGCTATGACCAGGTCGGCCTCGACCGGGGCCTCCTTGGCCAGGCGGCGGCCCATCTCGACGCGCGAGAGGTACACGTTCCGGCCGGCGATGTCGGTGTCCGGGCGGGCCAGGTACACGTACTCGAAGACACAGCCCTTGGGCTTCGCTTCCGCGAATCGGGAGCTGCGCAGACCGTTCTCGTCGATGGCGACGAACTCGCCCGCCTCGATCTCCCGGACGAAGCTGGCGCCGCAGATGTCCAGGGCGGCGCTCTCGGAGGCGACCACCCAGCCGCGCTCCAGACGGCCGAGGACCAGGGGGCGGATGCCCTGCGGGTCACGGCCGGCGTACAGGGTCTGCTCGTCCATGAAGACGAGCGAGAAGGCGCCCCGCACCTTCGGGAGGACCTGGTGGGCGGCCTCCTCGATGGTCAGCGGCTTGCCGTCCTCGTCGACCTGGGCGGCCAGCAGGGCCGTCAGCAGGTCGGTGTCGTTGGTGGCCGCGACCCGGGTGGACCGGCCGTTGTTGTCCTTGGGCAGCTCGGCGACCATCTCGGCGAGCTGCGCCGTGTTGACCAGGTTGCCGTTGTGTCCGAGCGCGATCGAGCCGTGCGCGGTGGCGCGGAACGTCGGCTGGGCGTTCTCCCACACGGAGGCGCCGGTGGTCGAGTAGCGGGCGTGTCCGACCGCGATATGACCCTGGAGCGAACCGAGCGAGGTTTCGTCGAAGACCTGGGAAACGAGGCCCATGTCCTTGAAGACGAGGATCTGGGAGCCGTTGCTGACCGCGATTCCCGCGGATTCCTGACCCCGGTGCTGGAGGGCGTAGAGCCCGAAGTACGTGAGCTTTGCGACCTCTTCACCCGGAGCCCAGACACCGAAGACGCCGCAAGCGTCCTGGGGGCCCTTTTCGCCGGGAAGCAGATCGTGATTGAGTCGACCGTCACCACGTGGCACGCCACCGAGTGTAGGCGAGGTCGACCACTGGTCCGAATTGGGGATCCGCGCCCGTAACGGGTCAGGCGTTGTGGATCACCTTGGTGGTTTCTTCGTTTCCGCAGGTCAGAAGAGTTTTCGGCTCGCTGGACGAGCCCTCGGAGACCCTATGGGCGGCGGTTGCGGACCCACTCACCGTATGCATGAGTGAGGTGTCGCACATCATTGGGGCGTCTTGTGGCTGAGATGGACCACGTCGCCGTCGCCGTCGGTGAGCGTCAGCCTGCCGTCGTCGGTCCTGGCGGTGAGCGTGCCGGTGGTGAGGGTGCGGGCGAGGGCGCGCTCGAAGTCCATCCGCTCCGGCCCGCAGGCCATCCTGGTCGTGCGCAGGTCGCCGAACGTGATCCGGTCGCCGCGCACGGTGGTCCGGGCGCCGAACTGGTTGCAGCCGAGGTTGCCGACCGCCGTGCCGTCCTTCCCGATCCGGATGCGGGCGGAGGCGGGCGCGTGCCGGGTGGTGCCGTCGGCGGTGAGGCTGTCGACCCGCCAGTCGACGCCGGTCACGGGCTGCCGCACACCGACCGAGCCGCTGTTCGCCCGCTCCGCCTGGGCGCCCCCACAGGCCACCACGAGCGGGACGAGCACGGCGGCCGCCGTCAGGGTCATGCGCTGCTTGTACCGGTTCATACGGATTCGACGGCCGGCCCGGGCCGGCGGTTCCGTCAGGACATCAGCGGCAGCAGATCCCCGATGTCGGCCCGCTCCCCACTCGCGCTGACCTGGGCCTCGGCCACGGCGTCCTTCCAGGTCAGACGCCCCGTGGCAAGCCGCACCCAGGTCAGCGGGTCGGTCTCCACGACGTTCGGCGGGGTGCCGCGGGTGTGCCGGGGGCCCTCGACACACTGCACGACGGCGAACGGGGGCACGCGCACCTCGGTGGAACCCCCGGGCGCCTTCACGGCGAGGGCGTCGGCCAGGAGCCGGGTGGCGGCGGCCAGGGCCTGGCGGTCGTGCGGGACCGCGAGGCCGGGGACGGCGGCGTTGAGGTCGTCGGTGTGGACGACGAGTTCGACGGCCCGGGTGACCAGGTAGTCGTCCAGGGGCAGCGAGCCCGCGTTGGTCTCCAGGAGCCGGCCGCCGGGGTGGGCGTCGAGCAGGGTGCGCAGGCTCCGGTCGACGTCGGCGAGGTAGGCGTCGAGGTCGGGATGTTCGGCGGCCACGTTCCGGGTGAAGTCGGCGATCGCGGCGGAGTCGGCGGCGGTGGCGAAGGGCCACTCGACCACCTGGGCGTCCTGCCTGGCCGGGGCCGGCCGGTCCAGCGCCCGGTGCACGGCGGTGACCGCCATGCCGATGTGCGCGATCAGCTCCCGTACGGTCCAACCGTCGAGCCGGGTGGGCAGGGCGAGCCGGTCCGGGCCGAGGCCGCTCACGGCGTCCCGGACGTTGCCGAGTTGGGCGAGGACCGCGGCGCGGGTCCTGGCGGGGTCGTAGCTGCGGGCGCGCTTCTTGGCCGGTGGCATGGCAGCGAGCCTATGCCTTCACGGCGTAGCCCCTCAGACCCTTTTCCACCAGGTCGAAGGCCTGCCTGGCACGTTCGGCGGCGCCGGCGGCGACCTGCTCCGTGCTCTCGCCCTCGGCGACCCGGCGGTGGTGCTCCTCGATGAGCGCGTTGCGGGCGGCGCTCAGGGTGGCGGCGGCGACGGTGGCAGCATCAGGTCACCGGTCTCGGCGGCGAGCAGGCCGGCCGGCTCCCGTGTGCCCTTCTGCGCGGCGACGAAGGCGCGCTCCATCAGGACCGGGGTCTCCTGGACGAGTCGTCGCACCTGGCGGGCGAACGACTCGGGGTTCAGCCCGACCGAGGGGTCGCGGGCCTCAACCATCTCCAGGAACTGCCGGCGTACGGCGGCCACGGCGGACTGCCCCGGCTGCCGCTCGCGCACCGCGCGGGCCGCGTCGCAGGAAGTGCTCCTTGGCGCCGCCCTCTTCGGCACCCTCCTCAACCGCCTGTACGACGGCCCCGGCGACGTCGGCTCCCTGGCCGTCCTGCGAGGGGCCGCGCACACCCGGGCGGTGGCCGCCTACGTCTCCGCGATGGACACGGTGTTCCTGTGCGGGGCCGCGGTGATGATCCTGTGCCTGCTGCTGGCCCTGCGGCTGCCGGGCGCCCGGCCGGCGGACGCGGAACCCGTGCGGGAAAGCGTGGCCGCACGAGGGAGGGCCCCGCCCGGTTTCCCGGACGGGGCCCTCCCTCATGCCATCAGGCGGTCACGCCAGCAGCGCGGGAATGGTTCCCTCGTGCGCCTCGCGCAGCTCGGCGAGGGACAGGGAGAACTCGCCCTGGATCTCCACCGCGTCACCGTCCACGACACCGACGCGGGTGGCCGGCAGACCGCGGGCGCCGCACATGTCGTTGAAGCGGACCTCCTCCGAGCGCGGCACCGCGACGATCGCGCGGCCGGCCGACTCGGAGAACAGGAAGGTGAAGGCGTCCAGGCCGTCGGGTACGACCAGACGGGCACCCTTGCCGCCGAGCAGCGCCGACTCCACGACCGCCTGGACCAGGCCGCCGTCGGACAGGTCGTGCGCGGAGTCGATCATGCCGTCGCGGGAGGCGGAGACGAGGATCTCGGCCAGCAGCCGTTCGCGCTCCAGGTCGACCTGCGGGGGCAGGCCGCCGAGGTGGTCGTGCACGACCTGGGACCAGGCCGAGCCGCCGAACTCCTCACGGGTGTCGCCGAGGAGGTAGAGCAGCTGGCCCTCCTCCTGGAAGGCGACCGGCGTGCGGCGGGCGACGTCGTCGATCACGCCGAGGACGGCGACCACCGGGGTGGGGTGGATGGCCGCCTCGCCCGTCTGGTTGTAGAGCGAGACGTTGCCGCCGGTCACCGGGGTGCCCAGCTGATGACAGGCGTCGGCGAGACCGCGGACGGCCTCCGCGAACTGCCACATGACGGCCGGGTCCTCGGGCGAGCCGAAGTTCAGGCAGTCGGAGACGGCGAGCGGCTTGGCGCCGGTCGTGGCGACGTTGCGGTACGCCTCGGCGAGGGCCAGCTGGGCGCCGTGGTACGGGTCGAGCTTGGCGTACCGGCCGTTGCCGTCGGTCGCGATGGCGACACCGAGGCCGGTCTCCTCGTCGATCCGGATCATGCCGGAGTCCTCGGGCTGGGCGAGGACCGTGTTGCCCTGCACGAAGTGGTCGTACTGCGAGGTGATCCACTTCTTGGAGGCCTGGTTCGGCGAGGCCACCAGCTTCCGGACCTGGTCCTTCAGCTCCTCGCTCGACGCGGGCCGCGGCAGCTTGTTCGCGTCGTCGGCCTGGAGGGCGTCCTGCCACTCCGGGCGGGCGTACGGGCGCTCGTAGACCGGACCCTCGTGTGCGACCGTGCGCGGGTCCACGTCGACGATCTTGCCGCCGTGCCAGTAGATCTCCAGCCGGTCGCCGTCGGTCACCTCGCCGATGACGGTGGCGATGACGTCCCACTTGGCGCAGATCTCCAGGAACCGGTCGACCTTCCCCGGCTCCACGACCGCGCACATGCGCTCCTGCGACTCGCTCATGAGGATCTCCTCGGGCGAGAGCGTCGAGTCGCGCAGGGGGACGTCGTCCAGGGTGACGCGCATGCCGCCGGAGCCGTTGGAGGCCAGCTCGGACGTGGCGCAGGACAGGCCCGCCGCACCGAGGTCCTGGATGCCGACGACCAGCTTCTCCCTGAACGCCTCCAGGGTGCACTCGATGAGGAGCTTCTCCTGGAAGGGGTCGCCGACCTGGACGGCCGGGCGCTTCGACGGCTTGGCGTCGTCGAAGGTCTCGGAGGCCAGGATCGAGGCGCCGCCGATGCCGTCGCCGCCGGTCCGGGCGCCGTACAGGATGACCTTGTTGCCCGCGCCGGATGCCTTGGCGAGGTGGATGTCCTCGTGCCGCATCACACCGATGGCACCGGCGTTGACCAGCGGGTTGCCCTGGTAGCAGGAGTCGAAGACGACCTCGCCGCCGATGTTGGGCAGGCCCAGGCAGTTGCCGTAGCCGCCGATGCCGGCGACGACGCCCGGCAGGACGCGCTTGGTGTCGGGGTGGTCGGCGGCGCCGAAGCGCAGCGGGTCCACGACCGCGACCGGGCGCGCGCCCATCGCGATGATGTCGCGGACGATGCCACCGACACCCGTGGCCGCGCCCTGGTAGGGCTCGACGTAGGAGGGGTGGTTGTGCGACTCGACCTTGAAGGTGACCGCGTAGCCCTGGCCGACGTCCACCACGCCCGCGTTCTCGCCGATGCCGACGAGCAGGGCGTCCGACTGGGGTGCCTTCTCGCCGAACTGGCGCAGGTGGACCTTGGAGGACTTGTACGAGCAGTGCTCGGACCACATGACCGAGTACATGGCGAGTTCGGCGCCGGTCGGGCGGCGGCCGAGGATCTCCACCACCCGCTCGTACTCGTCCTTCTTCAGGCCGAGTTCGGCCCAGGGCAGCTCGACGTCGGGGGTCGCGGCCGCGTGCTCGACCGTGTCCAGAGGCGTCCGGCTCATGCGTTGACCAGCTTCTTGAGGATCGAGGTGAAGAAGGGCAGGCCGTCGGTACGGCCGGTACCGATCAGCGGCTCGACGGCGTGCTCGGGGTGCGGCATGAGACCGACGACGTTCCCGGCCTCGTTGGTGATGCCGGCGATGTCCCGCAGCGAGCCGTTGGGGTTGCCGTATCCATCAGCGGCTTCGCCGCGGACCAGGTACCGGAAGACGACCCGGCCCTCGGCCTCCAGCTTGTCGAGCGTGTACTCGTCGGCTACGTACCGGCCGTCCATGTTCTTCAGCGGGATGTGGATCTCCTGGCCCTGGCGGTAGTCGCCGGTCCAGGAGGTCTCCGCGTTCTCCACCCGCAGCTTCTGGTCGCGGCAGATGAAGTGGAGGTGGTCGTTGCCGAGCATGCCGCCCGGCAGGAGGTGGGCCTCGGTGAGGACCTGGAAACCGTTGCAGATGCCGAGGACCGGAAGTCCGGCCTTCGCCTGCTCGATGACCGTCTCCATCACCGGCGAGAACCGGGAGATGGCCCCGGCCCGCAGATAGTCGCCGTAGGAGAAACCGCCGGGCAGCACCACGGCGTCGACCTGCTTCAGGTCCTTGTCCTTGTGCCAGAGAGCTACCGGTTCGGCGCCCGCAAGTCGGATCGCGCGCTGAGTGTCCCGGTCGTCGAGGCTGCCCGGGAAAGTGACGACGCCAATACGAGCGGTCACTTCGCCGCCTCCGCCACTTCTTCGACCTTGACGGCGAAGTCCTCGATCACGGTGTTGGCAAGGAAGGATTCCGCAAGATCGTGGATGCGGGCGAGCACGGCCTCGTCGACCGGCCCGTCAACTTCCAGTTCGAAACGCTTTCCCTGACGTACGTCCGAGATCCCCTCGAAACCCAGGCGCGGCAGCGCACGCTGGACCGCCTGGCCCTGGGGGTCGAGGATCTCCGGCTTGAGCATGACGTCGACTACGACGCGTGCCACTGGCACTCCCGGTGTGTGGTGCTGAGCAGGTTCCTTCAGACTACCCGCACAAAATTTCTACGCGAGTAGAGTTGTAGGAAACTACGTGAGGCGCATCACGATCGGGTGACGGGCGGGCGCCTTCGCGAAAAGTTCTGGGAAAGTTCCCCGGGTCCGCTCACGGCAGCTATTGCACTGGGACACGCGGACAGATTTAGTCGGGCTTCACTTTGCATTGCCGGGCACTGTACAAATGAATTGGCAATAGCCGATACTCGGCACGTCATCGCCGATGAGCTGTAACGACGTGCCGCACGAAGGGACCGATATTCGTGGCGCAAAAGGTCGTGGTCACTCTCTTTGACGACATCGACGGCTCGGAAGCGGCGGAAACGATCGCCTTCGGACTCGACGGCAAGTCGTACGAGATCGACCTGAACGAAACCAACGCCAAGAAACTGCGCAAGGCGCTCGCGCCCTACGTGGAGGCCGGCCGCAAGCGGTCGAGGTCAGGCAAGGCGTACAAGCAGACGGAGGTCGCCCCCGACCCGGCGGCCGTCCGTGCCTGGGCCCAGGCGAACAAGATGGACGTGCCGGCGCGCGGACGCATCCCCAAGAAGGTCTACGAGGCGTTCAGCGCGGCGCAGTGAGGCCCGCGAAGGGGCAGTCCTCAGGGTCCGTCAGCGGGCCCTGGGGACCGTTCACTTGGTCACGCCCGGAACCGACTTGCGCAACCCCCCCGCTGATCAGCTAATGTCTGGGACACGCCGAGGGGCGAGGCCGAAAGGCCGGATCCCACGGACCGTGCGGGTGTAGTTCAGTAGCAGAACATCCCCCTTCCAGGGGGAAGGCGCAGTGTGCAATTCCTGTCACCCGCTCTGGCACCGGTCGAAACCACTCTTGTGGATCAGGTAGGCTGGTGCTCGCACCGATCGGTGGGAGCCGGTCGGGAGCAGTGCGGACGTAGCTCAGTTGGTAGAGCGCAACCTTGCCAAGGTTGAGGTCGCGAGTTCGAGCCTCGTCGTCCGCTCGGGAATGAGACCCCGGTCCACTGGACCGGGGTCTTTTCCGTGCCCGCGGTGAGCGTCTGACATTTGTCATGCCGAGTGATGACACCGCGCACTGCTGATCCGCCCGGCCCGCCGGGACGCTGAGGGCATGGACAACGACGAACACGAGCACGTGATCGAGGTCAGCGACCTCCGGCGTGTCTACGGGGGCGGGTTCGAGGCCGTACGCGGGATCAGCTTCTCCGTCGCACGCGGAGAGATCTTCGCGCTGCTGGGCACCAACGGCGCGGGCAAGACGTCGACGGTCGAACTGCTGGAAGGGCTCGCGGCACCGGCCGGGGGCCGGGTCCGGATCCTCGGCCACGACCCCTACCGCGAGCGGGCCGCCGTACGCCCGCGCACCGGAGTCATGCTCCAGGAAGGCGGTTTCCCCTCCGACCTGACCGTCGCCGAGACCGCGCGGATGTGGGCGGGCTGCACGAGCGGGGCGCGTCCGGAGGGCGAGGCGCTGGAGCTGGTCGGCCTCGGCCGCCGGTCCGACGTCCGCGTGAAGCAGCTGTCCGGCGGTGAGCGGCGGCGCCTGGACCTGGCGCTCGCGCTGCTCGGCGACCCCGAGGTGCTGTTCCTGGACGAGCCGACGACCGGGCTCGACGCCGAAGGCCGCCGGGCCACCTGGGAGTTGGTGCGGGACCTGTGCGGCGCCGGCACGACCGTGCTGCTCACCACGCACTACCTGGAGGAGGCGGAAGGCCTCGCGGACCGGCTCGCCATCCTGCACGAGGGACGCATCGCCGCCTCGGGAACCCCCGCCGAGGTCACCGCGGGCCGGCCCTCCCGGATGTCCTTCGAACTGCCCGACGGCTACTTCCTCGGCGACCTGCCACCCCTCGCCGGCCTCGGCGTCTGCGGACACGAACTCGACGGCAGGACCGTGCGGCTGCGTACCCGGGACCTGCAGCGCACCGCCACCGCGGTGCTGACCTGGGCCGGGCGGGCCGGGGTCGAACTGCGCGGCCTGGACGCGCGCTCGGCCTCACTGGAGGAGGCCTTCCTCGGGATCGCACGCGAGCAGGAGGTCATGGCATGAGCAGCCTCGTGGCGGCACCGGCGGGCCGCAGGCTGCGGGCGCTGGCCCGCGCCGAACTCGCCCTCCTCGGCCGCAACCGCAGCGTCGTCCTCACCGCGCTCGTCATGCCGCTCGCGCTGCCCTTCAGCCTGCGGCCGGCCGTCGACCAGATGGACGTGCACAAGGAGGGGCTGAGCGTCGGAGCGGTCATGATGACGGCCGCGATCGGCTTCTCCTTCCTCTTCGCCGTCTACACCTCCCTGGTCAACGCCTACGTCGCCCGCCGCGAGGAACTCGTTCTCAAGCGGCTGCGCACCGGCGAACTCACCGACGCCGAGATCCTCACCGGCACGGCCCTGCCCGCCGTCGGTCTCGGCCTCGCCCAGGCGCTGCTGCTGTGCGCCGGGTGCGCGGTGCTGCTGCACACCGGCGCGCCCAAGGCCCCGTACCTGACCCTGCTGGGGCTGGTGGCGGGGCTCGTGCTCAGCGCCGCGCTGGCCGCGGTCACCGCGTCCTTCACCAGGAGCGTGGAGAGCGGACAGGGCACCGCGCTGCCGCTGGTGGTCGTCTCCATGATCGGCTCCGGGATCGCGGTCCCGACCGAGGTGCTGCCCGACCGGCTCGCCTCCTTCTGCGAACTCCTCCCGCTGTCCCCGGCGATCCGGCTGGTCCGCGCGGGCTGGACCGGCCGGCTCAGCGGCCCCGAGGTGCTGGTCGCGCTGGCGACCACGCTGGCCTGGACCGTCGTGGCGGTGTTTGCTGTACGGCGGTGGTTCCGCTGGGAACCGCGGCGGTGAGGCAGGGGGGCACATGCTCGGGCGGATGAGAGGGTGGCACCAGCGGCACTGGCGGGACCGGAGCAAGGCCGAGCGGGTCGAACTGCAGAGCCTGGTCACCTGGCACGGCAGCATCTGGGTGTTCCCGCTCAGCTGGCTGCTGCTGCCGATGGTGGGCGGGCTCGCCCACCGGCCCGTACCGGTGGCGCTCGGCCTGCTGCTGGTCGCCGTGGCCGTCCTGCAGTGCGCGGCCGCGAGCCGGGTCCTGCGGCCCGCGCTCGACCACTACCTCGGGCGCGCCGTACTGCCCCCGCGCCTCATGCGCGGTCCGGCCGCCCTGCTCGGCCTGGCGCTCGCGTTCATCGTGGCGCTCGCCTCGGTCGGCGGATTCGACCCGGTCACCACCCGGCTGGCGATCGGTGCCGCACTGATGCCGTTCGGGCTGCCCTACGCGCTCACCGTGTCCGTCGACGCGTTCCTGCGGCGGGCGGCGGGCCTCGCGGTGCTGATCGTGGCGGCCTTCGCGATCGTGCGCCCGAGCGGTCTGGGTCTGTTCGCCACGCTGATGGTGACCGCCTTCGGCGCCGGCTTCTCGCTGACCGCCGCCCGCTGCGGCGCCTGGACCCTGTCCGTGCTGTGGGAGGCGGAACGCGCCCGGGAGATCGAGGCCCGGCTCGCCGTCGCCGAGGAGCGGCTGCGCTTCGGGCGCGACCTCCACGACGTGCTGGGGCGGAATCTCTCCGTGATCTCGCTCAAGAGCGAGCTGGCCGTGCAACTGGCCCGGCGCGGACGGCCGGAGGCCGTGGAGCAGATGATCGAGGTGCAGCGCATCGCCCAGGAGTCGCAGCGGGAGGTGCGGGACGTCGTACGCGGCTACCGGGAGGCCGACCTCGGCGTGGAACTCGCCGGCGCGCAGGGCGTGTTGACGGCCGCCGGAATCGACTGCGAGGTGCGCGCGGAGGTCGCGGGGCTACCCGCCGAGGTGCAGTCCGCGCTGGGCTGGGTGGTACGCGAGGCGGCCACCAACGTGCTGCGGCACGGGGACGCGGGACGGTGCTCCGTGGAACTGCGGGTGCATGAGGGGCTTGTGGTGCTGGCGGTGGAGAACGACGGGGCGGCGGAGCCGGCCGGCAGCGGCGGCTCGGGACTCGCCGGGCTGCGGGAACGCCTGACCCCCGTGGACGGGACCCTGGAGGCGGGACCCGTCGGCAAGGACCGGTTCCGGCTGGTGGCCGAGGTGCCCTTGAGGCAGGAAGTGAGTGAAGTCACCTCATGAGCGGCCCGGTACGACTCCTGCTCGCCGACGACGAGCACCTGATCCGGGGCGCGCTGACCGCCCTGCTCTCCCTGGAGGACGACCTGCTGGTGGTCGCGGAGGCGGCGAGCGGACCCGAGGCGCTGGCGATGGCGCGGGCCCACGCACCCGACGTGGCCGTGCTCGACCTCCAGATGCCCGGCGCCGACGGTGTGAAGGTCGCCACATCCCTGCGCGCCGAACTGCCCGGCTGCCAGGTGCTGATCGTCACCGGTCACGGCCGGCCCGGGCACCTGAAGCGGGCCCTCGCGGCCGGTGTGCGGGGGTTCGTCCCGAAGACGGTCAGCGCCCAGCGGCTCGCCGAGATCATCCGGACCGTGCACGCGGGAAACCGTTACGTGGATCCGGACTTGGCCGCCGACGCGATCTCCGCCGGGGACTCCCCGCTGACCGCCCGTGAGGCCGAGGTGCTGGAGCTGGCCGCCGACGGCGCGCCGGTCGCGGAGATCGCCGAGCGGGCCGCGCTGTCGCCCGGGACCGTGCGGAACTACCTCTCCTCCGCCGTCACGAAGCTCGGTGCGGAAAACCGTCATGCGGCAGTGCGTCTCGCACGCGCGCGAGGTTGGGTATAGTTGCTCTCGCGCCACGGCGCACTGCGGACGTAGCTCAGTTGGTAGAGCGCAACCTTGCCAAGGTTGAGGTCGCGAGTTCGAGCCTCGTCGTCCGCTCCATCGAGAAGGCCCCCGGTTCCCACCGGGGGCCTTCTCCGTGTCTACGACCAGCTCAGACCCGTCAGCCGCTCGTACGCCTCCACGTACTTCGCCCGGGTCGCCTCCACCACCCGCTGCGGCAGCGGCGGCGGGGGCTGCTCGCTCTTGCGGTCCCAGCCCGACTCGGCCGAGGTCAGCCAGTTCCGGACGTACTGCTTGTCGTACGACGGCTGCGCGCGGCCCGGCTGCCACTGGTCGGCCGGCCAGAAGCGGGAGGAGTCCGGGGTGAGGACCTCGTCGGCGAGGACGAGCGTGTCGCCGTCGAAGCCGAACTCGAACTTGGTGTCGGCCAGGATGATCCCCCGGTCGCGGGCGATGTCCCGGGCGCGGGAGTACACGGCGAGGGTGGCCTGGCGCAGCTGGGCGGCGGTCTCGGCGCCGACCTGGCGGGCGACCTCCTCGTAGGAGACGTTCTCGTCGTGCTCGCCGACCTCGGCCTTGGTGGCCGGGGTGAAGATCGGGCCGGGCAGTTCCGAGCCGTCGACCAGGCCTTCGGGCAGGGCCAGGCCGCAGACGGTCCGGGACTCGTCGTACTCGACCAGACCGGAGCCGGTGAGGTAGCCGCGGGCCACGCACTCCACCGGGACCATCCGCAGCGACTTGCAGACGAGCGTGCGGCCCGCCCAGTCGGCGGGGGCGCCCTCGGGCAGCTCGGTGCCGATCACATGGTTGGGGGCCAGGTCGCGCAGCTGGTCGAACCACCACAGGGAGAGCTGGGTGAGCACCCGGCCCTTGTCGGGGATCTCCGTGGGCAGCACCCAGTCGTAGGCGGACATGCGGTCGCTGGCGACCATCACGAGGTCGCCCGCCTCGTTCTGGTACAGCTCGCGCACCTTGCCGGTGTGCAGGTGCACCAGGCCCGGAACCTGAATCGGCTCGGGCTTTTCTACGAATCCGGACACGGTTCCTCCCCGTGGTTCTGTCCAAGTGCCTCGATTCTCCCTTATGGGGGTGATCGGTTTCGGCCAGGGGTCGGTCAGTCCCTCTTGCAGATGCGGTCCAGCAGGTTCGCCGTGGCCCGCTGGATGCGGGGGTCCACGTGGCCCGGGCGGTCCAGGGACGGGGACCAGGCGAAGGTGCCGGAGGCGAACACCCAGGCGCCGGAGGGGGCGCGGTACAGGGAAGTCTCCTGATGGCGCGGGGCGCCGTCGTTGTCGGTGTAGGGGGAGTGGGCGAGCAGGACGCGCTCCTCGTGCTCGGGCAGCGGGGTGCGCGGGAAGTAGCGGTCGGCCTCGCCGGCGACCAGGCCCTCGATCGGGTCGCCCTCGTCCGCGCCGGTCGCGTCCCACAGCCAGTGGCCGGCGTTGCGGACGATCAGCGGATGCGGCTCGGGGACCCGGCCCGCGTACTGGATGCCGACCAGCTGCTGCTCGGGCCGGTCGATCTCACGCCACAGCACCGGCTTTCCGGGGCCCTTGCGCTTGCGGCAGGTCAGCAGCCGGTCGGCGACCCCGGACGGGGAGGGACCCAGCTCCACCTGCCAGTACATGGTGTTGGCCGAGAGGAAGACCAGCGAGGTGCCGCGGTCCCGGGCGTCCTCCACGGCCCGGCGCATCGGGCCCGACCAGTACTCGTCGTGGCCGGGGAAGACCAGGCCCCGGTAGCGGGTCGGGTCCACGCGGCCGGCGTGCAGGTCGCGGGCGTCGGCGTAGGCGAGGTCGTAGCCGTAGCGCTCGGCCCAGCGGATGAAGTCGTAGGCGTGGCCGACGTGCAGGGGCAGGCCCGCGCCCGCGTACGGGCGGTCGAAGGAGACCGTGGTGGCGGCGTCGGCCTCGCCGAGCAGGCCGCCCTTCTCGTCCCAGGCGTGGTAGAGGCTGGCACCGGTGCGGCCGTCCTCCGGATAGAGGTTGTACGCCTGCCAGGTGATGTCGGGCAGCAGCAGGAGCAGGTCGGCGGGGTGGTCGTCGCGGACCGTGAAGGGCACGTGGGAGCGGTAGCCGTCGGCGGTGGTGAGGACGGCCACGTAGGCGCCGACGGTCCAGTAGGAGGGCACCTGGAGGCGCCAGGACAGCCACCAGTGGTGGCAGGAGACCGTGCGGTCGGCGGCCAGCGGCGGGGGCTGGACGATGCCGGAGAGCCGGGGGCTGGTGGTGATCTTCGCGGCGCCGTCGCCGCCGTAGTGGCCGATCCGGTAGATGTCCACGCTGAACTGCTGGGGTGGGTCGACCGTGATGTGGAAGTCGATCGCCTCGCCGGGCGTGACCGCTCCGGTGGAGGTGAAGCCCTTGATCTGGCGGTGCACGTCGTCGGCCGAGCGCGGTCCGGCACCGGCCGAACGCGGAGCGGGCACGCGCGGCCTCTCGCCGACGAGCGGCTGCGGGCTCGGGTCGACGTACCAGGGCACGACGTGTCCCGTGTCGTCGAAGTAGGTCTCACTGCCGCGCAGCCAGGGGACCGGTCCCTGGCCGAAGGGGTCCGTGACGGCGTGCGCGAGTGCTCCGGACTCCCAGCGGCGGATGTGGTCCGAGGCCATGGTCGCTCCCCTCCCTCATGCCCCCGTGTCCTCTGACGGTGGTGCGCTGTCGTATGTCGCGTGCCTTTGCCATGTGCGCGGTCGGTCCCAGCACATCACATAACGCACGGGGACGGTCACTATTCGTTGCGAATTGACCTGAAGTGGAAGACGCTTCTCCGCTACTCCCTTCACCGCGCCGGGCCGTCGAGGGCGTTCGGCGGCGGCCGGTGTCAGACGAGCCGGACGGGCTTCTCCGGGCGTATCCCGGACGCGGCCAGCCAGTCGCGCAGCGGGCCCGGGTCTCCCTCCTCGATCAGGGTGAGGACCTTGGGCGCGAGGTCGGCTGCCCTCTCGCCGCCCAGCAGCAGGGAGGGGCCGTCCAGCCAGTCGAGGGCGGGGGCCGCGCCCGCCGTGTCGACGGCGGCGCAGCACACCATCGCCGTCACGTGGTCGGTGAGGAGCTCGCGGGCGCTGCGCGGGGGCTGCAGCGGGAACAGCGGAAGGGCGCCGTCGTCCCACAGCGCGCTGTCCGGAACCTGCCCGGCGGCGGTCGCGCCCCTCGGCGCGGCGATCTCCTCGCGGGCCAGCTCCGCGCTGAGGCCGGCGGCGAGGGCGGTACTGCGCTCGGTGCCGGGGTCGGTGTCCTCGTCGGGGTCGGCGCCCGGAGGTAGGAGGGTGGTGGTCCGGGACCGGTCGCCCGTTTCCTGGCCCGGGGCGGCGGTCTCCCGGTCACCGTGGGCGTCGGCCGGCACGCTCTCGTCGTCCTGGGCGTCCGGGGGCCGGTCGGTGCGGGTGGCGGCCGTACGGCCGGGCTCGGTGAGGTGGTCCAGGACCCGGGCCAGGGTGGGACCGCCGGGCCCGGGCGCGGCGGGGCCGGGTGCGGGCCGGACGCCGAGGGAGTCCAGCACGCGGTGCAGCCGGGCCGCGTCGGCACGCCAGGTGCGGTCCACGACCTCCTCCGGGTACGCCTGCCAGTCCACCGGGGCCCAGTCGGGTCCGCACTCGGCCGGGCCGCCGTGGAAGAGGCGGGCGGCGAGCAGGGAGGCGGCCTCGTCCACCGCGCCCGGCTCCTCCAGGAGGTCACAGGCGGGACGCTCGCCGAGGCGGGAGGCGAAGCCCTCGGCCAGCCGGTCGCGCCGGGACAATTCGGTGAGCGCGGCCACGACACCCGCGTCCAGCCGGGAGGGCCAGCGGCCCATGCGCCAGGCGGGCAGCGCCACCCGGGTCAGCAGACGGTCCCAGCCCGCGTAGGCGAGGCCGACCTGCTCCTGGGCGACGATCCGGAGTCCGTAGTCCACGGCCTGCGCGCGCTCGGCCGCCGCCGCCGCGACCCCGCGCTCCATCAGCACCGCGTGCTCGCGGCAGCCGCTCAGCAGCAGCCGGGCGACCCAGCCGAGGGCC
This sequence comes from Streptomyces sp. NPDC044061, assembly GCF_056434305.1. Lineage (NCBI taxonomy): Bacteria > Bacillati > Actinomycetota > Actinomycetes > Kitasatosporales > Streptomycetaceae > Streptomyces > Streptomyces sp. NPDC044061. The sequence continues at coordinate 411,531 of NZ_JBWKFL010000003.1, read as the reverse complement.
GCGCACACGCTCCGGGTCAGCGGGCACCGGCCGGGCGTCGAGGCCACGGCCACCGTCGCGTCCAGGCCGCGCACGAAGCGGCGGGCGGCCGCTATGTCGGGGTGCGCCGAGGGTCCCGTACCGGCGATGACCGGAGCGAGGACCGCGCGCAGTTCGCCGACGCGCATCCACCACAGGAACGGGGAGCCGATGACGAGGACGGGGGCGGTCACGGCATGGCGGTGGGCGCCGAAGCCCGGTCCGGAGCCGGGGCCCGCCAGCTCGTCGTGGGCCGGCCGCGCGGGTGGGCCGTGGGCCGGGTGGGCGCGGTCCTCCAGCCAGCTGTCGCAGTCCGGGGTGAGCGCTATGGCCGAGGGCGCGGGGACGTCGAGCCGGTCGGCGAGGTCGCGCACGAGCCGGTACAGGTCCGGGGCGGAGTTCTCCGCGATCGGGACCGTGGGGCTCACGGCGGGGCGGGCGCGGGCCACCACCAGGGCGATGGCGACGGCGGCCAGCAGCACGAGCACGGCCGTCACGCCCACCACCCAGCGGGCGACGCCCCAGCCCGGGCCGGCGAGATGGCCGGTGGAGCCGCCAGTCAGCAGGATCACCTCGGCGGCCGCCGGCAGCAGGGCCACGGCCAGTGCCCGGCCCCGGATGCGCAGCACGGCCAGCGCGCGCGAGCGCGCCGCCTGCGCGCCCACCTCCACACCGATTCCGGTCACGAGCGGATCTCACCCCCTCCCTGCCGATCCCGTGCTGTCCTGGCGTTGCTCACTCCCCCACTGTGGCACCCGTCACCGACATCGCAATGCCGGTGGGCCAAGTGCCGGAATGCTTGCGCCGCACCCTAGTTGGGGCCCTGGCCCCCGTCAGCCGGATAGGGCATTGCTCACTCGATGGAATGGCCTTGGTCAGAGGTGAGAGACAGACAGCAAAGATCAGGCCCCGGATTTTCGTCCGGGGCCTGAAGGACTCGGGCCAGGTCAGGCGCCCGCCGCCGTCGCCGCGATGTCCGTGCGGTGCTGCGAGCCGTCGAGGCCGATGCGGGCCACCGCCCGGTACGCCCGCTCGCGCGCCTCGGTCAGGTCCTCGCCGGTCGCCGTGACGGACAGCACCCGTCCGCCCGCACTGACGACCGCCTCGCCGTCCTGCTTCGTCCCGGCGTGCAGGACGTAGGCGTGCGGGGCGTCCTCGGCGGCCACCTCGTCGAGGCCCGTGATCGGGTCGCCGGTGCGCGGGGTGCCGGGGTAGTTGTGCGAGGCGACGACCACGGTGACCGCCGCGTCCTCGCTCCAGCGCAGGGGCGCCAGGTCGGCCAGGGTGCCGTTCGCGGCGGCGAGCAGCAGGCCGGCCAGCGGGGTCTTCAGGCGGGCCAGCACGACCTGGGTCTCGGGGTCGCCGAAGCGGGCGTTGAACTCGATGACCCGGACACCGCGCGAGGTGATCGCGAGCCCGGCGTAGAGCAGTCCGGAGAACGGGGTGCCCCGGCGGCGCATCTCGTCCACGGTCGGCTGCAGCACCGTCTGCAGCACCTCTTCGACCAGCTTCGGGTCGGCCCAGGGCAGCGGCGAGTAGGCGCCCATGCCACCCGTGTTGGGGCCCTCGTCGCCGTCCAGGGCGCGCTTGAAGTCCTGGGCGGGCTGCAGCGGGACGACGGTACGGCCGTCGGTGACGGCGAAGAGGGAGACCTCGGGCCCGTCGAGGAACTCCTCGATCACGACGCGTTCGCAGCCGGCCGCGTGGACCGTGGCGGCCTCGACGTCGTGCGTGACGACGACGCCCTTGCCGGCGGCCAGGCCGTCGTCCTTGACGACGTAGGGGGCGCCGAACGCGTCGAGGGCCTCCGCGACCTCCGCCTCGGTGGTGCACACGTAGGACCGCGCGGTCGGCACGCCGGCCGCCGCCATCACGTCCTTGGCGAAGGCCTTGGACCCTTCGAGCTGCGCGGCCTGCCCGGAGGGGCCGAAAACGGGGATGCCCGCCTCCCGCACGGCGTCGGCCACACCGGCGACCAGCGGGGCCTCCGGACCGACGACGACGAGGTCGGCACCGAGCTCGCCAGCCAGCGCGGCGACGGCCTTGCCGTCGAGCGCGTCGACCTGGTGCAGCTCGGCGACCTCGGCGATGCCGGCGTTGCCGGGAGCGCAGTGGAGCGCGGTGACGTCGGGGTCGAGGGACAGGGAGCGGCACAGGGCGTGTTCGCGGGCGCCGCTGCCGATGACGAGGACCTTCACGGGGTCAGCCTAATGGCAAGGTTGCCGAAGGCCGGGGCCCGGGGAAGCTGTACGTTCCTACGAAGGGTGTCCGCAGGCGGTGCGGTCGTGCCCGTGCCTACTCGTTCGAGAACTCCTCGACGACCGTCGCACCCAGTTCCCGCACGATCAGTTCGTGGCCGGACAGGGCCGACTCGTCCAGGTCGGGGTCGTCGTCCTCGGGGATGTCGTCCTCCGGGGCGACGGGTGGCGGCTCGGGTGCCGGGGCGGGCCGCGGGGCCGGGGTGGCCGACGCCGGGGCGGCCTGGGCGCTGCCCTGGGAGCCGCCGGGGGCCGCGGCGGACGGCTGGGGTGCCGCGGGGCGAGGAGCGGACGGGGCGCCGTAGCCACCGCCGACGGGTGCGCCGCCGCCTCCGCCGTAGCCCGGGGAACCGCCGGACGGCGGGGGCGCCGAGCCGCCCGAGGGGTCGACGACCGCCTCGATCTTCCACTGCACGTTGAACTGCTCGGCCAGCGCCTGCCGCAGCACGTCCTCGCTGCCGCTGCTCGCGAAGTTGTCGCGGGCGCCGGCGTTGACGAAGCCGAGCTGGAGGGTGGTGCCGTCGAACCCGGCCACCTGGGCGTTCTGGCTGAGCAGGATCCAGGTGAAACGGCGCCGGTTCTTCACGGCCTCCAGGATGTTCGGCCAGAGCATGCGGGGGTCGAGGCCACCGGCGGGGGCGGCCGGGGCCGGGGCCGGGGCGGAGGGTGCCGCCGGGGCCGCGGGCGCCTGCTGCTGGGGCCGGGCCGGAGCGGGCCCGGTGCCCTGGGGGGCGGCGCCCGCCGGTGCTGCCGTGGGCCAGCCACCGGGACGCCGGCCGCCGCCGGCGGGGGCGGCGGTGGGCCAGGCACCGGGAGCGGGGGCCGACGGCGCTGCGGCCGCCGGGGCCGGTGCCGCGGGAGCGGGAGTCTGGGCAGCGGGCGCGGGAGCCGCCGGGGCAGCGGGGGCAGGGGCAGGGGGTGCCGAGGTCGGCGCAGGAGCGGGCGCGGGGGCCGCGGGCGCGGGGGTCGTGGGCGCGGGGGCGGCGGGACCGCCGGGACCGGTCGGCGCGCCCGAGGCGCGTACGGCCGCGCGGGCGGCCGCCGGTCCGCCGCCGGGCGGCACCGGCGCGCCGCTCTGGGCCGGGCCGGCGTGGGCCTCGGGCCCGGGGACGTACCCCATGGCGGGCGCGCCACCGCCGCCGGCGAAGCCGACGCCTCGCTCGAGGCGGTCGAGGCGGGCCATGACGGACCGCTCGTCGCCGTAGGCGGCGGGGAGCATGACCCGCGCGCAGATCAGTTCGAGCTGGAGGCGGGGCGAGGTGGCGCCGCGCATCTCGGTGAGGCCCCCGTTGACGAGGTCGGCGGCACGGCTCAGCTCGGCGGCGCCGAAGGTGCCCGCCTGGGCCTGCATGCGCTCCAGGACGTCCGCCGGGGCGTCGATGAGCCCCTTGTCGACGGCGTCGGGGACGGCGGCGAGGATCACTAGGTCCCGAAGCCGCTCCAGCAGGTCGGCGACGAACCGCCGCGGGTCGTTGCCCCCCTCGATGACGCGGTCGACGACCTCGAAGGCGGCGGCGCCGTCGCCGGTGGCGAAGGCCTCGACGACGGAGTCGAGCAGGGACCCGTCGGTGTAGCCGAGGAGGGAGGTGGCCATGGCATAGGTCACACCCTCCTCCCGTGCGCCGGCGAGGAGCTGGTCCATGACGGACATGGAGTCACGCACGGAACCCGCGCCGGCCCGCACGACGAGCGGCAGCACGCCCTCCTCGACGGGGATGTCCTCCCGCCCGCACACCTCGGCCAGGTAGTCCCGGAGGGTTCCGGGCGGCACCAGCCGGAACGGGTAGTGGTGCGTACGCGACCGGATGGTCCCGATGACCTTCTCGGGCTCCGTGGTGGCGAAGATGAACTTGAGGTGCTCCGGCGGCTCCTCGACGACCTTCAGCAGGGCGTTGAAGCCGGCCGACGTGACCATGTGGGCCTCGTCGATGATGTAGATCTTGTACCGGCTGCTCGCGGGTCCGAAGAAGGCCTTCTCGCGCAGCTCACGGGCGTCGTCCACACCACCGTGGGAGGCTGCGTCGATCTCGATGACGTCGATCGAGCCCGGCCCGTTGCGAGCCAGGTCGCGGCACGACTGGCACTCGCCGCAGGGAGTCGGGGTGGGACCCTGCTCACAGTTCAGGCAGCGGGCCAGGATGCGCGCGCTGGTGGTCTTCCCGCACCCACGCGGCCCGCTGAACAGGTACGCGTGATTGACCCGGTTGTTCCGCAGCGCCTGCTGCAGCGGGTCGGTGACATGCTCCTGCCCGATGACCTCGGCAAAGGTCTCCGGGCGATAGCGGCGGTACAGCGCGAGAGACGACACGCATACGAGGTTATAGGCGCCCACCGACAACCAACCCCGCCGAAGGCTCCCGCCGGGAACGACCCCGGGACTTCCGCCCGCTCCCGCCCCGAAACGCAAGCGCCCCCCACGCACCCGCCAGAGCCGACCTACCCTTGCTGCCTTCCGGCCCTGGGGGAGTTCAGTCAGATAGCGCCGCGTGAGGGGCTCCGCACAGAGTACCCGATCCGGGCCTGCGGGAACGAGTTCGCGAGCACTGCCCTCGGTCATGTAATGTTTCCGGCGGAGGATTCGCCTAGAGGCCTAGGGCGCACGCTTGGAAAGCGTGTTGGGGGCAACCCCTCACGAGTTCGAATCTCGTATCCTCCGCCAGCCCAGAGGGCCGGGTCACGAAAGTGGCCCGGCCCTCTGGCGTTCGTCCGTCTCAGATTCTTTCCCAGTCGGGTCCACGGCCCGCTCCGGGCGCCTCCCAGAGGGCGTCTCCGCATTACCGAGCGACCTCGCGGAGCATGACTCCGGTCACAGCGGTCCTCCGTGGGCGAGGGCTCTGTTCACACGGTCACGGGGACCGGGTGGATCTCGTCGGCCCGATGACCAGCGCGTTCGTGGATGCGCTGGACCGCTTCAGCCGATGGGGCCTCGGAGAGGCAGTAGACCGTGCCGGACTCCGGGTCCGCCCACGCCTTCTCGAAGTGGACGCCTTCCTCCTGCTCAATGGCGAGATCCGCCCCGTGGGCCTGCCTCAGCTGGTCGGCCGTGATGCCGTTCATCCCGTGGTGGACATCCATGAACTGGGGCATGGTGTCGCGCCTCCTTCCGGATGTCGCGTCCCGGCGAATCGCCGAGTCGCCTGGCGGCTCCGTCATCTCCATCCTGTGCCCGTACGACCGTGACGGCGACCGTGCAGGACCCGGCCGGCAGGTTCCCGGCGCAGTGCACCACCGGACGGGAGAGGCGACCCGGGGCTGCCCGGCCGGGGACGCTCGCGTCGATCAGCCCGAGCCGCACCCACAAGGCTGGAGCGGTCAGAGATGTTCTGGGACGTACTTGGGGCTCGCCCCGTACGTGTTGTCGCCCGGCTCGCCCTCCAGGGCGGTGAAGACCAGCATCGTGATGGGGCCGATGACCGGGACCAGGCCGATGAGCAGCCACCATCCGGAGCGCCCTGTGTCGTGCAGCCGCCGCACGCTCACCGCGAGGGAGGGCAGCAGGATCGCGAGCCCGAACAAGCCGCGCAGGTAAGCGAAGTCAAGGGCCCGACCGATCACGAGCAGCACGAGCATGATCAATAGGTTGACCAGACCGAACGTCCAGTACTCGGTGCGGCGCGCACGCCCGGTGAAGTCGGCGTATCTCTTGAACGCGTCCACGTACCAGCGCACTTCGCCCCCCGGGATGGTCAGTGGCGACCGTCCTCGAGGACAGGCCGGTGGGGAACATATGTGCCCTGCGGCATGGGGGGCAAGCTGCTTCGGGTCTCGTACCTCCGCCGGCCCTCCGGCATTTCTCCGTCCCGGTCACGACCGGTCCCGTCCCGTACACCTGGGCCGTCGTTCTGTCATGTCACGGGATGCAGTGACGTGTGCCACGGGCGCCCGGCTGTGCCAATGGGGAGCAACGCACGGGCGGACCGGCCGCCCTGCGGTACGAGAGGAGACAGCCATGGCTGCCCTGACTTCCCTGCGCAGGATCGCGCTGGTCGCCGTCACGAGTGTCGCGGCGCTGATCGGCGCCGGCTCGGCCTTCGCGGCGACCGGTACCGGCGGATCGGTCCCCGACCCCTCGGGGGCCCGGATCACGCACAACAACCACGTGAGAAGCGTGCTCGGCGACACGCACTTGCACGCGATGTACTACTACAACGTGGGCGGGTGACTCCCATGGCGGCGGCTTCCGTGCGGCCCGGCCCCGAGCCGGCCGGGTTCGGCAACAGGCTCGCGTTCGCGCGTGACCCGCTGGGCTATCTGCTCCGGCAGCGGGTCCAGGGGGATCTGGTCCGGTTCGAGGAGGGTCTGTACCTGGTCAACTCGCCGGTCCTGGTGGAGCAGGTGCTGAGGAACACCAACGGCACCTACGGCATCACCCGGGACCTGCTGGGCGAGGAGACCGACGGAAGCCGCGCGTCGGAGGATCTGGCCCGGTGGATGCGTGCCCGTCGGCTCGCCGGGCGGGGACTGAACCGCGGTGGCCTGCGGGCCACCGGGGACCGCATGGCCACTGTGGTGGCCGGGCACGCCGAGGGCTGGCGGGCCACGGGCAGGATCGAGGCGATCGGGGCGCTGGAGGACCTGAGCGCCCGGCTGATCGCCGAGTTCTGCCTGGGGCCCGAGCCCGGCCGGGTGCCCGAACTCGTGGCCCGGCTGCAGGACGCACGCCTGCCCGCCGCCGTCAGGTGGCCCGGCCGGGCGTCCGTCCTGCGCCGACGGCGGAAGAACGCGGCGCGGAAGCTGGCGGCGGAGGTGTCCCGCCTGGTCGCGGCTCGTGCCACGAGCAGGCCGAAGAGCGAGGGGGAGACCCCGGTCGTCGCCGATCTGCTGATCGAGGCGTGCGACGACGGCGCACTGACCTTCGACGGCGCGGTCGGCGTGATCGTCGCGAACCTCTTCGCGGCGCACGAGACCACCGCCGCCGCACTGGCCTGGCTGTTCCTGTCGCTGGAGCGGCACCCGTGGCTGCGCCGGCGCGTGACGGACGAGGTCGACCGGGAACTGGGCGGGCGGCTGCCCGGGGCGGCCGATCTGCCGCGGCTGCGGGTCACCGGGGCCGTCGTGAAGGAGACGCTGCGGCTGTACCCGCCGCTCTGGTACCTGGAGCGTGTCTGCGAGGAGCCGGACGTCCTCGGCGGCGTCGCGCTCCATCCGGGACAGCGCGTCGCGGTCAGTCCCTTCGCGCTGCACCGGGATCCGGCGCTCTACGACGAGCCGTCGGCCTTCCACCCGGACCGCTGGATCGACCGCGCCCCGGCCCCGCGGCCGCCCGGTTACACGTACGTCCCGTTCGGCGGCGGGCCTCGCATGTGTCTGGGCGCGCACTTCGGGACGGTCGCGATGGTCGTCGCGACCGCGACGGTCGCCGGGCGCTACCGGCTCTCACCTCCGGCGGACCGCACGCCCGTGTTCGACACCCGGACCATCCTGCAGCCCAGGGGGCTGGTCCTGGACGTCACCGAACGTGAACCGGGAACGGCCGCCCACTGAGCGGGGCGGCCGGTTCGTCGGAGGTCGTCGGCGACGGCTTGCCGAAGCGGTGTTATCAAGGGTGTATGGAGGTATTTTCCGGGCGCTCCGGCGGCCCGGAGCGTCTTCCGTCCGCCGGACGATCGCGAGAACCGCGCGCTTCCCTGCTCGACCTGCGCAGTGCGGCGGGACAGGTGTTCCTTCTCCAGGTCGTCATCGTGGTGCTGCTGGTCCTGGGCGCGATGGCGGCGATGGTGCTGCAGGCGGCGGGGAACGCGCTGCAACAGGGGCGCCGGGAGTCGGTCGTCGCGGCCCAGTCGTTCGCGAGTGCCCCCGGTGTGGCCGAGGCGATGCAGAGCCCGGACCCGACAGCGGTGCTCCAGCCGCGGGCCGAGGAGGCGCGCAAGCGTGCGGGCGTGGACTTCGTCGTCGCCATGAACACGGAGGGGATTCGCTACACGTACCCCTACAAGGGGGAGATCGGGAAGAAGTTCGTCGGCACCATCGCACCGGCGCTGCAGGGCCGTACCGTCGTCGAGCAGGCCGGCGGGCCGCCGCTGCCCGCGGGCAGGGGGACGGCCGTGCAGGCCGTGGTCCCGGTGACCGACTCGCACGACAAGGTGGTCGGTCTGGTCTCCGCCGGAATCACGGTCAGGAACGTGGCGGCCCTGTGGATGCCCGAGCTGCCGATCATCCTGGGCAGCGGCGCGGTCGCGCTGGCGCTGGCCACGGCCGGGACGACGCTGGTGTCCCGGCGGCTGCGGCGGCAGACGCGCGGGCTCGCCCCGGCGGAGCTGGCGGAGCTGTACGAGCACCACGAGGCGGTCCTGCACGCGGTGCGGGAGGGAGTGCTGATCACCGACGCCGACGGACGACTGCTGCTGGCGAACGACGAGGCGAAGCGGCTGCTCGGACTGCCGGCGGACGTGCACGGGCGCCCGGTGACCGAGGTGGGCCTGCCGGAGCCGATCATGCGCCTGCTGTCGTCGCCGGAGCCGGTCACCGACGAGGTGCGGCTGGCCGGAGACCTGCTGCTGGCGGTGAACAAACGGCCGACGTATCCGCCGGGCGGCCGGGACGGCAGCGTGGTGACCCTGCGGGACACCACGGAACTGGCGGCGGTCTCGGGGCGGGCCGAGGTCGCGCGGGAGCGGCTGAAGCTGCTGTACGAGGCCGGGGTGGGGATCGGTACGACGCTGGACGTGGGGCGTACCGCGCAGGAGCTGACCGACGTGGCGGCGCCGCAGTTCGCCGACCTGGTGACGGTGGATCTGCTCGACGCGGTGCTGCGGGGCTGGGAGCCGACGGCGGAGGGCTGGGGGCATCTGCGCCGGGCGGCGATCGGCGGCGACCAGCGGATGATGCCGGTGTACGCGCTGGGCGAGATGATCACGTTCTCGCCCGGGGCCCCGCAGATGCGGACGCTGCGGGAGGGAAGAGGCGTGCTGGAGACGGATCTGCGCCAGGCGCAGGGGTGGCGGGAGCAGGATCCGGAGCGCGCCCGGAAGGCCCTGGAGTGCGGGTTGCGGTCGCTGGTGACCGTGCCGCTGCGGGCGCGGAACGTGCCGCTGGGCGTGGCGAACTTCTACCGGACGGACGGTTCCCCGGTGTTCGAGCCGGAGGACCTCTCCTTCGCGGAGGAGCTGGCCGCGCGGGCGGCGGTGGCCATCGACAACGCCCGGAGGTTCACCCGGGAGCACGCGATGGCGGTGACGCTGCAGCGCAGTCTGCTGCCGCGGGGGCAGCCGGAGCAGGACGCGCTGGAGGTGGCCTGGCGGTATCTGCCCGCGGAGGCGGGGGTGGGCGGGGACTGGTTCGACGTCATCCCACTGCCGGGCGCCCGAGTGGCCCTGGTGATGGGTGACGTCGTCGGTCACGGCCTGCACGCCGCGGCGACGATGGGCCGGCTGCGCACGGCGGTGCACAACTTCTCCACCCTGGACCTGCCCGTGGACGAGGTGCTCGGGAACCTGGACGACCTGGTCGTGCGCATGGACAACGAGGAGGACACCGGCGACGCCGCGGAGGACCACGAGGGGGAGGGGGTGACCGGGGCGACCTGTCTGTACGCGGTCTACGACCCGGTGGCGGGCGCCTTCACGATGGCCCGCGCGGGACATCCGGAACCGGTGGTGGTGCACCCGGACGGGACGGTCAGCTGTCCCGGCGTGCCCGCCTCGGCGCCGCTCGGCCTGGGCGGCTACCCCTTCGAGACCGCCGAGGTGTCCCTGCCGGAGGGTTCCCAACTGGTGCTGTACACCGACGGTCTGGTGGAGAACCGCGCCCATGACATCGACGTCGGGATGAAGCGGCTGCGCCGGGCGCTGGAAGGGTCCGGGGACCGCACTCCGGAGGAGACGTGCCGGTCGGTGTTCGAGGCGCTGAGGCCCGATCACCGCTCCGACGACATCGCGCTGCTGGCGGCGCGCACCCGGGTGTTCCCGCCCTCGCGCGTGGCCGAGTGGGACGTGCCGCAGGACCCGGCGCTGGTTCCCTCGGTGCGGGCGCGCTGCCGGAAGACGCTGCTGGAGTGGGGGCTCGAGGAGACCGCGTTCACCGCCGAGCTGATCCTCAGCGAGCTGGTCACGAACGCGATCCGGTACGGTTCGCCGCCGGTCGGCGTACGGCTGCTGCGCGGCCGCTGTCTGATCTGCGAGGTGTCGGACGGCAGCGGGACCTCGCCGCGCCTGCGCCGGGCGGCGACCACGGACGAGGGCGGCCGGGGGCTGTTCCTGGTGGCGCAGTTCGCCCAGCGGTGGGGGACGCGGTACACGCCCCGCGGCAAGGTCATCTGGGCGGAACAGGCGCTGCACGACGGCGCGCCCGCCGTCATCGGCCACGCACCGGTCGACTTCCTTCTCGAGCAGTTCGACGACCCCGGTGCGTGAGCCCCTACGGCACGGAGACCCGCGTGCCGGGGCCCGGCCGGTTCACCGGCCCGGCCCCGGACGCGAGCTTCCAGCGCTCAGGGATCCGTGTCCTCGTCGTGTTCGGCCCGGTCCGCGCGTGCGAAGTCCTCCCAGGCCCGCCGCTGGATCTCCGCCGTGTCGGCGAGGAGTTCGTCCAGCGGTTCCGGCGCCCCTGAAGGGGGAGGGGGCACCCGAGTGAGCTTGTCGTAGAGGTACTCGCAGGCCTCGGCTTCGGTACCGAAACGCCGCACCACACCGTCCCGGGAGCGCTGGCGCACGCCGACCATCCATGCGCCCGCCTCTTGGCGCAGGAAGTAGTAGGCGTCCGGCTGCACGGGCACGTCGTGGACACCGGGAATCTCGTAGAACGCCTCGGGAACCTCCGCCTCGCGGAGTCTTTCCACGAGTTCCGCGATGTCCATGCCCTCGCCTCCCCGGATCAGGTCACCGGCAACGCGTCCAGGAACCGGGCCGACACGAGGTCGGCGACCGAAGAGGTCGTCACGTACTGGAGTCCCAGGCCGGGTTGGCCGAACCAGGGCCTGATCGGGCCGGCGTGCACGGTGAACGGCTTGCGGACCCGGTACAGGTGGTAGCTGTACGGAAACGTGTCGACGTAGGTGTCGAGGTTGCTCGGAGGGATCGCGCGCTTGGCGTAGGGCGTGCCCGCGGGGGCCAGGAAGTTGCCGAAACCGCTGCCGAACAGGTCGACCAGCCGGCCCTTGCGGAGCGTCACGGAATGCTCGACGGGCTTGCCGTTCTTCAGCACGAAGCCCTGGTGATCGGGGTACCACCAGCCCGACTTGCCCGTCTGCGGGTCCGTCTGCCAGTAGCACCCGAGGAACCAGTAGGGGGAGGTGGCGTCCGTGCGGTGATGGCCCCGCAGCAGCTTGCCGAGCGTGCCCGCCCCAGGGAGGTGCCGCGGGCCCAGCCGCCAGTCGTCCAGGAAGTACTTCTGGAGGGCCGTCGTGGGCGCGGTGTTGCTCCCGCGGTCCCGGTGCGTGGTCGGGCAGTGGACCCCGCCTGCCGTGCGGGGGTGGTCGGCCTGGGCCGTGGCCGGCGTGATGCCGACCAGGAGGAGGAGCGTCGCGAGGGCGCTCCCCACGAAGGCGCGCAGTACGCGCATCCGGTTTTCCCCTCTCTTCCGGCACCCACGGGGCGCCGTGCATGTCGTGGCACCCACTTCACGCGTGGCATATGCCGGAAAGATGGAGGCATCACGGAAAGTCACCCGTACCGACGAGGCGGACTCCCCGGATGGCGGACAACCGCCGGGAGATAGTCGACCGGTCGTAAACTTGCCGCACGGGACGCACCAGTGATGCCAGGGAGAAGATCCTCAGCGCCGCGCGGTCGCTCATCGAGTTGCGCGGTTACTCGGCTCTGGGGGTGGCCGAGATCTGCAAGACGGCTGGTGTGCCGAAGGGGAGCTTCTACTACTTCTTCGAGTCCAAGGAGGCCCTCGCCCTGGCCGTCGTCGACGAGCACTGGGCCGGTCAGAGGCGCGCCTGGGAGGCCGTTCTGGGCGGTGCGGGGGAACCGCTGGGGCGGCTGCGCCGGCTGTTCGAGGCGACGGAGGCCGAGCAGCGCGCCGGGCAGCGGAACTGCGGCACGGTCTCGGGCTGCCTGTTCGGGAACCTCAGCCTGGAGCTGAGCAACCAGACGGAAGCCGTCCGTGCCCGGCTCCAGGAGATCTTCGACGCGCAGGTCGAGATGGTCGAGGCGGTCGTCGCCGAGGCTCTCGAGCGGCAGCAGGCGACGACGGACGACACCCGGGAGGCGGCGCGGGCGGTGGTCGCCCAGCTCGAGGGCCAGGTGCTGTTCGCCAAGCTCTACAACAGCCCCCAGCGTCTCGGTTCCCTGTGGGACAACTGCCTCGCCCTGCTGGGCGCACTCGCACAACCCCGGGCCGCGGCCGGCGTCTGACGGCCACGGCGGGGGCGGCTCAGCAACAGGCCAGGGGCCGAACGCGGCCTCAGGAACCGTCGACGACCGCGGGCTGCCGTACCGGAGTGCCGTCGCGCAGCGGCACCGTGCCGTGCGGGAAGCCGATGCGGAGGACGGCGGCGGCCGCGGCGGCGGTCAGGACCACGGTGGCATCAAGACCCCCATGCACGCCGAGGAGACGCATGAGTTCCTCGCCGCCCTGCACCCGGTCGGGCGGATGGGCGAGCAGAGCGACATCGTGGACGCGGTGATCTACTTGGAGAACGCCCCCTTCGTCACCGGCGAGATCCCGCACGTCGACGGCGGCATGAGCGCGGGCCGCCGAAGGAGAACGGTGATGAACGGAACGTCGGACACCGAGGCGATCCTGCGCGGCGTCCTCGACCAGTGGAAATCGGGCGTCGACCGCCACGAACCGGACCGGGTCGCCTCCCTGTTCACCGAGGACGCGGTCTTCCAGGGGCTGCACCCCTACAGCGTCGGCCGGCCGGGCGTCGCCGAGTACTACGCGTCCCAGCCTCCCGGGCTGGCGGCCGCGTACCGCGTGCTGGAGAGCAGACGGCTCGCCGAGGACGTCGTGCTCGGATACCTGGCCGTCGACTTCTCCTTCACCGACCGGCCGACGCTGAAGGTGACCCTCGGCGTGGTGCTGAAGCGGGTGCGGGACGAGTGGCTCATCGGCCACTACCAGGTCTCCCGCCAGGACTAGGGCCTCTCTTTCGGATCTTGCCGGGGGCGCGGGGCCCGGCACGCGCATCTGCCGCATCGTCGTCACTCGCCGACTCCCCCACCGCGTCGACTCCCTCCTCCGCCTTGCAGCTGCACGCACCGGACCCCGCTTGGCCCGGACAGCAGGCGCCGTCACTCCGAGCCGGCCGGATCGGAAAGAAAGGCCCTGGTCCGGCGCTCCGCCGTCAGCCGCTCGACCCCGGCGGTCAGCGCGTCCGCCACCGCCCGCGGGGGAAGGTCCGGAGCACCCTGGACCTTCCCCGGCCGCTGGGTCCGTGCGGCCAGGGGCAGTTCGACCTGGACGCCTGCCGCCGCGGTCAGGTTCACGGGGTTGCGCGGGTGCAGGCCCCGCAGCCCGGCCGGGATGCCGTCCATCTCGGCGACGGTCTCGAAGTCCGGGGCCAGAAGCGTGAGGCTGTGGGCCAGCGTGCGGGCCGCCTCGCGGTTGGTGCCGCCCAGGAAGATCGCCCGGGGGGCCTCGGGCCGCAGGTGGCCGTGCAGGGACACCACCACCGCCACGGAGGCGAGGAACTCCCGCAGGGCCGCGCAGTGGGGCACGGACATCCGCTGCGAGGGAATGTGGACCGGCCGGCCGGCCGGCTGGGTGAAGACCAGCGCGGTCGCTCCCGTGCGGGCCGCCACCTCCTCGGCCAGCTCCGCCGTGCCGCCCTCCGTGCCGCCGTGCAGGGCCAGCAGCCCGACGTCCGACCCGGTCCTCAGGGCGGCGGCGAACTCCACGCCCTCGATCACCACTCGCTCGCTGCGCGCCATCTCGCCCTCTCCCCCGGACCCCGTGACCGCTACCGCACCAACCGCACGGCCTTCGACACGGTCACCTGGTCCACCTCCGACACCCGTACCGTCACCTTCATGGTCCACGTCCCCGGGATCGGCACGTCGAAGGAGTCGGCCGCCCAGTAGCCGCCCCGGTCGGTGACTCCTGTGTCCAGGGGCCCGATCCGCTGGGCGGGGAGGGTGAGCGTGATGCGCAGTTCGGGGACCGCGGCCAGACCGCCGTCGGGGCCGTAGACCACCGCCTGGACGGAGTTCGCGCCGACCCGGCCGGGGTCCAGGGTGATCTGGACCCTGCCGTGACCGCCGGGGGTGCCCACGTCGAAGGGGATCGTGGTGACCGAGGCGGCCGGGATGCCGGTCGCCCGTGTTCCGGACCGCGCCGCCTCGGCCGCCGCCCGGCCCGGCAGCGTGCTCGTCAGGAGGGTCGTCAGGACGAGCACCACCACCCCCACCGCCACCTCGGCCAGCACCGAGCGGCGGAGGCGGTCGGGCAGCGGGTGCGGTGCGGCGGGGGGCTCCGGGGGCTCGGGGAGCGGGGGGCCGCCGGCCGGTTCGGGGACGCGGTCGCGGGCCGGTGCCGGGGACGGGCTCGCCAGGCGGGCCGTCCAGCGGCGGGAGCGGGACGCCGCCGCGAGCAGCAGGGTGACCGCCGCCAGTTTCGCCAGCAGCAGCCGCCCGTACGTGGTGTCGGTGAGCGCCTGCCAGGAGCCGAGGCCGCGCCAGGACTGGTAGACGCCGGTCGCCACCAGGACCGTCACCGAGGCGAAGGCCAGGCGGGAGAAGCGGGTGACGACCCGGGTAGGCAGGGCGCCCGGGTCCGGGGCCGGCCGGCGCAGGGTCAGCAGCAGGGCCGTCAGACCGCCCAGCCAGGCCGCCATCGTGAGCAGGTGGAGGGTGGCCGAGGCGATCGCCAGCGGGACCTGGAGGCCCGCCGAGGCGTGCTCCGAGGCCGCCCAGGTCAGCGCGAGGGCGACGGAGAGGGCCGCGGCGGCGGTCAGGGCGGCCCGGCGCGGGACCCGGCGCCTCCACCGCCTCAGGGACAGCGCGCAGGCACCGGCCAGGAGCAGCAGGGCCAGGCGGGCGAGGAGGAGTTCGCCGGGGCGGGTCGTCGCCGTGCGGGTGACGGAGGAGAGGGCGAACGCCGAGGCCGGGGCGGTGCCCTCCTCGTACGGGGCCCTGAGGAGGAACAGGGCGGCCGTCGCGGACGCCAGGACCCACCAGGCGGCCAGGGCCCGCCGGCGCAGATGGGCCCGGCTCGGCGGGCGGCAGTACGCGACGAACGCCATCGTGCCCAGGAGCAGCGCCACGGACAGGTAGGCGAGGTAGCGCGCGATGTTGTAGAGGCTGGTCGTCGCCCGGTTCTCCGCGCGCTCCGGGAGGACGCTCGTCGTCGCGGTGCGCTTGCCCACCGAGAAGGTGAGCGCGCCGGACACCGGGTGGCTGTCCGCCGACACCACCCGCCAGGCCACCGTGTAGGTGCCGGTGCCCAGCCGGGCGGGCAGAAGGACGCGGGCCGAGTCGGAACGGCCGGGCGCGTGCTCCGCCTCGCCGGTGCGCACGCGGTGGTTCCCGGGGTCGTAGACGCGGAAGGAGTCGGTCAGCAGGCCGACCGACTCCGTGAAGGTCAGCGTCACCTGACGGGGTGCCGACCTGAGGACCGTTCCGTCGGCGGGGTCCGTGTCGCGCAGGGCCGCGTGGGCCGAGGCGGGGGCCGCCGTACCGAGGAGGAGCAGGAACAGGCCCGCGCACAGGACGGTCAGCCGCCGCAGCCATATGCGTTCGTAGCGCACCCGATCCCCTCCGTCGCCCGGCCCGCACGTCCTCCGTATACGTACGCGGGGATCGGCCGCCGCGCTCACCATGTCGGCCGGGCCGACACTCCGCCGTCCACCACCAGGTCGTGTCCGGTGATCCAGGAGGCGAGGGGCGAGGCGAGGAACACGCAGGCGTCGGCCACGTCCCGGGCGCGGCCCAGGCGGCCGGTGGGGACGGCCCCGAGCCAGCGGCGCACGCCGTCCGGCCAGGCCTCGGCCAGGCCCTCCCGGTCGATGAGGCCGGGCGAGACCGAGTTGACGCGGATGCCGTGCGGGCCGTACTCCAGGGCGGCCGCACGGGCGTGCATGACGACGGCCGCCTTGGCGGCGCTGTAGTGGGCGTGGCCGGGGGCGGGGTGGGCGGCCTCGATGGAGGCGATGTGGGTGACGGTGCCGCCGCCGTGCGCGCCCATGTGGGCGGCGGCGGCCTGGGTGCAGGCGAAGACGCTGGTGAGGTCGGTGTCGACGACCGTGCGCCAGTCGGCCGCCGTCATGCCGGCCAGCGGCTGGACGGGCTGGACCGCCGCGTTGTTGACGACGGCGGTGAGCCGGCCGCCGGACCACTCGGTCGTCTCGCGGACCAGCCGGTGGCAGGCCGCCTCGTCCGTCAGGTCCGCCCGCAGTACGACCGCCTCGCCGCCCAGTTCCCGGACGCGCGCGGCGACTTCGCCGGCCGTCTCGACCGCCGTACGGCAGTGGAGGGCCACCGCGGCGCCCTCCTCGGCGAAGCGCAGGGCGATGGCGCGGCCGATGCCGCCGCCCGCGCCGGTCACCAGGGCGGTCTGTCCGTCGAGCAGGGTCATGGGCGGCACAGTTCCGCGATGCGGGCGGCCTCGGCCGGGTAACGCGCCGTGAGGTCCTCCGCGTCGCCGTGTTCGTAGCCCTCGTAGGTGAATCCGGGTGCCATCGTGCAGCCGAAGAAGGTCCATGCGCCGCCGGACGCCACCCGGGCGCCCATCCAGGTGCCGGCGGGCACGGTGAGCTGGAGGTGCTGGCCGGTGTTCAGGGCGGGGCCCAGGACGGCGGTGCGGGTCGTGCCGTCGGGGGCGAGGAGCAGGAGGTGGAGCGGGTCGCCCAGGTAGAAGTGCCAGATCTCGTCGCTGGGCAGGCGGTGCAGGGCGCTGAAGTCGTCGGCGGTGAGCAGGGCCACGACGGCGGAGCCCTCGGGGCGGCCGTCCGCCCGCTCGGGCCCCGCCCAGGTACGCCGGAACATGCCGCCCTCGCGGGGGATCGGCTCCAGCCCGTAGTGGGCGATCAGTTCGTCAGGCGTGGTCACCCGGGAAGGCTACCGCCCTGGTCAGGAAGGCCAGTTGGGCGTGCTTCTCGGGCAGGTGCACGTCCGGGAGGTCCACCTCGGGCAGGACGACCGCGGGACCCGGCTGGAAGCCCTGGCGTTCGAAGCGGGCGATCGCCCTGGTGTTGCGTACGTCCGGGTCGACCACGATCCGCCGGCGGTCCAGCTCCAGCAGGACGTACGACGTCATGGCGGTCAGCAGGGCCGCGGTCCAGCCGGGCCGCCCGCCGGCCGGTCCGGCGGGCGCGAGGAGGATGTGGACGCCGATGTCGCCGGGGCGCACCTCGTAGCACTCGCCGACCCGGTCGGCGTCGGGCTCGTAGGTCTGGAGCAGGGCGGCCGGTTCGCCGTCCTTGGCGACGAGGTGGGCGTGGTGGGTGTCGAGGGTGGCCAGGTGGGCGTAGACCTCGGCCACCTGGTCCCTGGTGAGGCCGGTCATGCCCCAGAACGCGGCGCGTTCCTCGCTCACCCAGGCGTGGATCACCGCCGCGTCGGCCGCCGGGTCGAGGGGGCGGACGCGGACGGTGCCGAAGCCGTCGATGTGCCGCTCGTGGGGGGAGGCGGGGGCGTGCGGGTCAGTCATCGGTCTCCTCGGTGTGTTCGAGCGTGAGTCGGGTCCAGTCGGTGACCACAGGGGCGAGCTCTCCCCTTAGCCACAGGGGGAGTTGGTCACGGTGGTGGGCTGCGCCCGGGACGCCGTCGGCACCGAAGGGGACCACCCAGCGGCTGTCCTCGCGGCGGGCCAGGTCCCAGACGTAGCGGGCGGCCGGGCCACGGGCCGCGAGGTCGGTGAGACCGGGGACGG
The DNA here is from genome assembly GCF_056434305.1 of Streptomyces sp. NPDC044061. Taxonomy (NCBI): domain Bacteria; kingdom Bacillati; phylum Actinomycetota; class Actinomycetes; order Kitasatosporales; family Streptomycetaceae; genus Streptomyces; species Streptomyces sp. NPDC044061. Next base: position 393,499 of record NZ_JBWKFL010000003.1, on the reverse strand, counting down.
CCGAGGTGCACAGCACGCAGTCGTGGTCGCCCGCGAGACCCGGTTCGTCGTACGGCTCCCCCGGCAGCGCCCGCCAGGGGGCGAGGCGGTGGGTGCCGGACCAGGGGCCGGCGGGCGGTGCGGCGGCGACCTCCTCGACGGCGGCGCGCACGGCCGCGCTCCGGTCGACGCCGTACAACTCCTCGGCCCTCAGCAGGTGTTCGAGGGCGTATCCGATGCGGGGGACGAGGGCCAGCCAGGGCCGCAGGATCTCCGGGAGGGCGGGGGGTTCGGCGAGGGCGGCGAACACCGGGTGCGCGGCGAGCCGGCGTACGACCGCCGTGCGCACCGCCGCGTAGACCGCGGCGTCGCCGCTGTCGGCGTCCATGCGGCGGTTCCAGGCCAGCAGGCGGTCGCGGAGACGGGCCGCCTCGGGGGTGAGGCTTGTCAGGGCGGCGAGGTGGTCGAGGAGGGGGCCCGCGGAGGCGAGGTGGGTGTCGGTGTGGACGGCGCTCTGGTCGGCGGCGGACCAGGTGTGGCGCCGCCGCAGCAGGGCGCGGATGCGGTCGGCGCGGTGCGGTGGGGCGAACTCGACGCCGAGGGGTGCCGCCGGGCCGCGCTGGTTGGCCATCACGGCGATGCCGTCGGTGAGCCCGGCGTACGGCGTCTCGTGCCAGCCCTGCCACTCGTGGCCGGGGTGCCAGGCGGGGACCGGGCGGATGCGGTTGGCCGCCGCCCGGACCGGGACCCGGCCCGCGACCCGGTGCAGGAGGCCGCCCTCGGTGTCGGCGGCCTGTACGACGTTCACGGGCTCGACCCAGGTGTCGAAGGCGCTGTCGACGTCCTCGACCCGGCGGGCACGGAGGAGGGGGAGAAGAGTGCTGAACCCGAGGTCTTCCGTCACCCGGGGCGGACAGCGCAGGGCGAGGGCGGTGGGCTCGGCCTCCTCGCCTCCGCCTCCGGCGCCGTCGGCACCGGCGACTCTCGCTTCCAGCCCCTCCGGTCCCCCGGCGATCACCGGTCCCCGCTCCGTCTCGATGATCTCGATCTCGACGGGGCGTTCGCCTGCGACGGCCACGGTTTCCGTGTGTCGGTGGGCACGGTGCCAGGTGCCGTCGGGGGCCAGTGCCTGTACCCCCGCGCCCGTGCGCCGCAGGCGTTCGCGGTACAGGTCCTGGTAGTCGGCCATGGCGTTGGTGATGGACCAGGCGACCGAGCCGGTGTGGCCGAAGTGGGCGATGCCGGGGACGCCGGGGACGGCGAGGCCGATGACGTCGAACTCGGGGCAGGCGAGGCGGATCTGCTGGTAGACCCCGGGGTCCTCGATGAAGCGGTGCGGGTCGCCGGCGAGCAGGGGCCGGCCGGTGGCGGTGCGGTCGCCGGAGAGGAGCCAGCCGTTGCTGCCCGCGGTGCCGGGGCCGTCGGTGGCGAAGAGCCCGACCGCCTCGGGGCCGAGGTGCCGTACCGCCACCTCGCGCCAGAGCTTGGCCGGGAAGCCGGCGAAGAGGATGTGGGTGGCGAGCCAGACGCCGAGCGGGGTCCAGGGGTGCCAGGAGCCGGGGGTGAGGCCGGCGCGGGCGAACTCGGGGGCGCGGCGGGCGCCCTCGGACAGGCCTTCGTTGACGCCGTCGACGTACGACCGCACCCAGTCCGCCGTCTCCGGGTCGCGGCGCTCGAGGGCGGTGAAGCACCGTCTCGCGGTGTCGTCGAGACGGGCGCGGCGGGCGAAGACGTCCCAGGACAGGGCGGGTGCGCCGAGGAAGGCGGCCGAGGTGCCCCGGGAGCGGTGCCGTTCCACCTCGATCTGCCAGGCGCGGTCCAGGGCGGTGACCCGGCCCTGCGCGCGGGCGAGGGCACGGGCACCGGAGGCGCGCAGGTGGGGGATGCCCCAGGTATCGCGGTAGGTCTCGGTGGTCACCCTGAACACCCCTTCATTTTAGGTTAGCCTTGCCTAAGTCGATATGGGGAATCGTACGCGAGGGACGGGCACACGATGGGGCAGGGGCGGGGATGGGAGGGCGCGGTCCTGCGCCTGCCGGGTGCGAAGGACTTCCGGTGCACCGACGTCGAGGCCGAGGACGTCACCCCGTACTACCGGCGGCTGCGGCTCGGCGACGGCGGACTGCTCGCCGCGACCGGCGTCCACCCCAGGATGTGGGTCCGGTTGTGGTTCTCCGACGGCGGCCGCCCGCACCAGCGGGCCTGCACCCTGGCCGATCCGGACCCGCGCACCGGCACCTTCGGCCTGGAGTTCACGCTGCACGAGGGGTGCGCCTCGGACCGGGCGCGCACGGCACGGCCCGGCGACACCGTCGAGGCGACCGTCCAGGGCACCGGCCGGCATCCCGACCCCTCGCACCTCGTCGCCGTCGGCGACCCCGCATCGCTGCCCGCGATCAACTCCCCGCTCGGCGCCCTCGGTCCGGTCCCGGCGACGATCCGGTTCGAGGGCACCCTGGACGGGCTCCCCTGCCGTGCCGACCCGGCCCGGCACGAGATCCGCGAGGTGCCCAGGCGCGATGCGGGCGCCGGCCTCGCCGCCCGGGTCCGCGCCGAGCCGCCGGCGGTACTCGACGGCATCCCGCACCCGTACGTCTGATCGCCTGCGACACGGCCACGACCCGCACCCTGGCGTCGTACGTGCGCCGGGAGCCGTGCCGAAAGCCCGGGTCCACGCCCTCGGGTACTGGCGGGCGGACCGAGCGAAGGGCGCCACCCCCGGCTGCGCCCCGCACGACGGCAGGCGATCATCGACCCATGGACGTCACTCTGCACCTCGCCCAGGACCCCGACGCCGACGCGCTGCTCGGGCGCAGCCCGCTCGCCGCGCTGACCGGGATGCTGCTGGACCAGCAGATCCCGATGGAGTGGGCGTTCAAGGGGCCGGCGACCATCGCCGGGCGACTGGGCGCCGACGACCTGGACGCGCACGAGATCGCGGCCATGGACCCGGAGGCCTTCGCCGCGCTGCTCTCCGAGAAGCCCGCCGTGCACCGCTACCCGGGCTCGATGGCCAAACGGATCCAGCAGCTGTGCCAGTACCTGGTCGAGCACTACGACGGAGACGCCGAACAGGTCTGGAAGGACGTCCAGGACGGGCGGGAGCTGCTGAAGCGGCTCCAGGAGCTGCCCGGCTTCGGCAAGCAGAAGGCACAGATCTTCCTCGCGCTGCTCGGCAAGCAGCTGGACGTGCGGCCCACGGGCTGGCGGGAGGCCGCCGGAGCCTACGGGGAGGCGAAGTCCTTCCGGTCCGTCGCCGACATCACCGGGCCCGAGTCGCTGGCCAAGGTGCGCGCCCACAAGCAGGAGATGAAGGCGGCGGCCAAGGCCGCCAAGGCCGAGCGGAAGTGACCCCCGACCCGGGTGGCCCTTCTCCGCTGGCGGGGCCGGCCGGAACGGTCCAAGCATGAAGCATGACCGAGGCACCCAGCGGCGGCCCCTCCTGGGACCGTGAGTACGACGACCGGAACGTCCACGCGGGCCACGCACCGCAGGGCCACCACGAGCCCGAGCCGCCCTTCGAGGGCCCCCTGCACGCCCTGTCCCGGGCCGCCTGGCAGGTCGTCCTGGGCACCGGCGTCGTCTCGCTGGTCCTCGGCGTCCTGGTGCTCGTCTGGCCGAGCCAGTCCCTGGTCGTGGCGGGTGTCCTGTTCGGCGTGTACCTCCTGGTCAGCGGTGTCTTCCAGCTGGCCGCCGCCTTCGGCACCCACCAGCGGACCTCCCTGCGCGTGCTGGCCTTCATCAGCGGCGCCCTGTCGATCCTGCTCGGGCTGTTCTGCTTCCGCGGGCCGATGCAGTCGACCCTGCTGCTCGCCCTGTGGATCGGCATCGGCTGGCTGATCCGCGGGATCACCCAGACCCTGGCCGCCGCCTCCGACAGCCGCATGCCCGCCCGGGGCTGGCAGATCTTCCTCGGGGTCGTCACGTTCGTCGCCGGCATCGTGCTGATCGACGCGCCGTTCCAGTCGGTCGCCGTACTGACCCTGGTCGCCGGCTGGTGGCTGGTGATCGTGGGTGTCGTGGAGATCGTCACCGCGATCCGCGTCCGCGGCCACGCGCAGCGGGTCCCGCGCACGCTGTGATCCCCGTGGTGGGCCGAACGGGTGGATCTCGCGCGCCGCGCGATGCGGTGCGGCCGCCGCGCGGGCACAGTCCTGCCGTGAGCGGGACCCAGGGCCTCCCCCGCGGCCACACCTGGCTGCGCGTGGTCGTGCTGCTCCTCGCCGTGTGGGTGCCCGGCGCCCATCTGCAGGCACAGGCGGCACCCGCGCCGGCCGTCTCGGCCGAGCACGACGTCCTCGACACCCTGCTGCGGCCGCCCGCCCGCGCCCTGCACCGGCCCGACGCGCCCGAGCGCACCGCCACCCCGCCCGATCCGGCGGCACCCGTCCGTCCGGCGCCCGGCCCGTGCCCGGCCGCGCCGCGGCCGCCGTACACCGTGCCCCTGCTGAGAACGGTGGTCCTGCGCTGCTGACCGTGCCTCGCCCCCAGGCCCGTCAGCTCGACGCAAGGAACAGCCATGCCCACAGACCCGTACGCGGTCCTGCGCGCCCTGCTGCGCGCGGAGGCCAGGCGCAGCGCGCCGCCCCGGCCGGAAGGAAAGAACCCGCAACCGCGGCAACCGGCGAAGGAGGACGGCCGCTGACCCTCCGGCGGGGGCGGCCTACCGCCTCCGCCGGGCCGTACCGAACAGGGAACGTGTGATCTCACGGCCGATCCGGGTGCCGACCGAGCGGGCCAGGGATCTGAAAATCCCGCTGTTCACGACCTGTTCGGCCAGCGACGGCTCCTCCTCGGGGGCCTTCTCCCGCGGGGTCCGGGGAGCTTTCGGGGCCTCGGGTTCCCCGGGCCGCTCGGCGCTCAGCCGCTCGAAGGCGGACTCTCGGTCCACAGCCTGTGCATAACGTCCGAAGAGCGGGGAGTCCCGCACCGCCCGGTCGAGCTCCGCCCCGTCCACCGGGCCCATCAGGGATTCCGGCGCGCGCAGCCGGGTGGCCGCGACCGGGGTCGGGGCGCCCCGCTCGCCGAGCACGGTCACCACGGCCTCGCCGGTGCCGAGGCCGGTGAGGAGTTCCTCGAGGTCGTAGGCGGAGTTCGGGAAGGTCCTCACGGTGGCCCTGAGGGCCTTCTGGTCGTCCGGGGTGAAGGCCCTGAGCGCGTGCTGGATCCGGTTGCCGAGCTGCCCGAGAACATCGGACGGTACGTCCTTCGGGGTCTGCGTGACGAAGAAGACCCCCACTCCTTTCGAGCGAATCAGGCGCACGGTCTGCGTGATCGACTCCAGGAAGGCCCGGGAGGCGTCGCCGAACAGCAGGTGGGCCTCGTCGAAGAAGAAGACCAGCCCGGGCCTGTCGGCGTCGCCGACCTCGGGCAGGTCGTGGAAGAGGTCGGCCAGCAGCCACATCAGGAACGTCGAGAACAGCTGCGGCCGGTCCTGGACGGCGGGGAGTTCGAGCACCGAGACGACACCCCGCCCGTCCGGCTCCGTCCGCAGCAGATCGGCCGTGTCGAACTCCGGCTCGCCGAAGAAGCCGGCCATGCCCTGGGCCTCGAAGGCGGTCAGGGAGCGCAGGATCACCCCGGCCGTGGCGGTGGACAGGCCGCCGATGTTCCTCAGCTCGCCCCTGCCCTCGTCGGAGGTCAGGAAGGCGACGACCGCCCTGAGGTCCTTGAGGTCGATCAGCTCCAGGCCCTTGGTGTCGGCGTAGTGGAAGATCAGGCCGAGGGACTGCTCCTGAGTCTGGTTGAGCCGGAGCACCTTGGACAGCAGCAGCGGGCCGAAGCCGGTGATCGTGGCCCGCACCGGGATGCCGTGGCCGATCCCGCCGAGCGCGAGGAACTCGGCCGGGAAGCCGGCCGGCGTCCACCGCTGGCCCACCTCGGCGGCGCGCCCCCGGACCCGGTCGCCCGGCTGCCCCGGCCGGGCGATGCCGGACAGGTCGCCCTTCATGTCCGCGAGGAACACCGGCACGCCCTGTGCCGACAGCTGCTCGGCGATCAGCTGGAGGGTCTTGGTCTTGCCGGTGCCGGTGGCACCGGCGACCAGCCCGTGCCGGTTGAGCACGGAGAGCGGGATGCGGACCGGTGCGTCCGGATGGCAGCCGCCGTCCCAGAGGAGGGCACCGAGGTCGAGGGCGGGACCGGTGAAGGCGTACCCGGAGGTGATCTCCCGAGCCTCGGCGGGAAGCGTCTCGCTGTCACTCATCTCCGGCCCCTGTTCCCGGTATTTCCCGTTATCACCCGTTTGGATACGGCTTTTCCAGCGTCGCACTCCGTCGTCATGGCTGCGCCCGGAACGTCTTGGCCGGTAGGCTTTCCGTGTGATCTTCAAGCGCATCGGAAACGGCCGGCCGTACCCCGACCACGGCCGGGAAAGCACCCGGCAGTGGGCGGACGTCGCGCCGCGCCCGGTCCGCCTCGATCAGCTCGTGACCACCAAGCAGCAGCTCGACCTGGAGACCCTGCTGGCCGAGGACTCGACGTTCTACGGCGACCTCTTCGCGCACGTCGTGAAGTGGCAGGGCGACCTGTATCTGGAGGACGGCCTCCACCGTGCGGTCCGCGCCGCCCTCCAGCAGCGCCAGGTGCTGCACGCGCGCGTGCTCGAGCTCGACTGACCCGGCGCGACACGGCCGTTGCCCCTTTCGGGTTCCGCTGAGCGGCGTCTACTGATCATCTAATAGGCATCGCCGCCCGGGCGCACTACGCTGCGCCCATGAGCATGCTGACTCCTCCTGGCATGGGCGGCCAGTACCGGATCACGGGGGACAAATACCCTCGGATGCGCCCTCCCCGGCGGCGTGGCAGGCTCGTGTTCGCCGTACTGGCGTCCGTCGCCGCGCTCGGCCTGGTCGGCTGGGGCACGCTGCAGCTCATCGACGTCTTCACCGGCGGCAAGAAGACCCCGGCGGCCCGCACCAAGGCGGACTGCCGCCCCAAGGCGAGTCCCGCCGCCCACGTCGCGGCGCTGCCGAAGCCCGGCGAGATCACCGTGAACGTCTACAACGCCACCGCCCGCACCGGGCTCGCCAAGTCCACGGCGGACGAGCTGAAGAAGCGCGGCTTCAAGATCGGTGACGTGGGCAACGCGTCCAAGGAGTTCGACAAGAAGGTCAAGGGCACCGGCATCCTGGTCGGCCCCGCCTCCGCGCTGAACACCTCGCTGCCGGTGCTCGCCACCCAGCTGACCGGCGCAGAGCGCCGCACCGACGCCGCCCACAAGGGCGCGGAACTGGATCTGGTCATCGGCGACGGGTTCAAGAACCTCACGCAGCGGACGACCGCCGACCAGGCCCTGGCCAAGCTGACCACGGCCGAGCGGACGCCCGCCACGCCGAAGAAGAACTGCTGAGAGCTGCTGAGGCAGCGCCCCCGGGCGCGCGGGGCTGCGTCCGACATGCGGCTCCGCGCGGGGGCGCGACCAGCCACGACGGACCGTCGGCCGCCCCGAACGGCCGCACCCCTACGGCGCAAAGGCGTCCCGCGCCCATCCGCCGCTCGACGACGGGTCCCGGACGCCGGCCGGCCGGCCGAGGCGACCGGGGCATCCACGCCCCCGACCGCACCGCAGCCGACGGCAACCACGAAGAAGAGCCGCTGAGGCAGCGGCCACCAGCGGCGCTGGCCTGTGTCCGCCCTGCGGCTGCGCCACTGGGCCAACCAGCCACAACGGCACCGTCAGCCGCCCGTAGGACGCCCCACGCTCACCCCGCCGCTCGGCGACGGGACAACCGCCGAGACAGCGCACCAGGGGCGCGGCGCCGTGTCCGACACGCGGCTCCGCCGCGGGGGCGCGACCAGCCACGACGGACCGTCGGCCGCCCGCACAGCCGCACCCCTACGGCGCAAAGGCGTCCCGGCGCTCCGCGCGGAGCCCCTACTCGGCCGCGCCGTACAGCCGGTCCCCCGCGTCGCCGAGGCCGGGGACGATGTAGCCGTGCTCGTTGAGGTGGTCGTCGACGGCCGCCGTCACGACCGTCACCGGGGTGCCCGCCAGCTCGCGCTCCACGACCTCGACGCCCTCGGGGGCGGCGAGCAGGACCACGGCGGTCACGTCGTCGGCACCACGCTTGATCAGCTCCTGGATGGCGGCGACCAGCGTGCCGCCCGTGGCCAGCATCGGGTCCAGCACGTACACCTGGCGGCCCGAGAGGTCCTCCGGCATGCGCGAGGCGTAGGTGGAGGCCTGCAGCGTCTCCTCGTTGCGGATCATGCCCAGGAAGCCCACCTCGGCGGTCGGCAGCAGCCGGACCATGCCGTCCAGCATGCCGAGGCCGGCCCGCAGGATCGGCACGACCAGGGGGCGGGGGCGGGCGAGCTTGACGCCGGTGGTCCGCGCGACCGGCGTCTGGACGTCGACGGCCTCGGTGCGCACGTCCCGCGTGGCCTCGTAGGCGAGCAGGGTGACCAGTTCGTCGGCGAGCCGACGGAAGGTCGCGGAGTCGGTGCGCTGGTCGCGCAGCGTGGTGAGCTTGTGGGCGACCAGGGGGTGGTCGACGACGTGGAGACGCATGTCCATAACAGTAACCGCGGCCACCCGCAGCTCGCGCTGGCATCAAACCCTCCGTCCGGGGGAAAGTGGGAGGGACGGACCCCGGGTGGTGTGACTGTGCCTGACCTCCCTGACCACGAGACGGACGCCGCCGCGGACGCCGACTCCGCCGGGCCGCAGCAGCCCGAGACGGAAGCCGAACGCAGGCGCCGGCGCGCCCAGTTCCTGCGCGACCTCGCCGAGGCACGCGCGCTGCGCGACCGCGTCCAGCCCCGGCGCGCCAAGGCCGCCCGGTTGCGGCACGCCATGCGGATGCGAACGTTCCGCTGGTAGGGGAGGCCGTCGTACGGTTCCCTCGGGAAAGATCCCGGTAAGGAAGATCACCGCTCTCGCCGGTTTACCGCGGCGGGAGTGCGTGAGCGCTCGAGAAAGCCGCGTACGATCCGCAGGTGGCGGCAACGAGGGCGCTGGTGGGTCGTGCACCCTCCAGACCCGGACGCACGATCAAAACAGCCAGACACAGGGAGCCGAAGACGTCCCCTGAGGGCCTTGTTTCTGCCACGATTCCGAGTGGGTGGGGCTCGGAGCACAGCTCTCTCCGCCCAGAACCTCCGCCGGGGGGACCCCCAACCGGCACGCCTATGACCAGTGGGAGAGTCACGGTGTACTTCGCCGCACTGCTCGCGCGCACCGAAGACGGGTGGGAAGCGAGCGACACAGAGCTCGACGATGTGGAGACCCTGTCGGATCTGGCCGACCTGGCCCGGGAAGCCTCTCCCGACGAGGACACGGTGTTCGTCCTGATCGAGCAGGAGGACTCCTGGTTCGGTCTCGTCCGGGTGGACGGCGAGGAGGACCCTCGCATCTTCGTCTCGGACGCGGCCGCCGCCGCCCGCAGCGCCTACGGGGAGCTGCTCCTCACGGACGAGCTGCTCGGCCGGGAGCCCGGCGCCGACGACGGCCCGGACCTGGACGCCCTGGACCTCGACGGCACCGAGGACGGCGAGTCCGAGGAGGAGGACGACGAGGAGGAGACAGCCGCCGCGGGCGCGGTGCCGCACGGCCCGGTGGGCGACGGCCGCATCCTCGACGACCTGGGCGTCGGCGAGAAGGAGCTGCGGGGCCTCGACCCGAACGAGGCGCTGGCCGAGATCGCCGAGGCCCTGGGCGCCTCGGAGGTGCTGGAGACCGTCCGCTGACCACGTCCGAACAGCCGAAGGACCTTCCGGGCTCCCAGCGGGCGCCCGACCCGGTCCGCGACCGCTGGCGGGCAGCGATGCGGCTCGCCCTGGACGAGGCGGAGCTGGCCGTCGGGGGCGGGGACGTCCCCGTCGGCGCCGTCGTGCTGTCCCCGGACGGTACGACGGTGCTCGCGACCGGGCACAACGAGCGGGAGGCCACCGGTGACCCCACGGCCCACGCGGAGGTCCTCGCGATCCGGCGGGCCGCCGCCGAGCTCGGCGAGTGGCGGCTGACCGGGTGCACGCTGGTCGTCACGCTCGAGCCCTGCACGATGTGCGCGGGCGCGCTCGTGCAGTCCCGCGTGGACCGGGTGGTCTACGGCGCACGCGACGACAAGGCGGGAGCGGCCGGCTCCCTGTGGGACGTCGTACGGGACCGACGGCTCAACCACCGGCCCGAGGTCGTCGAGGGCGTCCTGGCCGAGGACTGCGCCCGGCTCCTCACGGAGTTTTTCCGGGACCGCTGAATACCGATTTCAAACCTTGCCCCGCCGTGCTGTAGGGTCTCCCTCGGTAGCGTGTCCGAGCGGCCGAAGGAGCTCGCCTCGAAAGCGAGTGTGGCGCAAGTCACCGAGGGTTCAAATCCCTCCGCTACCGCTGAAGAAGGGCCCCGTCGCATGACGGGGCCCTTCGTGCGTAACCCTCCGATTCCGGTGCGGGCCGCACGGCAAGAATCCCCGGCGGGCGGGCCGTTGGTTCCCGGAGCGGGCGTGAAGGTTACACTCGCCGCCGGCAACAGGGCCCACGGGGCACAGGCACAGGGGAGGCCGCGGTGGCGGTGAACGCCAAGAAGATCGCCGTGTACGTGCTCGTGGTCTTCGCGCTGTACGTGATCATCACGGACCCGGCCAAGGCGGCCGACTACGTCCAGATAGCCTTCGAGGGCATTTCGGACGCGGCCAAGGCCATAGGCGACTTCATGACCTGGATCGCCAACGGAGCAAAGAGCTGAGACAGCCGAGAGAGCTGAGGTACACCCCATGATCCGCCACCTGGTCCTCTTCCGGCTCAACGAGGGCGTCGAGCGCGACGATCCGCGGGTCGTCGCGGGCGTGGAGGCCTTCAGGGCGCTCGGCGGCCGGATCGAGGAGCTGCGCTTCTGGGAGTGCGGCTGGAACATCAGCGACCGGCCGATCGCCCACGACTTCGCGATCAATTCGGCGGTCGAGGACACCGACGCCCTCAAGCGCTACCTGGAGCACCCGGCCCATCGGGCGGGTGTCGCACTGTGGCGGGAATTCGCCACGTGGGTGATCGCCGACTACGAGTTCTGAGCCCTCCGCTCGGCAAGCCCCCCGCACCGAAGAGGCGGGGGGCTTTCGCATGCCCCGCGGGACCCAACTTGGCGCTCTCCGGCCACAACACGGTGTTATCGGGTGCTTGCACACAGTGCACATGTCTTGTGATGCTATGACCGCTTTTGACGGATGATTGACCGATGAAGAGGTGGCGTTGACCGTGTCGGCCAGTACTGCGCCACCCCAGGAGGAGGCGACCACCCCTGCCTCCGACCCCGGCGCTCCCGCCGCCCCCGAGAAGCGCCGCGGCGCCGACACCCGCGCTCTGACCCAGGTGCTCTTCGCCGAGCTGAAGGACCTCGAGCCGGGCACGCCGGAGCACACCCGGGTACGGGGGGCTCTCATCGAGGCCAATCTCCCGCTCGTGCGCTACGCGGCCGCCCGCTTCCGCTCCCGCAACGAACCGATGGAGGACGTGGTCCAGGTCGGCACCATCGGTCTGATCAACGCCATCGACCGCTTCGACCCCGACCGGGGCGTGCAGTTCCCGACCTTCGCGATGCCGACCGTCGTCGGCGAGATCAAGCGGTACTTCCGGGACAACGTCCGCACGGTCCACGTACCGCGCCGGCTGCACGAGCTGTGGGTGCAGGTGAACAGCGCCACCGAGGACCTCACCACGGCCTTCGGCCGCTCACCGTCGACCGCCGAGATCGCCGAGCGCCTCCGGATCAGCGAGGATGAGGTGCTCTCCTGCATCGAGGCGGGACGGTCGTACCACGCGACCTCGCTGGAGGCCGCCCAGGAGGGCGACGGGCTGCCGGGACTGCTGGACCGCATCGGCTACGAGGACCCGGCCCTGGACGGCGTGGAACACCGCGACCTGGTCCGCCATCTGCTCGTCCAACTCCCCGAACGGGAACAGAGAATCCTTCTCCTGCGCTACTACAGCAATCTCACCCAGTCTCAGATCAGCGCGGAACTCGGTGTCTCCCAGATGCACGTCTCGCGGCTCCTCGCCCGCAGCTTCCAGCGGCTGCGGTCCGCGAATCGGATCGAGGCATAACCGGCGCACGGGAGCACGGTCCGGAACACCCCAGATCGCACCGGATCGCAAACAGGATCGAGTGGTAACCGGCGCGAGCGAATCGCTCACCAGGGCGGTTCCCGACAGTTGTGCGCCGAAAAGCCGTCAGACCCCTTCTTTCCAGGGCCGATTCGCATCTTGCATGTCGACATGTCACTACAGCGTGTTGCCGACATGTGACATTCTTCCGGAAGCGCGTTTGCCGGACCTCCGGCTCCGGTATTCAGGGTGAAGGCTGCGTTGCTCGAAAGGCATCGCCGCCGCGACCGTCCCGCGACCCAAAGGGGGTGGCATGTCCGCAGACCAGGGCAGCTCGAAGGTGCTCACGCCCACGAGCGAGGCAGCGCCCAAGGAGCTCAACGCTCTCGACGTCCTCGATGACGTCACGGCCCTCGAAGCCGTGCCGGCCCCGCCCGTCCCGACCGCCGAAGCCGTCGTCACGGCACCGGCGGACATCGACACCCGCACCCTGTCCCGCTCCCTGTTCCTGCGGCTCGCCGCACTCGACGAGAACAGTCCCGAGCGCGCCTACGTCCGGGACACCCTGATCGAGCTGAACCTCCCCCTCGTGCGCTACGCGGCGGCCCGCTTCCGCTCGCGCAACGAGCCCATGGAGGACATCGTCCAGGTCGGCACGATCGGCCTGATCAAGGCGATCGACCGCTTCGACTGCGAACGGGGCGTGGAGTTCCCGACGTTCGCGATGCCGACGGTCGTGGGCGAGATCAAGCGGTTCTTCCGCGACACCTCGTGGTCGGTGCGCGTCCCGCGCCGGCTCCAGGAACTGCGCCTGGCCCTCACCAAGGCCAGCGACGAGCTGTCCCAGAAGCTGGACCGTTCCCCGACGGTGACGGAACTGGCCGCGGTCCTCGGCGTCTCCGAGGAGGACGTGGTCGACGGCCTCGCGGTCGGCAACGCCTACACCGCCTCCTCGCTCGACTCCCCGGCCCCCGAGGACGACGGCGGCGAGGGTTCGCTCGCCGACCGGCTCGGCTACGAGGACAGCGCGCTGGAGGGTGTGGAGTACCGGGAGTCCCTCAAGCCGCTGCTGGCCAAGCTGCCGCCGCGGGAGCGCCGGATCATCATGCTGCGCTTCTTCGCCAACATGACGCAGTCGCAGATCGGCGAGGAGGTCGGCATCTCCCAGATGCACGTCTCCCGGCTGCTGACCCGGACGCTGGCACAGCTGCGCGAGGGACTCATCTCCGACTGACGCTTCCCATCTGACGGAGCGTCAGCCACCATGGCCGGATGCTTCGTGCCGGGATGCTTCGTACGACGACATGGACACATGGCCGCCGAGGCGCCGTTACGGCAGCGTCGGCGGCCGTCGTGTGTCTGGGCGTGACCCTGGCCGCGTGCGGGGGCGGGGGCCGGGAGGGGTTCGTCGCGGTGGGCGGGGTGCCTGGGTCGGCGCAGGCGGCGGCTACACCGACGGGCGCGGTCCGGATGGTCCCGCTGGACGGGCCGGACGGGAGCACCAACTCACCCTCGCGGATGGCGGCTTCTGCCTCACCCTCGGCGCGGACGGCGCGGACGCCACAGGCCACGGCGGGCACCGCCCCGGGTCCGGCAGGGCCGACCGGGGCCGCACCGAGCGCCACCGGCCGGGCCACGAGCGCCCCGGAGCGGCCGGCGCCGAGCCCGACTCCCTCGCGCAGGGCGTCTCCCGCGCCCGCCGACCTAGGCTGGGGCGATCCCGCACGCGCGGACACGGACCAGCGCTGGTGCGAGAAGGTGACCGTGCCCTTCCGCAACACCGGCGGCACGCCGGTGCGTTCGGGCACGGTGACGTTCGGGACGCACATCATCGGCGCGCTGGGCATCGACTGGGGGACGGTCGAGTCGACCGTCGATCTTCCGGTGCCGATCGGGCCGGGAGCGCGGACGGACCACACCTGGACGGTGTGCGTCGACGCCTGGCGCGTACCGCTCGGCATGCACATCGAGACGCGGGACGCGTCCGTCCGGTGGAGCCAGTGACCCCCGGCTGGGGGCCGCTCCCTACCTGAGTGCCAGCGCCACCGCGGCGACGACGGCCACGGCGACGACGATGCCGATGATCAGGCCGATCCGGGGCCCGGAGGAGGCCGCCTGCTGCTGCTGGCGCCCCTGGGGAGCCTCGTCGACGAACGCGCGGAACATCTGGGTGCTGCCTGCGGGGTCGTGATTGCCCTGGGGGCCCTGGGTGTTAGCCATGGCCCGAGACACTAGCGAATCCAGGTGGCCGACCCAAGTGCGGGGCCACCGGGACAGAGGGGGGCACGCCACCCGCCCCCACCTGCTTGTTTACGATCGCAATACTTGCCTTTGCCAAGTTTTTGCGCCTCACGCCCCCCAATTGCTTGCCTGCAGCAACCAACAGATCTATGGTTGCCCCAAGCAACGAATACGGGAGGTGTGATGGCCGAGCAGGCGCAATTCGAAGAGCTGGCGCGCCAGCTCAGTGCCGTCGGAGCCGTCAAGCGGGACCTGGGGCGCATCCTGCCGCCCGAGTGCCCGGCCGGCTCGGCCGCCGTGCTGACCCTCCTCGGGCGCCACGGCGACATGCGCATGAGCAAGCTCGCCGAGCTGCTCGCCGTGGACATGTCGGTCACCAGCCGGCATGTCGCGCACGTCGCCGCACGCGGCTGGATCGAGCGGTCACCGGACCCCGCGGACAAGCGCTCGCGCATCCTGCGCCTGACGCCCGCGGGCCTGGAAGAGCTCGACGAGCTGTCCCGGCGGACCACCCAGCTGCTCGCCGACCGGCTGAGCGACTGGACCGACGACGAGGTCGGCCAGCTCATCCGGCTGATGACGCGCCTGCGCGCCAGTTTCGGCGACTGCCGGTCCGCGCCGCAGCGGCCGCCCGCCCCCGTAGCCGAAGAGACCACCCGTACACCCGCAAGCACGTAGGAAAAGGAAGCCCATGGCAACGACCACACCAGCCGGTGTGCGGGCTCACGCCAAGCACGGGGGAGGCGCCGGTGCCCACGCCCCGATGACGCACCGGCAGATCATGGAGGCCCTGTCCGGGCTGCTGCTCGGCATGTTCGTGGCGATCCTGTCGTCCACGATCGTCTCCAACGCCCTGCCGCACATCATCGGCGACCTCGGCGGCGGTCAGTCCGCCTACACCTGGGTGGTCACCGCCGCCCTGCTGTCGATGACCGCGGCCACTCCCCTGTGGGGCAAGCTCGCCGACCTGTACAGCAAGAAGGCGCTCGTCCAGATAGCCCTGATCATCTACGTCGTCGCCTCGATGGCGGCCGGCCTGTCGCAGAACCCCGGCATGCTGATCGCCTGCCGTGTGGTGCAGGGCATCGGCGTCGGCGGTCTGTCCGCCCTCGCCCAGATCGTCATGGCGGCGATGATCTCCCCGCGTGAGCGCGGCCGTTACTCCGGCTACCTGGGCGCCACGTTCGCCGTCGCCACCGTCGGCGGCCCGCTGCTCGGCGGTGTCATCACCGACACCTCCTGGCTGGGCTGGCGCTGGTGCTTCTACGTCGGAGTCCCCTTCGCGATCATCGCCCTGATCGTGCTGCAGAAGACCCTGCACCTGCCCGTGGTCAAGCGGGAGGTCAAGGTCGACTGGGCCGGCGCGTTCTTCATCTCCGCCGCCGTCTCCCTGCTGCTCGTCTGGGTCACCTTCGCCGGCGACAAGTACGACTGGGTCTCCTGGCAGACCTACGCGATGGTCGGCGGTTCGATCGCGCTCGGCGCGATCTTCGTCCTCATCGAGGCGAAGGCGAGCGAGCCGATCATCCCGCTGCGCCTGTTCCGCAACCGCACGATCACGCTGGCCTCGCTGGCCTCCCTGTTCGTCGGTGTCGCGATGTTCACCGGCACGGTGTTCTTCAGCCAGTACTTCCAGCTGGCCCGCGACAAGTCCCCGACGATGTCGGGCGTCCTGACCATCCCGATGATCGGCGGTCTGTTCGTCTCCTCGACCGTCTCGGGCCAGTTCATCACCCGCACCGGCCGCTGGAAGGCCTGGCTGGTCAGCGGTGGCGTCCTGGTGACCGCCGGTCTGGCGCTGCTCGGCGGCATCCGGTACGACACCGACTACTGGAAGATGGCCGTCTTCATGGCCCTGCTGGGTCTCGGCATCGGCATGATGATGCAGAACCTGGTGCTCGCCACGCAGAACCAGGTGGCGCCCTCCGACCTCGGCTCGGCCAGCTCCACGGTCACCTTCTTCCGCTCCCTCGGCGGTGCGGTCGGCGTCTCCGCGCTCGGCGCGGTGATGTCCCGCCGGATCACGCACTACGTCCAGGACGGCGTCTCCGCCCTGAGCCCCAAGTACCAGAAGGCCCTGGCCGGCGGGTCGGGCTCCACCGACAGCATCCCGGACATGGACACGCTCCCGAAGCCCATCCGGACGCTGCTGGAGAGCGCCTACGGCCACGGCATCGCCGACGTCTTCCTCATCGCCGGCGCCCTCGCCGCCGTCGCCTTCCTGATCACGCTGTTCATCAAGGAGGTCCCGCTGAGGACCAAGGGTGCGCTGGCCCAGGCCGCCGACGGTGAGGCCCCCGTGGCCGACCCGGCCGCCGCTCCGGTCGTCGCCGAGGCGCAGCAGATCCCGGCCCAGGTCACCGCCACGACCGAGACCGCCCCCGCGGGCACGGCCACGGCGACGGCCACGGCGACGCGGCAGCTGACCGCCGTCGCCACGGTCGCCGAGCCCGGCGCCTTCGGCGGCACCCCGGTCCACGGCTTCGTCCGCGGCGCCGAGAGCGCCCCGGTGCCGCAGGCCGCGGTCACGCTGATCTCGCTGGCCGGCCGCCAACTGGGCCGCTCGGTCGCCCAGGCCGACGGTTCCTACGCGCTCGACGCACCGGGCACGGGCTCGTACGTGCTGATCGCCTCCGCCGACGGCTACCAGCCGCAGGCCTCCACGATCGTGGTGGGCGAGGAGCCGCTGTCGTACGACATCCTGCTCAGCGGCACCAGCGGACTGACCGGTGTGGTCCGGGCGACCGGGAGCGCGCTGCCGGTCAAGGACGCGATGGTGATCGTCACCGACGTGCGCGGTGACCTGCTGGCCACCGCCGCCAGCGGTGAGCAGGGCGAGTTCGCCTTCACCGACCTGGTGCCGGGCGCGGTGACCGTCGCGGTCAACGCGAGCGGGTTCCGGCCGCGCGCGCTGCCGGTCGAGGTCGCGGCCACCGGGGTCACCCGGATCGAGGTCGACCTGGACGCCGGCGCCCGGCTGCAGGGTGTCGTCAAGGCCCCGCACGGTGCGCTGGCCGACGCCCGCGTGACGCTGGTGGACCAGGCGGGCAACGTGGTCGGCACGGCCACCACCGGGACGGACGGGGCGTACGCCTTCACCGACCTGGACAACGGCGACTACACCGTCATCGCGACGGGCTACCCGCCGGTGGCCACCGCGCTGACCGTTTCCGGCACCGGAGTCGACGACCACGACATCGAACTCGCCCACCCCGGCGAGTAGTTCGACCCACGGCCCGTGGTGTGCGCCGCTCCTGGAAGTACGGCGTGCGCCACGGGCCGGATTCATACGACCGATTTGTAATGCTTTGCAGGGAGAAACGGGATGGGACTGACCGCGAAGATCCGCACGCGGGACGGGTGGGCCGTGTCGCACGCGGTCGTCACGGTGACCGACATGACCGGTACGCAGGTGCTGCGGGCCGAGGCGGACGCCGAGGGCGCCGTGCGGGACACCACCGGGCTGGTGCCGGGGGCGTACACCGTGATCGTGACCGCCGTCGGGTACGCGCCCGTCGCGTCCAGCGCGATCGTCACCGCCGGCGGGCGGGCCGAGGTCGGCACGGTGACGCTGGCCCGGCAGGGCGGCACCGAACTGCCGCCGCCCGGTCCCTGGACCATCGACCCGGTGCACTCGTCGGTCGCCGCCGTCGCCCAGCACCTCGGGATCTCCAGCGTGCACGGCCGGTTCACGGAGTTCGGCGGGACCATCGAGATCGCGCCCGACGACGCCACCAAGTCCCGGGTGGAGGCGGTCATCGAGGCGGCGTCCGTCGACACCGGCAACGGCATGCGCGACACGCACCTGCGGTCCGCGGACTTCCTCGACGTCGAGCGGCACCCGGAGATCACCTACCGCTCCACGGGCCTGACCCAGGCCGGCCCGGACCGCTGGACGGTGCACGGCGAGCTGACGATGCACGGTGTCGTACGCCCGGTCGACCTGGACCTGGCCTGCCTCGGCACCGGCGCCGACCCGTGGGGCGGCACCCGCGCCGCCTTCCGCGCCACCGCGGAGCTGCACCGCGAGGACTTCGCGATGAACTACAACCAGGTCCTCCAGGCGGGCATCGCCGCCATCGGCACGACGCTCAGGATCGAGCTGGACATCCAGGCGGTCCAGGGCGACTCACTGCCGGCCGCCTGACGACTCCCCGCCACCCACCCGGGCCACCAGGTGGGCGCACAGGTCGCGCAGCTTCATGTTGCGCTCCTGCGAAGCCCTGCGGAGCCGGTTCATGGCCGCCTCGGCGTCCAGCCGCTCCCGGGCCATGAGGATGCCGACGGCCTGGTCGATGACGCTGCGGGAGAGCAGCGCGAGCCGCACGTCGGCGGCGGAGGACCGCTCGCGCTCGATGCGCAGGGCGGTGTTGATCGCCGCGGTGGCCCGCTCGGCGAGGTCGTGGGCCTCCTCCCGGCCCTCGCCGAGCGCGCCCGCCGCGGTGCCGTAGAGGTTCAGGGCGGCTCCCCCCTCGCCCTCGACCGCCAGGGGCACCGCCAGCACACAGCGCACCCCTCCGGCCAGCGCGTACCCGGTGTACGCCGGCCAGCGCACCTCTCGCTCCAGGTCGGGCGCGTACTGCTCCTGCCGGGTCTCGGCCGCGTCGACGCACGGGCCGGCCCCGTTCTCGTACTGCCGCTGGTCCAGCCCGTTGGGCAGGCCCGCGCTGCCCGCCAGGGTCAGCAGCCGGTCGGCCCGGCTGACGGTGATGCTGCACGAGGCGGCACCGGGCACCTCCTGCACGGCACGGTCGGTCAGATCGCGCAGCAGTGTGTCCAGGCCGCCACCGCGCGCCATGACGTGGTCCAGAGTCCCTGCGCTGTCGGCGCTGTCGGCTCGCATGAGGAGACGTATATCCCGACATCGGCCGGCGAAGCAGGCACCGCTAGTTCTCGGTCGCGCCCACGATGCGCCGGGCCAGGTCCCGCAGCTTCGTGTTCTCGCGCTGGGAGGCGCGCACCAGGCTCTCGAAGGCCGCCGCCGCGTCGATGTCCAGGCGCTCCATGAGGATACCGGTGGCCTGGCCGATCAGGTCCCGGGTGTGCATGGCCTCGGTGAGCTGCTCCCGGACGGTCACCGACTGCAGGGCGAGGCTGACATGGGTGGTCAGGATGCGGCCGAGGCGGGTCGCGCTCTCGTCGAAGGCGTGCGGATCACGGGAGTAGGCCGTCAGCACGGTGAGCCGGCGCTTGTCGGCGCGCAGCCGCAGCGACAGCACCGAGCGCAGCCCGAGGCCGGACAGCGCGCCCTGCCCGCTCTCGCCGGTGCCGTCCGCGATACGCACCACCGGGGAGGTCCACAGCTGCTCCCAGTGCGGCGGGCCCGGGGCCTCGGCGTCCCGCACGAGGTCATCGCTCCAGGCGACCGTGCGCAGGCTCTCGCCGCGCTCGAGTTCCGAGACCCCGGCGTGCTCCGCGCCGGGAAGCAGATGCACGGCCAGCCGGACGGCCGTGCGGAACGTGGCGTGCGGGGTGTTGGTCTCGTGCAGTTGCCGAGCCGCCACCGTGAGCGCTTCGGCCAGCTCGAGGCCGACCGGAAAGCGAGTCACATCGGAAAAGTCAGACGAAGCCACCACGAACCTCTCGAATGACACGGCCACACGGCCATGCTCAGGAGAGCTCCGCAGCACATTCCCGACTGCGAGCACACGACATCTGCACTTTAGCTGCTCCATTGAGGTGAGGTGACGTTCGGCCGACGCCCGTGCGTGTGCCCACCAGGGTCAGGCTGACCGGGCCGTGGGCGCTCTAGGCTGCGCACATGGCACCCAACATCGCGACGAACACCCGAGTGTCCCTGGACGAACTGCTGGACTTCGTACGCCGCCGCCACCACGCGATCCTGCTCACCCGCCGGGCCGACGGCAGCCCCCAGGGCTCCCCGCTGGCCTGCGGGGTCGACGACTCGGGCCGGATCGTGGTCTCCACCTACCCGGAGCGCGCGAAGACCCGCAACGCCAAGCGGGACCCACGGGTCAGCCTGATCGTCCTGAGCGACGACTGGAACGGCCCCTGGGTCCAGATCGACGGCACGGCGGACGTCGTCGACAGCCCCGACTCGGTGGAACCGCTGGTCGAGTACTACCGCAACATCGCCGGCGAGCACCCGGACTGGGACGAGTACCGGGAGGCGATGGTCAAGCAGGGCAAGTCGATCATCCGTGTGACGCCGGAGCGGTGGGGCCCGGTGGCGACGGGCGGCTTCCCGGCGCGGCTGGTGGCCGGGGAGTAGTCAGCCGCGCTCGACCATCGCCTCCATGCCGGCCACCAGCAGGTCCAGGGCGAAGGTGAAGTCCCGGTCCATCATCTCGGCGACCGTGTCGCCGCCGCGGGCGTCCATGATCTCCTTGGACTCCTGAAGGTAGTCCGCGGCCCCTGGATCCTGCCGGGCCGAGTTCATGGCCTGCTGGTAGTAGTCGTCCGGGGTCAGTCCGGAGTCCGCGATCCGGGACAGGAACTGGCCCTCGATCGTCCCGTAGCCGTACACGAACTGGAACACGGCCGAGATCGCACTGGTCACGCGGTGCGCGGGCAGCCCTGCGCGGCGGACCACCCGCTGCACACTGCGGGAGAACGCGAGCGCGTTGGGGCCGATGTTGAGGTACCGCCCGGCCAGCGGCGACAGCCAGGGGTGGCGCACCAGCAGCGCCCGGTACCCGGTGGCCAGCGCCCGCAGCTGCTCCCGCCAGTCGGCGTCGTCCCGGACGGCGGGCAGCGGCAGCTCGCCGTAGGCCGCGTCCAGGGCGAGTTCGAGCAGGTCGTCCTTGGTGTCGACGTACCAGTACAGGGACATCGCGGTGACGTTCAGCTCACCGGCCAGCCGGCGCATGGAGAACCTCGCCAGCCCCTCGGCGTCGAGCAGCCGCACGGACACCTCGGTGATCCGCTCCCGGTCCAGTCCCGAGGGCTGCGCACTGCGCCCGCCGCGGCGGACCTTGCCGTCGAGCCACACACTGCCCCGCGCCGACCCGGCACCGGCCTTCGCCATCGACGCACCTCTCTCGAACTCCGGCCACTTCTCACGATGCTAGGCGCGCGGCGGGGCCGGAGGGGCGCGCGGAACCGGGCGATCGGCCGCGAAACGACGGGAGGCGGTGGCCCTTCGGCCACCGCCTCCCGTCCCGTGCCGTACGTCAGCCGCTCTTCTTCTGGGTGAGGTCGTAGAAGGTGGCCGAACCGACCGTCACCTTCTTGAAGTTGTTCTGCACCCAGGAGCTGATCCCGGACGACGCACCGCTGTCGCCGCCTCCCATGCCACCGCCCATGCCGCCGGCGATGAAGTAGTGGATCTTTCCTGCCGCCACGTACTTCTTGAACTCGGCGAGCGTCGGGGACGGGTCGGTGCCGTTGAAGCCGCCG
Organism: Streptomyces sp. NPDC044061; assembly: GCF_056434305.1. Classification (NCBI taxonomy): domain Bacteria; kingdom Bacillati; phylum Actinomycetota; class Actinomycetes; order Kitasatosporales; family Streptomycetaceae; genus Streptomyces; species Streptomyces sp. NPDC044061. Next base: position 371,884 of record NZ_JBWKFL010000003.1, on the reverse strand, counting down.
ATCGCCATCACCGGGTCACCGGTGGCCAGCTGGTAGCTCGCGGCGTTCTGCGAGCCGATGGAGGCGGCGACCCAGGTGTACCGGCCCGCGTCCGTCTCCAGCAGCTTCTTGGCCGCGGAGTTGACGTCCGCGCCGTTCAGCAGGCCGCCGGCACCGCCGCCGCCCATCCGGCCGCCCTCGCCCATGGCACCGCCGCCCGGGAAGCCGTTGCCGTTCTGCTGCCCCTGCTGCCCCTGCTGCCCCTGCTGCCCCTGCTGGTTCTGGCCCTGGGAGTTGCCGTTCCGGCCCGGCATGCCACCTCCCGGCATGCCACCGCCGGGGACGCCCTGGCCCTGACCCGGCACGGTCCCGTTGCCGTTCTGCTGACCCTGCTGGCCCTGACCCTGCTGGCCCTGACCCGGCATGCCGCCGCCGAAGCCGCCGCGCATGCCGCCGCCCGTGCCACCGCCCGGACCGCCGCCGCCGAAGCCCATCGTGCTCGCGCCCGCCGGACCGGCCGTCGGGATGGAGCCGGTGTGCGCGGAGTTCACCGTGCTGAGGGTGTACGCCGTGGGACCGGCGAGTGCGGCCACCAGGCCCACAGCCGCAGCACCGAGGGCCAGCTGACGCGAGATGCGGCCCGCGAAGACCAGTCCGAACGCGGCCGCGAGCCCGCCGATCAGGACCAGCCACTTCAGCCAGGGCAGATAGCCGGAGGTGCGGTTGAGCAGGACGTACCCCCAGGCGGCCGCGGCCACCACGGCGGCGGCCAGCGTGATCGACGCCCAGGTCTCCCTGCGCTTCTCCCACAGCAGCCCGGCGCCCATGCCGGTGACGGCCGCGACGTAGGGGGCGAGGGCCACCGTGTAGTACTGGTGGAAGATGCCCGCCATGTAGCTGAAGACCACCATGGTGATCAGCAGCGAGCCGCCCCACGCCAGGAACGAGGCGCGCGTGACGGACGTACGGCGCGCCTTCCGGGTCGCCCAGAGGCCGGCGACCAGCAGGATCAGCGCGGCCGGGATCAGCCAGGAGATCTGGCTGCCGATCTCGGAGTTGAACATCCGGTCCCAGCCGGTCGAGCCCCAGCGCCCGGAGCCGTTGCCGCCGCCACCGCCACCGACACTGCCGGTCTCGTCGCCGCTGATCCGGCCGAGGCCGTTGTAGCCGAAGGTCAGCTCCAGGAAGCTGTTGTTCTGCGAACCGCCGATGTAGGGACGCGAGGAGGCCGGCCACAGCTCGACGACCGCGACCCACCAGCCGCCGGCCACGACCAGCGCGACGGTCGCCAGGCCCAGCTGCACCAGCCGCTTACGCAGCCTCACCGGACCGCAGACGGCGTACACGATCGCCAGCGGCGGCAGGATCAGGAAGGCCTGCAGCGTCTTGGCGAGGAAGGCGAAGCCGATCGCGGCCCCGGCCCACACCAGCCACCTCGTCCGGCCGTCCTCCACGGCCCGTACGACGAAATAGCAGGCCAGCGACATCAGCAGCGCCAGCAGCGCGTCGGGGTTGTTGAACCGGAACATCAGCGCGGCGACCGGGGTGAGCGCCAGCACCGCACCCGCGACGAGACCCGCCGCCGGGCTGAACCGGCGCCGTACACCCGCGTACACCACCGCCACCGTGCCGACGCCCATGAGGACCTCGGGGGTGAGGATCGCCCACGAGTTCAGGCCGAAGATCCTGACCGACAGCTCCATCGGCCACATGAAGGCCGAGGGCTTGTCGACGGTGATGGCGTTGCCCGCGTCCAGCGAGCCGAAGAAGAACGCCTTCCAGGACTTGCTGCCCGCCTGGACGGCCGCCGAGTAGAAGGAGTTGGCGTAGCCGGAGGCGCTCAGATTGTACAGGTAGGTGACGAGGGTGAGGGCCAGCAGGCCGAGAAGGGCCGGGCGTGCCCAGCGCGGGTCCTCGGGACGGCCGCGCCACAGTCCGCGGGTCCGGGGCTGCCTGGGCTCACCGGCCTCGGGGGCCTCGGGTGGAGCCGTGGGCGGCGGGCCCCAGGCGACGGGTGTGCCCTGTGCGGTGGGCGGGTCGTAGTGGGTGGTCATCGGGAGTCCCCCGGATCGGTGTCGTGAGGGCGCACCGGCTGCAACCGCATGGTGGCGTCCCTCCAGCTGCCGTCCGCGGCTTCACCGGCGCGGACCTGGGTGGTCTGGTACGGGATGTACGGCTGGTACGGCACCGGGCGCTGCGGAAGCGGTCCGCCCGGCGGGTACGGCACGCTCGTCGTGTACGTCGGCGAGGACAGGGTGTGCGTGGCGACCACCGTCGAGCCGCCGGACTCCTCCCCGCGGTCCGAGAACACCCAGGCCCGGAAGAGCAGGAAGCGCAGGACGGTCGCCGCGAGGTTGGCGGCGATGAGCACCGCCAGCTCGGTGGAGTGCGCCGGGTTGCCGGTGGCCGCGTCGAGGGCGGCCAGGGAGCCGCTGGTCAGGGCGAGTCCGATGCCGAAGACGACCAGGCCCTGCGCCTGGTGCCGTACGGCACCGCCCCGGCCCCGGACCCCGAAGGTCAGCCGGCGGTTGGCGGCCGTGTTGGCGACGGCCGAGACGAGCAGGGCGAGCGCGTTGGCGATCTGCGAACCGGAGAACTGCCGGAAGACGCTGTAGAGCAGCAGGTAGAACAGGGTGGAAAGGCCGCCGACCACACAGAACCCGACGAGCTGGCGGGCCAGCCCCTTGGGCACGTCCTGGATCTCGCGGTCGCGCGGGTCGTCGCCGAAGGGCCGGGTGAGCCGGTCCAGCGGCAGCGAACCGGTGGCCAGGGCCTTGCCGATCCGCCACACGCCCTTGAGGTCGTCGGTGGCCGTCTTCACGATGTGCACGGTGGAGTCCGGGTCGTCGACCCAGTCGACCGGCACCTCGTGGATCCTGAGCCCGGCACGCTCGGCGAGCACCAGCATCTCGGTGTCGAAGAACCAGCCGGTGTCCTCCACCAGCGGCAGCAGCACCTGGGCGACGTCGCGGCGGATGGCCTTGAAGCCGCACTGGGCGTCGGAGAACCGGGCCTGCAGCGAGCCGCGCAGGATCAGGTTGTAGGCCCGGCTGATGAACTCGCGCTTGGGGCCGCGCACGACCCGGGAGGCGCGGGCGAGCCGGGAGCCGATCGCGAGGTCCGAGTGGCCCGAGATCAGCGGTGCCACCAGCGGCAGCAGGGCGTTGAGGTCGGTGGACAGGTCGACGTCCATGTACGCGAGGATCGGCGCGTCGGACGCGGACCACACGGTCCTGAGGGCGCGCCCACGGCCCTTCTGCGCCAGCCGGAAGTTGGTGACCTCGGGGATCTCCGCCTCCAGCCGCGCCGCCACCAGCGGGGTGCTGTCCGTGGACGCGTTGTCCGCGATCGTGATGCGGAAGGCGTACGGGAAGGTGCGCGTCAGGTGCGCGTGCAGTCTGCGGACGCACGGCTGGAGGTCCTTCTCCTCGTTGTAGACGGGGATCACTACGTCCAGGACAGGCGTACCGGCGTCTCCGGCCGGGAGGTGCTCCCGCGCCGGCAGGGTGCCGGGAGAAGAGTCGGTTCGCATGGAACCGACTCTCGTCAGGCGCCCTGTCGCACCGATGTGGTGGCACTGTGCTGTGCCTGTGAGTGCGAGTGCCAGTTCGTCTCGGGGTCCGGCCGGGGCAGGGCCGGGGCGAGCGCGGGCAGGTGCACGGTGAACACCGTCCGTCCCGGGACGCTGTCCACGGTCACGGCGCCGCCGTGCGCGGCGGCCACGGCCTGCACGATGGCGAGCCCGAGACCGGTCGAACCGGTGGCACGCGAGCGGGCGGAGTCGCCCCGCGCGAACCGCTCGAAGACATGCGGCAGCAGCTCCGGCGGGATGCCCTGCCCGTTGTCCTCCACGTCGACGCACATCCACGGCCCGCGCCGCTGTACCCGCGCGGTGACCGTCGTACCGGGCGGGGTGTGGTTGCGGGCGTTGCCGAGCAGGTTGACGAGCACCTGTTGCAGGCGTGCCGCGTCCGCCGACACCAGGGCCGGTTCGTCGGGCAGTTCGAGCCGCCAGTTGTGGTCCATGCCGGCCGCGCGGGCGTCGCTGACGGTGTCCACGACGAGCGGAACGAGGTCGGTCTGCTCGAACTGCAGCGGCCGGCCGGCGTCGAGGCGGGCGAGCAGGAGCAGGTCCTCGACGAGGAGCGTCATCCGCCCGGCCTCGGACTCGATCCGTCCGAGGGCGTGCCGGGTGTCGGGCCCGACCTGTTCGCGCCCGCGCCGGGTGAGTTCCGCGTACCCGCGGATGGAGGCGAGCGGTGTCCGCAGCTCGTGACTGGCGTCCGCGACGAACTGCCGTACCCGCGTCTCGCTCTGCTGCCGGGCGTGCAGAGCGCCGTGCACATGGTCGAGCATGCGGTTGAGCGCGGCGCCGACCCGGCCGACCTCGGTGTGCGGGTCGCACTCGGAGTCCGGGACCCGCTCGCTGAGGTTCACCTCGCCGGTGTGCAGGGTGAGTTCGGAGACCCGGCCGGCGGTGGCGGCGACCTTGCGCAGGGGGCGGGTGGCGACGCCGACGAGCACGTAGCCCGCGATTCCGGCGGCGACCAGGCCGGCGGCGGTGACGCTGACCTCGACCAGGATGAGGGTGTCGATGTTGTCGTCGACGTCCTTGGTGGGCAGGGCGACGTAGTACGCGTCGCTGCTGTCCCGGCTCGCCATGTACTTGACGAGGTAGTCCCCGAGCCCCGGGAGCTCCACGGTGTGCGCCCTGTTGTCCTTCGCCACCTCGGCGAGGGCCTGCTTCTGCGCCGCGGTGAGGGAGCCGGCCCGCATCTTCTTGAACAGGCCGTAGTCGTCGTTGAGCTGCTGGGCGACCCCGGCGGAGGTGATCGAGCCGTCCTGCACGTAGGCGGCGACGGTCTGGGGCTGGGTGGGGCCCTTGGTGAGCAGGTTGTCGACCTTCTCGCCCGGCGTGGCGGTGACCCCGGACGAGGCGTCCTGGCCCGCCGGGTTCGCGCCGGGGCTGCCGGCGCCCGGGGGCAGCTGCATGTGACCGACCGCGCGCATGGCGGTCTCCGTCACCTTGTCCTCCAGCTGGTCGTACAGGTGCTGCCGCAACGCGAGTGTCGTCACGGTGCCGATCACCGCGCACACCACGGCGATCAGCACCACCGACGCGACGACGAGCCGGGTCCGCAGGGTGCGCGGCTGTCCCGCTCGCTTCTTCTGCGGACGCGGCCGTCGTCGTCCGCTCATGACACGGCGGGCTTGATGAGGTATCCGGCCCCACGCCGGGTGTGGATCATGGGCTCACGGCCGGCGTCGATCTTCCTGCGCAGGTACGAGATGTACAGCTCGACCACATTGGCCTGACCGCCGAAGTCGTACGACCACACGCGGTCCAGGATCTGCGCCTTGCTGAGCACGCGCCGCGGATTGCGCATCAGGAAGCGCAGCAGCTCGAACTCGGTGGCGGTGAGGTGGATGGACTGCCCGTCCCGCGAGACCTCGTGGCTGTCCTCGTCCAGGGTGAGGTCACCGACGACGAGTACCGAGTCGGACCGCCGGTCGGCCGCCCCGGACCTGCGGATCAGTCCCCGCAGCCGGGCGACGACCTCCTCCAGGCTGAACGGCTTGGTGACGTAGTCGTCGCCGCCGGCGGTGAGCCCGGCGATGCGGTCCTCGACGGCGTCCTTGGCGGTGAGGAAGAGGACGGGCACGTCGGGCAGCTCGCGCCGCAGCCGGCCCAGCACGGTGAGCCCGTCCATGTCGGGCAGCATCATGTCCAGGACGACGGCGTCGGGCCGGAACTCGCGGGCGGTCTGGATGGCCCCCTGCCCGTCGCCCGCACTCCTGATCTGCCAGCCCTCGTAACGAAGAGCCATGCTCAGCAGTTCGGTGATCGACAACTCGTCGTCCACCACAAGCACTCGGACGGGGCTCCCGTCCGGCCTCAGCAGTTCGGTGCGCCCCTGGGGCGAGGTCGTGGTCATGGTGGACACCTTGTCGGGGTCCTCTGAGAACACGCTTTCACGAATCTGTGATTTCCCTAAGAAACACACAGGCGCCTCTCAGGGAACTCCTGGGAAGCACTCACGTGCGCGAGAACCCGTGGCTGTGCTCGACCCGGGCGATGTGGATCACGTACCGCTCGTACCACCGTTCGCGCCCACGCAGCTTGGCGTCGAGGTGCTCGGGGTGGCGGCGCCACTCCTCGATACCGGCGAGGTCCCGGAAGTAGGCGACGGAGATCGCGAGTCCGCCGGGCGTGTGGGCGAAGTCCTCGCCGAGGAAGCCCGGGATCTCCCGCACGAGACCGGAGAGGTGTCGTGCGGTGTCGGTGTATCCGTCGGGGTCGCGGTCGGTGCGGTGGGAGGCGAACACCACTGCGTAGTAGGGGGGTTCGAAGGCGGACGTCGGGCTGACAGGCGCAAGTCGCTGATCGCTCATGTCGGCCACGATGACCGGACGCGCAGCCGCGGGTCCATGGACCTTGCCCAAAGGGATCCGTGAGGGATCCATCTCTTGACCTTCGGGCTCACGGGCCGCCGCGGCTCAGAACAGCCCCTCCTGCTCGCTCCTGAACTCCCTTGCCGGGACGCCGAGAACGCTTGCCGGTGCGGTCAGCGGCGCCAGCTCCCACCCGGTCATCAGCCGCGTGTCGACCACGACCACCCCCCGTCCCGCGATCCCCAGATGAAGATCGGGTCCGGCGGCCGCGACCAGGTCACCGCTCACGGCGCCGCCCGGGACGAGCTGGACGACGTCACCGAAGGCGGCCGGTACACCGGAGAGCCCGAACCGGACCACGTGGTCGACGGGTTGACACGGCTCTCTGGTCAACGACTCGGGCCATCCGCCCAGTACGACCGCACGCGCGTGCAGCTCCCGCACCTCGGCCGCCCGCTCGTCCTCCGTCTCGGGCAGCGCCGCCCGCACCGCCCGCTTCTCGGCGTACGGAATGCGGTCCGGCACCTGGAGGGCGGCCCGCAGCAGCTCCTCGGTGCGCCGGGCGGCCATCAGGGGTCCGCTGCCCAGCCAGCTGAAGCAGACGGCCCCCTGCTCGAGCAGCCGCGCCGACCCGCGCTCGACGGCGGTGATGCCGACCTTGACCATGCCGGGCCCGAACCACGCCAGGTACACCCGGTAGGGCCGCGGGTCGTCGGCGATGGTGTCGGCGGCCACGGAGTGCGCCCGGTCCAGCCGCGCGCACTCCTCGCACCGGGCCCCCGTGCTCCGCCCGGACACCCCGGCCCGCAGCGGACACGCGTGTCCCCGCGCCCCCACGCACCGCCGTGCCGAGCCCTCCGCGACGGCGAACGCGACCCGCTTCCCCCACGGCAGCGCACTGCGCCGCCCCCCGTCCCACACCAGCACGGGGCCTTCCGGCGTCCAGCGCAGTCCCGAGCATCTCCACACGTGTGCCATCACTCGTGAGGGTAGGAGGTGGCACTGACAGCGCCCCGGGAGCGGCCACCGCGGGCCCTCCGCCCGCGTCACGGGAGGACGGGCACGGGCACGGCCCTCAGTCGACGGGCGACAGCGGCACCGATTCCGCGCGAGCCCCGTCCGGCACCACGGTCGCCGGCGTCGCGTCCGCCGCGGTCCGCCCCCGCCCCGCCAGCCGGCAGCTGACGCAACCGGGGTGTCCGTCCCCGGCCCGGGCGTCCCGGACCCGCATCCCCCACTGGTCCCTCGGCCGCACCCCCGGCGGCTTGCCCCAGCCCGACAGATGCAGCACCCAGGTCACCAGGACGCTCAGGCCCACGATCGCGAGCCCGCCCACGAGGGCCGGTACCGAGACCGTGCACACCCCCAGTCCCAGCACGGCGCTTCCGACGGTCGCGACACCTGCGCCGGTCCAGCCGGCGATCGTGTGACCCTCGTCGTACAGACTCATGCAGCCGCCTCCAGGGACTATGTTCCCTCACGGACCAAGACATTTACCGCTCGAATATCTCACCAACTAAGGGATTGCGAAAGATGGACGGCAGGACCCGACCGCCCGCCACCCCGGCCCGGGCGCTGTCGGCGATGGACCACCTCATCGCCGCCCACCTGATCGGCCAGCAGGAGCTGGCCCGGCGGCTCGGCCTGAACGTCACCGACCTGACCTGCTTCGCCTTCGTCCTGGAGGCGGGCGACGAGCTGCTCACGGCCGGCGACCTGGCGGCCCGCGCCCACGTCACCACGGGCGCGGTGACCGGCATCCTCAACCGGCTCGAACGCGCCGGCTACGTCACCCGCCGCTCCGACCCCGCCGACCGCCGGCGGGTCCGCGTGGCCGCCGTACCGGCGGCGGTGACCCGCGTCGAGGCCGTGTACGCGGGCCACTACCAGCGCCTCACGGCCCTGTTCGCCGACTACTCCCCCGAGGAGCTGGCGGTCGTCACGGACTGGTTCACCCGGGCGACCGCACTGGCCCACGAGTACCTGGAGAAGCTGAACAGGAACGACCCGGAGGAGGAGTGCTGAGACCCGCGCCCCCCAATGGCCGGTCCGGCCGTGCGAGTTGACCGTGCCGGGGATGAAATGCGAGAAATCAACGAACGCTTTTCATTCTTCATACAGCTGCATATAGGGCCGCCCGATACCTGAACAAGGTGTTTGTCCGGCTAATCCTTCACCCGATCGCCGCGCATCCACCGCCGAAATAAGCCGTTAGTGGGAATATGACTCAGGCAACGATGGGGCAAGCTCGGGGATCCACGCGGCTGGGCTCCTACACCTACGTCCCCGCCCCGGACCGGAGGGGCGCGGTCAATGGAACCCTGTTGAAGGGGGGCCTCCCCGTCACGCTCGACGCGAGCGAAGAGATCCTGCAGGAGTTCATGGACGTCATGAACGCCCTGGAAAGGGATCTGTCGAGACGCTGGGCCCGGGCGGAAACCTGGCCCCGTCGATCACGAACAGAATAGCCGCATCAGGTCATGCATTACGAGCAGACGGGTTACTACCCGAATTCGGCCCCCGATTATCCGGACGGCCACCAGGGCAGCGGCAGGCACCGGGCACCCACCGATATTTTTTACACTCCGCTGATTCCGCCCGACTCGGGGTGGGACCCGGCGGAAGAGCTGGCCTTCATGCTGCAGGACGCCATGGAGGAGGAACAGCAGCAGCAGGCGAGAATCCCGGCGGCGCGCACCGAGGAACCGGTACCCGAGCCGAACCCGAAGACGCCCCGCGAAGCCCTGGTGGAAATCACGGCGGAGCTGCCCCCGTTGAAGGGCGGTCGCCGGGGGCACCGCAAGGTGAGGGAACGCCGGCGGCTGGACACGATCCGCACCGCCAGCTACATCATCGCCGCCCTGGCGACCGTCATCGCGGGCGCCGTGAGCATCTTCGGCGGAATGATCGCGTACGACCCGCTGCGGTTCGTCGCGGAGTCCCGGACGCACAGCGGCGTGGTCGCCTGGTGGCCCGTTCTCGTCTTCGGCCCCTGGCTGGTGGCGTCGCTGTCCATCCTCCGCGCGGCGCTGCACCAGCGGCGGGCCTTCCACTCCTGGTGCGTCATCCTGATCTTCTCCGCCCTCGCGATGGGACTGTGCGTGGCCCAGGCGCCGAAGGACGTCGTCGACACCGCGGCCGCCGCCCTGCCGAGCTTCGCCTCCCTGGCCTGCTTCCAGCAGCTGGTGCGTCAGATCACCCTCACCAGGCCGCCCCGGCGGTCGCTGCCCCGGCACCGGGTGCAGTCGGCCGAGAAGTCCACTGACGGGGCGTCGGCTTAGAGCCGCGCCGCCGGTGACGGCCCGGGCACCGTCGCGGTGTCCGGGCCGGAAGATCGCGCGCGGAGATCGCGCATACGGAAAACGCCGAAGGCCCCGGATCTCTCCGGGGCCTTCAACCTGTGTGCACTCGGCAGGATTCGAACCTGCAACCTTCTGATCCGTAGTCAGATGCTCTATCCGTTAAGCTACGAGTGCTTGTTCTTTTGTTTTTGTCTCCGCTCCCGGCCCTCCCGGCCCGCTCGCGGCGACAGGAAGAACATTACATGACTGCCGCCGTCATGTGAAATCCGATTCGCACACCCCTTGTGACCTGCGAAAACACGGATTCGGACGGGGAACGCGAGTCGAGGGCGCCGGAAGCCCCGGAACGCCGAAGCCCCGGTCCTGGGGACCGGGGCTTCGGGATCAGGCGCGGAGGCGGAGGGATTTGAACCCTCGATGGGATGTAAGTCCCAAACCGCATTAGCAGTGCGGCGCCATAGACCGGACTAGGCGACGCCTCCAGCACAACCACTCACGCGAGCGCGCGAGCGGTGCGTGCAGATGATGACACAGTCGAGCGTGCTGTCACCAATCGACCCCCACGGTACTAGGCGCGAGGGCCACAGGGCAAAGGGCCGCCCGGCGGGGCGGCCGGCACGCGTCCGGCGCAACGTCCCGGGGGCGCGAGCGTTGGGCAGGGCATGATCTCTGTCATGTCGGTCGTCTCCCGGGGCGTCCTGCTGTCGGCCCTCGCCGCCGCCTCGGTCTCGTCGTCCCTGGTCACCCTCGCCGCCGTACCCGCCAAGGCCGCGTCCGCCGTGCCCCCGCCGGCCCGGCCCGAGGACCGGGCCGGTGATCACCTCACCGTCGTAGTGCGGCACGCCGGCGCCGGGCGGGACGGGACGTACGAGCTGTCCTGTCACCCCGGAGCCGGGAACCACCCGGACGTGGCGGGCGCCTGCCGGGTGCTCGACGAGAACACGCGCTGGGGGCGGGACACCTTCGCCCCGGTGCCCCCCGGCAGCACCTGCACCATGCTGTACGGCGGCCCGGCCACCGCCCACGTCACCGGCACCTGGGCCGGACGGCCCGTCGACACCACGTACGACCGCGGCGACGGATGCGAGATCGGGCGGTGGGACCGGATGGTGCCCCTCCTGCCGGGGACCGGTTCCGCCTCGTAGGCGCCTCGCGGCCGAGTCACCGGTGCCGTAAAGGTCCCGCGAAGGTCTCGCGGAGCCGGCGCGCGGCCGACCCCGGAGCGAAACCGTACGGTCACATGTTCGCCGTCACTTCCTCGTGCGACCTCCCTCTCATCCGGCGTCGCGAGCGCAACCCGAGCCCTTAGACTCCCTCGCGTGACACGTCGCGGGCCGGTTGGCAAGATGGCCCGAGCGGTCGGCAAAGTGCGGTAACAGGGAGGAAGCGTCTCGTGAGCAGCAGGCCATCCCGAGGCGCTGCTCGCCTCGCAGCCATACTCGACGCGCTGCCCGACGCGTTGGTCCTGGTCAACGCGAACGGAACCGTCGTCAACGCCAACACCATCGCCCTGGAGGCCTTCGAGGCGCCGGGTACCGCCCTCGTCGGGCGCGGGCTGCTCGATCTGCTGCCGCAGTTCGACTCCAGGCTGATCCCCGGCTCGATGCGACGGCCCGACCACATGGACCCGCGGGGCCGGACCAAGCCGACGCGGATGATCGCGCGGCGGACCGACGGGAGCGAGTTCCCGGTCGAGGTCACGAGCGCGAATCTGGAGAACGGTCAGCAGGCGTACGACGGTTACGGCTACACCGGTGACGAGCTGCTGATGCTCGTCGTGCGGGACCTGTCCGGGACCGTGGACACCGAGGCCGAGCTGGCCCGCTCGCAGCGGCAGACCGAGATGATCCTGCGGGCAGCGGCCGAGGGCGTCGTGGGCACCGACACCGACGGGCGGATCGTGCTCGTCAACCCGGCCGCCGCCCAGATACTGGGGTACCGGGCCGGTGAGCTGGGCGGCAAGGAGCTGCACACCCTGGTGCTGCACTCGCGCGCCGACGGCTCCCCCTTCCCCTACGAGGAGTCGGCGCTCGCCGACACGCTGCGCTCCGGGCGCAAGCACCGGGTGCGCGGGCAGGTGCTGTGGTCCAAGGGCGACGAGAAGGTGTCGGTCGATCTGACCACCGCGCCCGTGCGCGACGGCGACCAGCTCGTCGGCGCCGTCATGACCTTCACGGACCGGCGGCCGTACGACACCCTCGCCGAGGAGAAGGACACGCTGGAGAAGGCGCACGCCGACGAGGTGGAGCGGCTCTCCGAGGAGCACGCCTCCGACCTGACCGCGCTGCGCCAGCAGCACGTCACCGAACTCGAGGAACTGCGCGAGAAGCACGAGGAGGAGGTGGCGGCCGGCGAGGAGCGGTACGCCGCCCTCGGCGAGCGGGAGAAGGACCGGTACGAGGCCCTCGCCGGCCGGCACGAGCAGTTGCTCACGCTGCTCGGGCGGTCCCTGCGCGGGCCGCTGGACGAACTGCGCCGCGAGCTGTCCGCCCTGGCCGCCGACGACGCCGGGCAGCTGTGGCCCGAGGCCAACCAGGTGCTGCACCACCTCTCGGCCGGGTACTCGCGCATCACCACCCTCATCGACAACGTCCTCGGCTACCAGCGGCTGGACGCGGGCACGGAGGACATCACCCGTACCAAGGTGATGCTCGACGCCGTCGTCGCCGCGGGTGTGGAAGGGGCCGTCGAGCTGATCGGTCCCGGGCGTGTGCAGTTCGCCGTCCACGCACCGCCCATCGAGGCCGAGGTGGACCCGCAGCGGCTCGCCACCGCGCTCGCGCATCTCGTGGCGGACGTCGCGGGCGTCGACGCCACCGGCAACACGCCCGTGTCCGCGGGCGGTTACCTGGACAACACCGTCGTGGTCGCGGCCGCGCAGCGCGGTGAGGTCGCGCGGATCGAGGTGCGCGGCCCGTACGCCGGGGGAGACCCGGTGCACGAGCCGATGGTGCGCGGGATCGTACGGGCGCACGGCGGTGTGCTGCAGACGCACGAGGTGCCCGGCATGAGCGGCAGCGCGTACGTCCTCGAAGTGCCGCTCGGCGGCGGCGCCGGAGCGGTCGCCGCATCGGCTCTGGACGCCGGGGACACCGCTGCCGAGGGCGCCGAGGGCGCCGCGCCCGCCGAGCAGGGCACCGGCGCCGGCCGGCGGCGGGCCCGGCGGGCCTCCACGGACGCCTTCCTGGAGAGCGACACCGCCGGTGAGCCCGCTGACGGCGAGGCGGAGGCGCCCGTCCCGACCGGGCGGCGCCGCAGGCGTGCGGTGGCCGAGGTCGAGGCGGCCCCGGCCGTGGACGAGGGCCCGGAGGCCGGGTCCGGCGGGACCGGACGGCGACGCGGACGGTCCGCCGACAACGACGCCGGTCCGGGCGTGTCCGAAGGCGCGGTGATGACCGCGGCCGAGCATGCCGCGGGTACCGCCGCCGCAGGCAGCGGGCTCGGCGGCACCGTGCCGCCGCAGGGCGTGCCCGCGCCCACGGGACGCCGCGCCCGGCGAGACTCCGGCGAACCGCAGGCCGCCCTGCCGCCCGCGCTGCCCGCCGCAGGTACGGAGCCGGCTCAGCCCGTCCCGGCCGAGGGCGAGCAGCCGACCGGGCGGCGCCGGCGTGCGCTGGCCGCCGCCGCGGAGCGGGCCGCCGCGCAGGAGGCGGGGGCCCGTACGGTCTTCGCGCTGCCCCCGGCCGAGGCCGACCGCTCACCCGACTCCGCCGACACGGCGACGGGTGTGGGCGTGGCCGTGGCTCCGGGCGCGCAGGTGCCCGCTCAGGCGCGGGTTCCCGTCGAGGGGACGACCGGCGACGGCCGGCACGACGCCGTACCGCTCGACCAGGCCGAGGACCACACCCCGCCGCAGCCGCACCCCACGAACGCACCGACCGGTCGCCGCCGGCGGGCCGTGGCCCAGCCGGGGGAGGCGGTGCCGGGAGCACCCGCCCAGGCCGCGGTGGCCCTTCCCGCCCAGATGACTCCGGAGCAGCCCGGACAGGTTCCGCGGCCCTCCCCGGCCGCCGCCGGTCAGCCGACCCCGGGGCACGGGATCATCCCGGCGCAGGGCACCACCTCGCCGACGGGCGCGGTCGCCCAGCCCGGTGTCGCGGCTCAGGCGGCTCCCGGCCGGCCGGGGACCGTGCCCGACGCCGCCGTGCCCGCGCAGGGCACCGCGGGTCAGGGCGTACCGGTGCCGCCGGGCCGGCCGGTCCCGGCCCAGGTGGCACCCGGCCAGCCCGTACCCGCACGGGTCCCCCAGGGGCAGCAGGCGCCCGCGGTGCCCGTTGCGGCGGCGCAGTCGATCCCGCCGGCCGGCACCCCCACGGCGCCCCAGCCCGCCCAGCCGCTCCCGGCGGAGAACACCCCGGCCGCCGGCACGCCCGCGGCCGCGCTCCCCCAGCAGTGGCCGGGCACCGACGACACCTCGGGCGCGGGCTTCCCGGGAGCCCAGGCGGGCCCCGCGCCACGGACCGCGCAGCCCGGCACCGCCACGCCCGCGCCCGGCACCCCGCTCCCCCCGGAGCACGCCGGTGCGCAGCGGCAGCGGGCGGCACAGCCGCTGCCCGCCGAGGCCTCGGGACCCGCGGCCGACCCCAACTCCACGCAGGGCCGGGCCATCAGCGTGCGCACGCTGGGCCAGGGCGTGCCGTTCTCGCGGCAGGCCTTGCAGGTGCAGCAGACGGCGACCCCGCCCCCGCACGCCCCGGGCGGTTCCGGCCGCCGGCGCAAGCTGGGCACGCCTCCCGACCCGGCCGCGCGCCCCGAGCCGCAGCCGGAGCAGGCGGCCCGGCCGCACCCGCCGGCCGAACAGCCGCCCGCACAGCCCTCGCTCGCGGGTCAGTCACGGCTCGCCCCGGCCACCGAGGGCCCCGGACGCTCGTACGCCATAGGCGCCCCGGACGCGAACGCGGCCGAGGGGCCCGAACCGCTGGACGGTCCCGGCGGGGCCGTCGAGGTCGCGGACACCCCGCGCCCGCAGCCGCTGGACGACGAGCTGCCCCCGGAGCCGCTGGACAACCCGCGCCGGCTGCTGGTGTGGCCGGCACCGGACGTGACGACCCAGCAGGCGCTGAGCGACCGCGGCTACCGGCCGGTCATCGTGCACTCGCGCGAGGAGGTCGACGCGCAGATCGCGGCCTTCCCCGCCGCGCTGTTCGTGGACCCGCTGACCGGCCCGATCACCCGGACCGCGCTGCAGTCGCTGCGCCAGGCGGCAGTCGCGGCCGAGGTGCCGGTGCTGGTCACGGCCGGGCTCGGGCAGGCGACCCGGGAGGCGGCGTACGGCGCCGATCCCGCCGTGCTCCTGAAGGCGCTGGCGCCGCGTGACAGCGAGCAGCATCCGCCGCGGGTGCTGCTCATCGAGGAGCACGCGGAGATCGCGCTGGCGCTGACGGCGACGCTGGAGCGGCGCGGGATGCAGGTGGCGCGGGCCGCGAACGACGACGACGCGGTGACGCTGGCGGGGCAGTTCCGGCCCAACCTCGTGGTGACGGACCTGATGCAGGCGCAGCGGCGGCAGACCGGCTCCACCGGGATCATCGACTGGCTCCGTGCGAACGGCCTGCTCAACCGCACTCCGCTCGTCGTCTATACCGCCGCCGTCGACCAGGCCGACCTGCCTCGGCTGGCCTCGGGCGAGACGGTCCTGTTCCTCGCGGAGCGCTCCACCAGCACCGAGGTGCAGACGCGGATCGTCGACCTGCTGGCCAGGATCGGCACCAACTAGGCGCCGAGTCGGGCGCCCGCTAAAGCGCGACCAGCCTGCGGGCCGCCTCCTTGATCGAGGCCCGCAGGCGCTCGCGGTCGTCGTTCTCGCCGCCCGTGAGGATGCGCCGCATCTGCGGGACGACGGCGGTCCAGTTGGCGAGGGCGACCAGGAGGAAGAGCAGGTCGCCGGGCGGCATGGCATCGCTGATCACGCCACGGGCCTGGCCGTCCTCGATCGCGGCCACCTTGCGGGCGTAGTGGTCCTGGCGCTCCGACTCGTCGGGCAGTTCGGCGCTGCCGTACTCGACGCCCTCCCAGAAGAGGAGACGCAGCAGTTCGGGGTGGGCGGCGTGGTAGTCGAGGAGCCGGTCGATCCAGCCCTCGATGTCGTCCGGGTCGACGGGGACGGCCGCGGCCAGGTCGACCATGGACCTGCCCAGGACCTGGGTGAACAGCTCCGCCTTGTTGCCGAAGTAGGCGTAGATCAGCTGCTTGTTGGCCTTGGCCCCGGCGGCGATGCGGTCGATGCGGGCACCCGCGATGCCGTGCCGGGCGAACTCGGCGACCGCCGCCTCGAAGATGCGGGCCTTCGTGGCCTCGGGGTCCCTGACTGCTGCCATGCGGTCAGCGTACCGCCCAAGTAACCAACCGTTTGGTTGACAGGGAATCCCGGCGAGGTGCACTCTGTTGACGTTTCCAACCAACCAGTTAGTTGTGCGAGTCGGCTCTAAGGAGTGCCTCCGCTCATGCCGTCAGCGACCACCGCCCACCAGGAACCACAGGTCCGGGCCCCCGCCCGCGAGCAGGCCGCCGCCGGCCGGCTCTTCCTCCTGCTCATCGCCGTCTGCACCGCCGTCACGGCCGCCAACATCTACCTCGCCGCCCCGCTGCTCCCGCTGATCGCCCACGACTTCGGCACGGTCCCCTCGGCCGTCACCTGGATCGCCTCGGTCGCGCAGCTCGGCTACGCGGCCGGTCTGCTCTTCTTCGCCCCGCTCGGCGACCGCGTCAACCGGCGCCCGCTGGTCGCCCTGCTCTCGCTGGCCACCACCGCGGCGCTGGGGCTCGCCGCGGCCGCGACCGGCACCGGCGCCCTCGCCGCCGCCGTCTTCGTAGCCGCCGCGGCGACCGTGATCCCGCAGCTGCTGGTCCCGCTGGTCGCCGAACGCGCCCCCGCCCACCACCGCGCCCGCCATGTCGCCGCCGTCATCGCCGGGCTGTTCACCGGCATCGTCGCGGCCCGGGTCGTCGGCGGCCTGGCCGGACAGGCCTTCGGCTGGCGGTGGGTGTTCGCCGGGTCCGGCGCGCTGACCCTGCTGCTGGGCCTGGCCACGGCTCTGGCCCTGCCGTCGGAGCGGCGCCCTCGCACGGGAGGGCTGTTCTCCGGCATCGCCGAGCTGCCCGGACTCGTGCGCCGCTCGCCGGACCTGTGGCGGGCGTGCGTGCGGCAGGCCGGGATGTTCGGCGCCTGGAGCGCCCTGTGGACCTCGCTCGCCCTGCTGCTGACCGGCCCGGCGTACGGCCTGTCCACCGCGACCGCCGGTCTGTTCGGCCTCTTCGGTCTCACGGCCAGCGCGGTGGCCCCGATCGCGGGCGGCCTGGTCGACCGCTTCGGCGCCGCCAAAGTCGTACAGCACGCCTATCTGCTCGCCGCAGTGTCCGTGCCGCTGTTCTGGCTCGGCGGGCACGTTCTCGTCGCGCTGTTCGCGGGCGCGGTCGCGATCCACGCCGCCCTGGTCGCCTCCCACGTGGCCAACCAGACACTGGCCCTGACGACCACCTCCGCACCGGCCACCGCCAACACCGCCTATGTGGTCGCCGGCTTCACGGGCGGCGCCCTGGCCTCGATCCTCGCGGGCCTGGCCTTCGGCCACTGGGGCTGGGGCGGGGTCAGCGCGGTGGCGGGGGTGTGGCTGCTGCTGGGCTGGGGGAGCACGGCGGTACGGCGATGACGCCCGCCGCACTCCCCGGCCGCGTGCCGGTCAGAGCCGGGTGACGTCCAGCGCCCCCTCCGCGTACCGCGCGCGGAGCACCTTCTTGTCGAACTTGCCGACGCTCGTCTTCGGGACCGACTCGACGATCGTCCAGCGCTCCGGGAGCTGCCACTTGGCGATGCGGACCTCCTCGGCGAGGAAGGTGCGCAGCGTCTCGAAGTCGGCGGTGGCGCCCTCCTTGAGGACGACCGTGGCCAGCGGGCGCTCGCCCCACTTCTCGTCGGGTACGGCGACCACGGCGGCCTCGGCGACATCCGGGTGGGACATCAGCGCGTTCTCCAGCTCGACCGAGGAGATCCACTCGCCGCCGGACTTGATGACGTCCTTGGCGCGGTCGGTGAGGGTGAGGTAGCCGTCGGGGGAGATGGTGCCGACGTCGCCGGTCTTCAGCCAGCCGTCCTCGCTGAACTTGTCGGCGGGGCGCAGCGGTTCGGCGTCGGGGCCGTTGTAGTAGGCGCCCGCGATCCACGGGCCGCGCACCTCCAGCTCGCCCGCCGACTCGCCGTCCCGGGGCAGGCGCTCTCCGCTGGGGCCGGTGAGCCGGGCCTCGACGCCGGCCGGGAAGCGGCCCTGGGTGAGGCGGTAGGCGAACTCCTCCTCGGTGCCGACCGCGTGGGCCGGCGGGCGGGACACCGTGCCGAGCGGGGAGGTCTCCGTCATACCCCAAGCGTGGCAGACCCGCATGCCGAGGTTGTCGAAGGCCGACATCAGGGAGGGCGGGCAGGCCGAGCCGCCGATGGTGACCTGGGTGAGGGAGGAGACGTTCCGGGGCCTGTTCGTCAGCTCGGCGAGCAGGCCCTGCCAGATGGTGGGGACGGCGGCGGCGTGCGTCGGCCGCTCCCGCTCGATCATCTCGGCGAGCGGGGCGGGCTGCAGGAACCGGTCCGGCATCAGCATGTCGACGCCGGTCATGAACGTGGCGTGCGGCAGTCCCCAGGCGTTGACGTGGAACTGCGGGACCACGACCAGCGAGGTGTCCTGGTCGGTCAGGCCCATCGACTGCGTCATGTTGACCTGCATGGAGTGCAGGTAGATCGAACGGTGGCTGTACACCACGCCCTTGGGGTCCCCGGTCGTGCCGGAGGTGTAGCACATCGCGGCGGCCGCGCGCTCGTCCAGCTCGGGCCAGTCGTAGGTGGTGGACCGGCCGTCGATCAGCTCCTCGTACTCGTGCACGCGCGCGGTGCCGCCGCGCAGCGGGGCGCGGTCACCGGGGCCGGAGACGACGAGGTGTTCCACCGAGGGCAGCTTGGGCAGCAGCGGTGCGAGCAGCGGGATCAGCGAGCCGTTCACGATGATCACGCGGTCGGCGGCGTGGTTGACGATCCACACCAGCTGCTCGGCGGGCAGCCGCAGGTTGAGGGTGTGCAGCACCGCGCCCATGGACGGGATCGCGAAGTACGCCTCGACGTGTTCGGCGTTGTTCCACATCAGCGTGGCGACCCGCTCGTCGCCCCGGACGCCGAGTTCGTCCCGCAGGGCGTTCGCCAGCCGGGCCGCACGGGCCCCGACCTCGGCGAAGGTGCGCCGGTGCGGCTCGGCCTCCCCGGTCCAGGTGGTCACCCGCGACGAGCCGTGGACCGTCGACCCGTGGGTCAGGATCCTCGAGATCAGCAGCGGTACGTCCTGCATGGTGCTCAGCACGGCGTCCTCCAGGGCGACATTGCCTACGCGGTGGTAGAGGGCTGCGCTGATTCTGCGCACATACCGAGCGGTATGTCACTAGGGGGAGGCAAACTCGGTTCAGCGAACCAGTCCCAGCTCCGGATCCTCGCGCAGCTTTCCCAGGGCCCGCGAGACCGCCGACTTCACCGTACCCACCGAGACTCCGAGCACCTCGGCCGTCTGGGCCTCGCTCAGGTCCTCGTAATACCTGAGGACGACCATCGCCCGCTGCCGCGCGGGCAGTTTGGCGATCGCCCGCCACATCGCGTCGTGCAGCGCCTGCCGCTCGGCGGGATCGTCCCCGCCGGGTACCGGCTCCGGCTCGGGCAGCTCGTCGCAGACGTACTCGTCCACTCTGCGCTTGCGCCACTGCGAGGTCCGCGTGTTCAGCAGCGCCCGGCGCACATAGCCGTCGAGCGCCCGGTGGTCCTCGATCCGCTCCCAAGCCACATAGGTCTTGGTGAGCGCGGTCTGCAGCAGGTCCTCGGCATCGCTCGGGTTGGCGGTCAGCGAGCGCGCGGTGCGCAGCAGGACCGGCTGGCGGGCCCTCACGTACGACGAGAAGGACGGGTACGCGTGGGCCTGCCGCGCTGGTGCGGCGGCGGCCGAGGCGCTGGTGCAGACGGGTGTGGTCATGGCTCCACGCTAGGAGCGGATCACGCTCCGGCGGATCGGCCCCAGGTCCCGAAGCCGGGTCCCCCTCAGGTTGTAGGGGTGGGGGTGGCTCCACCTCCTGAAGGTGGACCGGGGGAGCACCGCCTGTGCGGGTTCACCCCTGAGGGCTCACCCGTCGGCCGTCAGCACCAGCCCCGACGTCGGCACCCCGGTACCGGCCGTCACCAGGGTCCGGGCCGCCCCCGGTATCTGGTTGGCGGCCGTGCCCCGCAGCTGGCGTACCGCCTCCGCCACTCCGTTCATCCCGTGCAGATACGCCTCCCCGAGCTGGCCCCCGTGGGTGTTCAGCGGCAGCCGCTCCTCGGCCGCGAAGCCGGCCGCCTCTCCCTTCCCGCAGAACCCGAACTCCTCCAGCTGCATCAGCACGAACGGCGTGAAGTGGTCGTACAGGATGCCCACGTCGATCTCGGCCGGGCCCAGTCCCGACGTACGCCACAGCTGCCGGGCCACCACCCCCATCTCCGGCAGGCCGGTGAGGTCGTCCCGGTAGAAGCTGGTCATCTGCTCCTGCGCCCGGCCGGCTCCCTGGGCGGCCGCCGCGATCACGGCGGGCGGGTGCGGCAGGTCCCGGGCCCGCTCGAGCGACGTCACCACCAGGGCCTGCCCGCCGTCGGTCTCCTGACAGCAGTCCAGCAGTCTGAGCGGCTCCACGATCCAGCGGGAGGCGGCGTGTTCGGCGAGGGTGATGGGTCGGCCGTGGAAGTAGGCCGCCGGGTTCGTCGCCGCGTACTTGCGGTCCACCACGGCCACGGGCCCGAACGCCTCGGGGGTCAGGCCGTAGGTGTGCAGATACCGCTGGGCCGCCATCGCCACCCAGGAGGCCGGGGTGAGCAGGCCGAACGGCAGCGCCCAGCCGAGCGCCACGCCCTCCGCCGACGGCTCCCGGTGCTGCACGCCCGCGCCGAATCTGCGGCCCGAGCGCTCGTTGAAGGCCCGGTAGCAGACCACCACCTCCGCCACGCCCGCCGCCACCGCGAGCGCCGCCTGCTGGACGGTCGCGCAGGCCGCCCCGCCGCCGTAGTGGACACGGGAGAAGAAGGACAGCTCTCCCATCCCGCAGGCCTGGGCCACCGTGATCTCCGGGCTGGTGTCCATCGTGAACGTCACCAGTCCGTCCACGTCCGCCGGTGTGAGTCCCGCGTCGTCCAGCGCGGCTCCCACCGCCTCCACCGCGAGCCGCAGCTCACTGCGCCCGGAGTCCTTGGAGAACGCGGTGGCTCCGATGCCGACGACGGCCGCCCGGCCGCCGAGCGAGTCGCGTGCGCGCACGCTCATGACGCGGCCTCCCGAGCGGGGAGGGCGACGGTCACCGTGCCGGTCACGTGCCGGCCCAGGGCGTTGGCCCCGACCACGCGGACCGTCACCGTGTCGCCCTCGACCTCCTCGATCCTGCCCGTGAGCACCATCGTGTCCCCCGGGTAGTTGGGCGCCCCCAGCCGGATGGCGACCTTGCGGAGCACCGCCGAAGGGCCGAAGTGGTCAGTGATGTACCGGCCGACCAGCCCGTTCGTCGTCAGGATGTTCATGAAGACGTCGGGTGAGCCCTTCTGCCGGGCCAGCTCCGCGTCGTGGTGCACGTCCTGGTAGTCCCGGGAGGCGACGGCCCCGGCCACGATCAGCGTGCGGGTGACCGGGATCTCCAGCGGCGGCAGTTCCGCGCCCGCCCTCGGCGACTTCATGACTCACTCCCCACTCGCGATCAACTCCCCCAGTTCCTGGAGCACTTCGGCTCCGCATCCCAGATGGGCGTCCAGCTGCCGCCCCCACAGGAAGTGCCGGTGCACCGGATGGCCGAGATCGGCTCCGGCCCCGCCGTGCAGATGCTGGCCGGTGTGCACCACCCGCTGCCCCGCCTCGGAGGCCCACCAGGCGGCGGTGAGCGCGTGCGTGGCGTACGGCAGGCCCGCGTCCCGCCGCCAGGCGGCCTCGTAGGCCGTCACACGTATCGCCTCGGTGTCCAGGTGGGCGTCGGCGGCCCGGAGCTGGACGCCCTGCCGGCCGGCGAGCGGGCGCCCGAACTGCTCCCTGGTGTTGGTGTGCGCCACCGCCCGCGCCAGCGACCCGGCGCACACCCCGGCCTGCAGCCCGGCGAAGGCGGTGCGTGCGGTGGCCAGGACGTCCGCGTAGGCCCCGGCGCGCGGGCCGCCGAGGGGTTCCGCCGGTGCGTGCTCGAGGGTGAGCCGACCCGCGGCCCAGGGGGCCGTCAGCTCCACCGGGGTGATCCCGGTGCCCTCGCCGAGCGGGGCCAGCCACAGCCCGCGGTCGGTGTCGGCGACCAGGACGTGGGTGGCGTCCCTCAGCCAGGGGACGACGGGGACGGAGCCGGTCAGCTCGCCTCGCGCCGAGGCCCGTACGCCTCCCTGCGCCGGGAACGCCCCGCCGACCACCGCCGAGCCGTCCGCGATGCCGGGCAGCAGCCGCTCCCGCTGCTCCGGTGTGCCGTGTGCGGTGACCGCCAGGACGCCGTACACGCACGTCGCGGCGTAGGGCACCTGGGCCGTCGTACGCCCCTGTTCCTCCAGGAGCAGCACGAGCCCGAGCAGGCCCAGTTCCGTCACGGCGCCGACCAGGCCCGCCGTGCACAGGGCCTTCCACAGCTCGGGGTCGCTGCCGGTGCCGGCGGCCCTCAGCCGCCCGTGGGTGGCGAGGTCGCCGAAGAGCCGCGCGGCCAGGTCGCGGGCCTCCGCCTGGGCCTCGGTGGGCGTGAAGTCCATGTCACCCCTCGCCCTCGACGACCCGGAAGACCGGCAGGACCAGTGGACCCTCCTCGGGTCCCCCGCCCTCGTACCTCCGGAACTCCGCCCGGACCGGCAGCCCGATGCGCACCTTGTCGTAGGGCACTCCCACCACGTTGCTCAGCATCCGCACGCCCTCGGCGAGTTCGATCAGGCCGACGGCGTAGGGGCCCGCCGCGCCGGCGGCCTGGTCGGGCTCGGTGAAGGCGGGGAAGGGCGGGTGGTGCATCACCACGTACGAGTACACCGTGCCCTCACCGCTCGCCTCGACCGTGCCCCAGTCCAGGCAGCCGCAGGCGTTGCAGCCCGGCAGCCAGGGGTGGCGCAGGGTGCCGCAGCCGGTGCAGCGCTGGATGAGGAGCCGGTGCCCGGCCACGCCCTCCCAGAAGCCGGCGTTGTCCCGGTTGACCACCGGGCGGGGACGCCGCGCCCGGGGTTCGTGCCGTGCGGGGGCGTACTTGAGGATGCGGAAGCGGTGCGTGCCCACCAGGTCGCCGCCCACGCGGACGTCCGTGCGGGTCGTGACGAAGTACCCGGTGCCCAGCGTGGTCGTCTTGCGGTCGGACACCGACTCGATCACCGTGTCGAAGGCGACCTCGTCGCCCGGGCGCAGGGGCCGCAGGTACTCCTGCTCGCAGTCGGTGGCCACCACCGACGTACAGCCCGACTCGTCGAGCAGGCCGAGGAGTTCGTCGTAGGCGCCGGTGCGGCTTTCGTGGCCCGACAGGCCGCCCATCGTCCACACCTGGAGCATGGTGGGCGGGGCGACGGCGTCCGGCCCCCGGTACGCCGGACCGGTGTCGCCCATCGCCTCGCACCAGTGCCGGATCATCGGTGCGTTCACCGGGTCCTTGCCGACGCCGGTGACGGCGGCCGGGCACCCCTCGTACGCCTTGAGCCGTGCCCCCAGCGCGTCCGCCCGCTCGCTCACCTCGGCCCCCTCGTCATCCCGAGCCGCATCGTCGCGACGATCTCCCGCTGCACCTCGCTCACCCCGCCCCCGAACGTGTTGATCTGCGCCGCCCTGTTCAGCCGCTCCAGCTCGCCGTCCCCGAACGCACCCGGGGAGCCGGAGCGGACCAACGCCGCTTCTCCGACGATCTCCTGACACATGCGATACGTCGCGACAGCCGCTTCCGTTCCCGCGACCTTCACCGCACTGGCGTCCCCGGGGGTCGGCCGACCCGCCCCGACGTCACCCACCAAACGCCAGCTGAGCAGGCGCGATGCGGCCAGCCGGGCATGTGCTTCGGCCGCCAGGAACCGCACCCACGGCTCGTCAATCCGTCGACGGCCGGTCACCGGATCGGGTGTACGGGCGGCGGCGAGGGCGGCGGCGTGGAAGTCCTCGGCCTGGAGGCCGACGGCGGCGAGGGCGACCCGTTCGTGGTTGAGCTGGCTGGTGATCAGCGACCAGCCGTCGTTCTCGGCGCCGACCAGGTTCTCCGGGGGGACGCGGACGCCGTCGTAGTACGTGGCCGTCGTCGTCTGCCCGCCCACGGTCTCGATCGGCGTCCAGGAGAAGCCGGGGGCGTCGGTGGGGACGAGGAGGAGGGAGATGCCCCGGTGCCGGGGCGCTTCGGGGTCGGTGCGGCAGGCGAGCCAGATCCAGTCGGCGTGCTGGGCGCCCGAGGTGAAGATCTTCTGTCCGTCGATCCGCCAGCCCCCGCCCTCCCGCACGGCCCGGGTCCGCAGCGAGGCGAGGTCGGTACCGGCGGAGGGCTCGGTGTAGCCGATCGCGAAGACCAGGTCGCCGGCGAGGATCCGGGGGAGGAAGTAGGCCTTCTGGCGCTCGCTGCCGTACTTCATCAGCGTGGGGCCGACCGTGTTGAGGGTGACCATGGAGACGGGGGCGCCGGCCCGGTACGCCTCGTCGAAGAAGACGAACTGCTCGTCCGGGCCCCGGCCCTGGCCGCCGTACCCGGTCGGCCAGCCGAGCCCCAGCCAGCCGTCGGCGCCGATGCGGCGCAGCAGGGCGCGCCCGTCGGCGGGTTCGCCGTTCTCGGGCATCAAGGCGCGGAAGTAGGCGCGCAGTTCGGCGCGCAGGCGCTGCTGCCGCTCGGTGGGGGCGAGGTGCACGACGGGCCCTCCCGGCCTAACTTGCCCGACGGGACAGTTTCTGACTGTCCGTCAGATAGTGGTGGGTGTCAAGGTCGCCACCCCCGGCGCACCACCGGAAGAACGCCTGCGCGGCGGCACCGAAGCACCGCCGCGCAGGCGCGTTACGACCCCGAAGCACACCCCTGAGGGCCCTCCCCACGAGGGACCTCAGCCGGGATTCACCACCACAGCGGACTGAAGCGGATGGCCACGTTCTCGTTGCCCTGCTGGACGGCCGTCGACGCGGAGCCGTTGACCTGGGCGGTGTTGCTCCGGTTCGAGGCGCCGAAGCCGACCGCGTTCTGCGGTGCCGTGGACGAGTTTCCGTCGTTGTTGTGGCCGACCCCGCTGCCGGCCACGGCGTTCGATCCGTCGTCCGCGACGGCGCCGTTGTCCGCGGCAGCGACACCGGCGAAGAGGGCGGCGGCGAGCGGGAGAGCGGAGACGGCGGCGAGAACGCGGGCGGTACGGATGCTTGCCATGTTGTTCCTCCAGAACCGAACACTCAGCGGCCCCAGGGCCGCGAATACGTGAAGTACGGCTGTCATCAGGGCAGTTGGCCGACCGCCCCGGTTGTCGTGAACGACGTCGCGCATCCAGAGTTGCCCACCGAATCCCTGGCGAACCACTCCGGAAGCCGTGATTCGCACGCAAGCGTGATGACAAGTCGATAAACCCCTGTCGATATCTTTGCTGATCTTCCGCCACAAA
The DNA here is from genome assembly GCF_056434305.1 of Streptomyces sp. NPDC044061. NCBI lineage: Bacteria > Bacillati > Actinomycetota > Actinomycetes > Kitasatosporales > Streptomycetaceae > Streptomyces > Streptomyces sp. NPDC044061. The sequence continues at coordinate 346,633 of NZ_JBWKFL010000003.1, read as the reverse complement.
AAAGCACAGAGCGGATCAATGATCACCAAGCACCATAAGAGGGGAATCGTTCCAGCGCTTTTCCGGCCATTTCCCCCGGCCCCGGCACGTCATCACGGGCCCCCACTTCCCTTTTTCGAACACGCGTACGAACATGGAGGCATGGCCACCACCGACCGGCAGGCCACGACGCTGGCCCTCGCACACGCCCTGTCAGCCGCCGAACGCGGACTGGCCGTCATCCCCCTGTCCCGGACGAAACTCCCGGCCCTGCGCTCCCCGCACCGCGACGACCCCGACTCCACCCCCTGCCACGGCCAGTGCGGTCGCTTCGGCCACGGCGTGTACGACGCCTCGACCGACCCGGTCCGCATCCGCGAACTCTTCGCCGCCGCACCATGGGCCACCGGCTACGGCATCGCCTGCGGGCTGCCCCCGCACCACCTGATCGGCGTCGACCTCGACACCAAGTCCGGCACCGACTCCTCGACCGCACTGCGCGAGCTGGCCCTGCGCCACCTGTTCACGATCCCGGAGACGGTCGTCGTCCTCACCCCCAGCGGCGGGCGCCACCTGTGGCTGACCGGCCCGGCGGACGTCGTCGTGCCCAACTCGGCCGGGCGGCTGGCCCCCGGCATCGACATCCGGGGCGCCGGCGGCTACCTCGTCGGGCCCGGCTCCCGCACCGACCACGGCGTGTACGCCACCGCGCCGGGCACCGCGCACCTGGCCCCCGCCATCTGCCCGCCCGCCCTGCTACGGCTGCTCCTGCCGCCGCCCCGCACCGAGCACCCGGCCCCACCGCCGGCCGGCGACCACGGCCGGGGCCTGGTCCAGTTCGTGCTGACCGCACACGAGGGCCAGCGCAACACCCGCCTGTTCTGGGCCGCCTGCCGCGCCTACGAGAACGGCATCGGCCCCGCCCTGCTCGCCCCCTTGATCGAAGCGGCGCTGAACACCGGCCTCTCCGAACGCGAGGCCCGCGCGACGATCGCGTCGGCGGCCCGGATGACGGGACATCGGCCGTAGTCGTCTGCCGGTCCACCGCGGCGGGTCCGGAATGTGAGCCCCCGGCCAATCAGCTTCTTTCCGGCCGGAGTTGGCTCAGGCAGCTGTCTCGCAGATGGCGTAGTAGGTCACGTCGATCGGGGACCGGCCCTCGTTGGCCACGACCTCGTACCAGCCGTTTCCCGAGGGCGCGGACCGGGTGATCCTGGAGACCTGATCGTTGGAGACGTTCGCTCCTCCCGACACCGGCTCCGTCCCCGCGGGGCACTGGAGGATCGGTCCCAGGGCCTCTCCCGGAGGGACCGTACCGTCCTCGGTGACCACTTTCCGCTCCACCGGCTTCGGCGTCTCCGTGGACGAGGTCTGCCTCGCGCTCTGGGAACAGCCGATGTTCTGAGTGCCGGAGGTGTTGTGGCTGCCGATCTGCCCCGAGGGGAAGCACGCGAGAGCGACCGAGGGGCCGTCGAGCAGGGACAGCGGGCCGCCGTCGTCCTGCGCCTGGGCACTTCCGGCCGCTGCGCCGAGCACGGCGGTGGCGGCGACGCACAAGGTGAGGATCTTCTGGCCGAGCTTGAACGACATCTCCCTTCGACGGCCCCCTCGGCAGACATCCGACACCCGGCGCAACGTGGTCCGGCGAGAGCCACTGCGCGCCACGGCCGCAATTCGCTCGTTCAGCGGGTCGGCCGCACGCGCCGGTCAAGGGAGGGATACGGGCGGCACCACAAGGTCATGCGGAAGGGGTGCGGCTCCGGAGAGCCGCACCCCTTCTGACCTGCAAGCTTCTGACCTACGTGGCGGTGGGTGTGGGATTTGAACCCACGGTGACATCGCTGCCACGACGGTTTTCAAGACCGTTCCCTTAGGCCGCTCGGGCAACCCACCTCTGTCTCCGCCGGGCTGGGCCGGAGCGGGTACAGAGTACCGGGAGCTGCACGGGTGGTGGGGGCCCGGTCCGCATCCGGCGTCCGGAGCCGACGGGAGGGGTGCCCCTCCGCAGGAGGCACCCCTACGCGCGCGTGCCGGTCAGCTGTCGCCCGCGCGGGAGCCGAGGGTGAGGTCCACCGTGTGCTCCTGGCCGCCCCGCTTGTAGGTGATCGTCACCTTGTCGCCGGGCTTGTGGGTCCAGATCTCGCCGATCAGGGTCGGGCCGCTGTCGATCACGTTGTCGTCGAGCTTGGTGATGACGTCACCGGGCTTGAGGCCGGCCTTGTCGGCGGGGCCGCCCGACTCGACCGCGGCGGAACCGCCCGAGCCCTGGTCGGTGATCTTCGCGCCGTCCGTGGACTCCTCCAGGGAGACGGACGCGCCGATCTTGGCGTACACCGGCTTCCCGTTCTTGATCAGCTGCTGGGCCACGTACTTGGCCTGGTTGATCGGGATCGCGAAGCCGAGGCCGATCGAACCCGACTGGCCGGAGCCGAAGCCGCCGCTGCCGGAGGACTGGATCGCCGAGTTGATGCCGATCACCGCACCGGAGGCGTTCAGCAGCGGACCGCCGGAGTTGCCCGGGTTGATCGACGCGTCGGTTTGCAGGGCGCTCATGTACGACGCCTTGCTCGAGGAGCTGCCGTCGCTGGAGGCCACCGGGCGGTTCTTGGCGCTGATGATGCCCGTGGTGACCGTGTTGGACAGCCCGAAGGGGGCGCCGATGGCGATGGTCTCGTCGCCGACGGCCACCCGGTCGGAGTCGCCGAGGGCGAGCGGATTGAGGTCGGACGGGGCGTTCTTGAGCTTGATGACCGCGACGTCGTAGCCCTGCGCGTGGCCGACGACCTCCGCGTCGTACTTCTTGCCGCTCGGGAACGTGGCGGTGAGCTTGCCGCCGTCCACCGCCTCCGCCACCACGTGGTTGTTGGTGACGATGTGGCCCTGCTTGTCGAAGACGAACCCGGTACCCGTGCCGCCCTCGCCGCTGGTGCTCTCCGCCTCGATGGTGACCGTGCTGGGCAGCGCCTTGGCGGCCACGTTGGCGATCGTGCCGGGTGCGCGCTTGACCTGCGAGGCGCTGTTGTCCGAGGCGGAGACGGTGGTGGATCCGCCGCTGTCGTTGTCCTTGGCCAGGGTGTAGCCGAGGCCACCGCCCAGACCGCCGGCGACCAGCGCGGCCACCAGGACCGCGGCGACGAGCCCGCCGCGCCCGTTGCGGGGCTTGGGCGCGGGCTGCTGGTACGAGGAGCCCCAGCCGGCGCCCGCGCCACCGGAGCCGTCGCCGTAGGACGGCGTGGCCGGGGGCGGGGGCGGCCAGGAGCCGTCAGGGGCGGGGCCGCCGTAGGGCTGCTGGGCGTCGTAGGGCTGGGCGTCGTAGGGCCGGGTGTCGGGCGCGGGACCGGAGGCGTGCGCCTGCTCCGTCGGGCCGGTGGGCGCCTGCGCCGCGGCCACCCCCTGCTCCGGAGCGCCGGGGGTGCCCTGGGGCACCGGCGGGAGCGGAGCCGTCGGCGCGTTCCCGTCGGGCGCGGAGCCCTGCGGCGAAGCAGCGGGAGATGCCACCGGCACGGGAGGTGCGGACGGGGCCGGGGGTACCGGGTTGCCCTCGTTCTCGGTGCTCACAGCTCTTCTCCTCGATCCACGGCTGTTGTTCCAGGTCGCACTCGGTCACACTCGCTCATGCTCGTTCACGCTCGTCGCGGCGTGCACGTTCTGTCGCCCGTGAAGCGTGGGCCCGGCGCGATGCAGCTGTGCATGGTTCTGGTGTTCCTGTTGTATGCAGTCAGCTTTTCCCACGGGCCGTCAGAGCACCATAAGCGGTTGCTGTGGGTCCAGCGGCACCCTTTATATAAGACTTTTAAGGCAAAAGTTACATAAACCAGCAGGTCGAGCGCCTCCGTTCGCTGCAGGGACGCACCCGCGCCGCCCCGTGTACCCCGCGTCGGTGGCACCATGACGCGGTGACCCACGCACCACAGCACGCCATCCAGGTCGTCGCCCATCGGGGGGCCTCCGAGGACGCGCCCGAACACACCCTGGCCGCTTACAAGAAGGCGATCGAGGACGGGGCGGACGCCCTGGAGTGCGACGTACGGCTGACCGCCGACGGCCATCTGGTCTGCGTCCACGACCGGCGGGTGAACCGTACGTCCAACGGCCGTGGGGCCGTCTCCGCCCTGGAACTGGCCGATCTCGCCGCCCTGGACTTCGGCTCCTGGAAGTCGCGCGACGCCTGGCGCGGGCGCGACGAGGAGCCCGACTGGGAGCACCGCCCGGAGGACCCGGCGGAGACCTCCGTGCTCACCCTGGAGCGGCTGCTGGAGCTGATCGCGGACGCCGGGCGCCGGGTGGAACTGGCCGTCGAGACCAAGCACCCCACGCGCTGGGCCGGGCAGGTCGAGGAGCGGCTGCTGCTCCTGCTGAAACGGTTCGGTCTGGACGCACCGGCCTCGGCCGCCGAGTCGCGGGTGCGGATCATGAGCTTCTCGGCGCGCTCGCTGCACCGCGTGCGTGCCGCGGCGCCGACGCTGCCGACGGTCTATCTGATGCAGTTCGTCTCGCCCCGACTGCGCGACGGGCGACTGCCGGCGGGCGTGCGGATCGCGGGCCCCTCGATCCGCATCGTGCGCAACCACCCCGCGTACGTGGAGCGGCTGAAACGAGCCGGCCACCAGGTCCACGTGTGGACCGTGAACGAGCCCGAGGACGTCGATCTCTGCGTCGACCTGGGCATCGACGCCATCATCACCAACCGCCCGCACGCGGTGCTGCGCCACCTGGGCCGCTGAACCCGCTGGGACGGGACCCCAAGAGCCGGGTAAGGACCGCTGCACACCCCTTGACCCGGGCGCCCGGCTCCAGCATTCTCCGTTCTCGGCCACACCAACGAAATTCAGCCACACGACGAGAAGCCCGTCACGGGGAGTGCTCCGGCGCATTCGTTCCGTACGCGGTCGTTGCGAATGCGTCACCGGAAGAGGATTGGCCGGTTTCCGGTACAGGCCAATGGGGCATCCACACCGTGGCGTGGGGCAAAGGAGGTCTCGGGGGTGGCGTTGGTGGTGGCACAGGAGGTGCCCACGTCGTCGAGCATGGCCGTACCCCATGGCCCTGCGGGCGTGGGGAAGGCGAGGCACCGGATGCGTGCGCAACTGCGCAGCGGAGGTGTGTCGGAATCGGTCATCGACGATGCCGTACTGATCCTTTCGGAACTTTTGAGCAACGCCTGCAAACACGGGCGCCCCTTGGGCGACGCCCCGGCCGGGGACGGCGACGTGCGCGCCGCCTGGCGGGTGGACAGGGGCGGACGGCTCGTCGTGGAGGTCACGGACGGCGGTGGTCCGACCCGGCCGGCTCCGGCGACCCCGTCGGTCACCGCGCACGGCGGCCGCGGGCTCAACATCATCACGGCCCTAGCCGACGACTGGGGTGTCCGGGACGACATCCAGGGCGAGGTGACGGTCTGGGTCGTGGTCAACGAGGACGTCCACGATCCCGACGCCGCGGACCGGCGCGGCGGCTTCGCTACGCGCGTCACCGGCCCGGCGGTTCCGGCCATGGCCGACCTGAACTTCGCGGACGCGTTCGACGAGCTGGACTGAGGCCTTCTGTACGGGGATTCCCCGCAGGTTCGCACCATCGGCTCGCCCAAGTGTCCGTTGTCCACAGGTTCCCGTCGGTCGTGCTCCGAACGACTAGGCTCCCGCCCGTACGAGAAGAGCCGTAACCGGGAGACCCCACGATGGCCAAGAAGCGACCCCAGACGAAGGCCAAGCGGCCGCAGCTCAGCGACGCAGAGGTCCCGGTCGTCGGCGCCCGCGAGCCCTGCCCCTGCGGCAGCGGCCGACGCTACAAGGCGTGCCACGGCCGGGCGGCCGCGCACGCCGCGACCGAACTGGTGCACCGCCCGTTCGAGGGGCTGCCCGGCGAGGGCGACTGGGTGGCGCTGCGCGAACTGGTGCCGGCCGCCACGGTGGAGCTGACCCTCCGGGAGAGCCTGCCCGAGGGCGTCCCGTCGGTCACGCTCGCCACGGTGCTGCCGATGGCCTGGCCCGCACTGCGCCGCGACGACGGCTCGGTCCTGATCGGCCTGCAGAACGACACGCCCTCCGGCGACATCAGCCGCGACCTCGCCGACACTCTCCGGCGCGCCCTGGAGGCCGAGCCCGGCACTCCGGTGGAGGGCCGCCGCGCCCCCGCCGAGGGTCCGCGGCTGCAGGACCTGCTCGACCCGGACGGCGCGTTCGAGCCAGTTGTGCACAGCGGCTTCGAGTTCTGGGTGCCGGACGCGGAGAACGCCACCCCGGACGTGGCCGCCTCCCTGGAGCGGGCCAACGCCGCCGCCATCCCGACCGTGAAGCTGTCGGGCGTGGATGCCGCGTACTGGTGCGAGACCCCGGAGAAGAACCACCTGCGCTGGGTCATGACGCACCCGGAGGAGCAGCTTCTGGACGCTCTCGCCCGGCTGCACGCGGCCGGCCGCTCCGGCCTCGGCGAGGGCACCCGGCTGGTGGGCTCCTTCCGTGCTCACGGCCTCACGGTGCCGGTCTGGGACCTGCCGAGCGGGGTCACGGCCGAGGACGTGGAGAAGCCGGCCGCCGAGTTCGCCGAACGGCTCGCCGCCGCCCTCGCCGTCACCGAACCGCTCACGCCCGAGGAGCGCCGGTCACGCGGCGGACTGACCAACCGGCAGGTCACGCTCAGCTGAGGCACAGCCGGACACGGATTCGCGGCTGACCGACCGGTCAGCCGCGAAGACGGCACCGAAACAGGTGACTCCTGTCACAACTCCCCGTCGTGACAGGGAAATCAGTGTCCGAATAGCCGAGATCGAATTTGCGAACCGCCGATCTCTTGTTACCGTTCCAGTAGCCCGGTTGCTGGTGCATCCCCCGTCGCCAGCAACCGGGTCTTTCCATGTCCGCGTCCGATGTACAGCGCGCAGGGCACGTCAACTGCCCATTGTTTCCCCGAAGTTGCTGACCGAGCGCAGCAGTAGCGGCCCGCCGGCCCCGAGTCGGGCGAACTCACTGACCGCCGTGTAGGCGTCCGTCCCGCCCCGGGTGTGTTCGCGGGGGGTCTCGCAGGTGGCGGGCTCGTCGTCGGCGCCCGCGGCGCAGTGCGTCTGTACGGTCCTGCCGCCCGGCCCCATCAGGCTCAGCACGGAGTCCAGGGCCTGGCCGGTGGTGTTGCGGTAGTAGGTGCGCGCCCAGGTGTCCACGCCCTGCGTCAGCACACAGGTCTGCGCCTCGACGCCGTCGGGGGAGGAGAGTTCGGGTCCGCAGCGGGCGGCGGTGGCCAGGCCGAGACCGAGCAGCAGCGGGGAGCGTGTGGGGGCGGCCGAGGGCGCGGCACCGGCGCGTGAGGGCGTGGGTACGGCGGCCCGCCGCCCGTTCTTCGCCGCGGGGCCGGTGGCCTCGCCCACCTGCCCCGCGGACGCCACGGCCAGCGGCAGAGCGGCCGCGGCCGCCACGACGCCCAGCAGGGCGAGCAGACGAAGCCTTCGGGGGTCCGGCCCGCCGCGGTCCGACGGTCGAGTGCCGTGACCCCCAGAAATGCGCAGCATGTAGCGGAAGATAACGACACGGGCGGGCATCGGGCCGCGCCCGCGCCCGACACCCCTACAACTCGGGCGCGCTCACACCCGTACGAGTGAGGGCGTCGACCACGGCGTCCACCACGGCCTCCACGTCGGGGACCCAGGGCGACGCCGAGCCGGGCAGCGGGGCGCGTTCCCAGCGGACGGCGCCCTGGCCGGTCTCGGAGGGAGGCAGGGCGAGGTAGCCGCCCTCCCCGTGGAAGCGCAGGGAGCCGGGCACGAAGTCCTTGGCGTAGAGCAGCTCGCCGAGCTGCTCCATGGAGTACGGCTTGACGAGCACCGCCCAGCGCGTCGGCGAGGCGATCACCGGGCCGAGGCGCATGCCCCGACGGTCGAGCAGGTCGAGCGCGTGGGCCGCCGCGAGCGCCGGCAGGCTGACCGCACAGGGCGCCGTACCGCCGGTGGCGAGGACGATCGGCGCGCCCGGCCGGTTGGTCCACCACCAGCGCACCATGCGCGCGTCGGTGGTGGCCGCGAGCAGGCCGGGGTCGAAGGGGTGCGCACCGGGAACCGTGCACTCCGGGTCCGGGCACCCGCAGCGGGCCCGCCCCTGCGGGTCCGGGGCCACACCCGGGAGCACGGGCCACTGCCATTCCGCCGCGAAGGTCAGGGCCGCGCTGATCAGCTCAGGCCTCCCGTCGTTCCGCCTGGACAGGAGCCTGCGTCGCCTTTTGAGGATCTCGCGCATGAGCGCTCGTTCCTTTCCGTTGCACCGCTGGCAACACCGTGGACCACATCACACCATGTGTCGATCACTTCACTGTGCGTACCTATTGGCGCATCACACCCCTGCGCACGGCAGGGGGAACCCCATGGGGTCGAGCGTTGACCGCTTCCGCTTCCTTGGTGCGTCCATCAAAAGCACGGGTGCGGCGTGGGGGTGGCGAAGTATGGCGTTTTGCCGTCGCGCGTATTTCTCTCCGCCTCCGCCACGGGAGGATGGGGCTCGGCCGTCGGTGGCTATGACGCCCGGGTCCGTCGCCAGGTTCCGGGTGGCCCCCAACCACCCCTGGCCTTCTCCGAGTACGTACCCATCACGACCGCTGTGACGCTCTGTGGAGCAAGGCCAGTCGACCGCAATGAACCCATACCTGAGGCAGTTTTAAGCCAACTTGGCAGTAAGGCAAGGGTTTCGGAAGAAACCCACATCAGACCCATGGACACCAGGAATCCCCGCAGGACAATGCTGGACATCCCCTCACGAGTGCGTGTACATGTGGAGACACCGCTAGCGGCGCAGAATGACATGGGGGTTTGCGATGCTTCTGAGCAATACGCACCGGTCTGAAGGCCGGACGCCATGAACGCCCCGCACCCACCGAAAGTGGCTGGAATCGATCCAACGGTTCCCACGCCCGCACACACTGTCGCGCCCGCGCCCTCCGCTCCGGGTGCCGACCCCTCCCCCGACGCCGCGCTTCCCGTCGCGAACGCCCCCGTGCCCGCCGGACCCGCTCCAGGCGCGCTGCTGCAGGACCGGCTGGCCGGCTGGGTATCGGACCTCACGACCCTCCACGAACTCACCGAGCGCCTGTCCCGCACGCACGCCGTCGAGCCCGCCCTCCACGAACTCCTGTGCGCCGGATCCACCCTGGTCGGCGCCCGCCGCGGCCTGGTCGTCCTGGAACCCGGTGACGGACTCGGCCCCCACTCCACCATCGGCCTCGGCCTGGGCCGCGCCGACCTCGGCCACATCGAGACCGTGCCGCGCCGCTCCCTCCCCTACGGCACCCTCCTCGACGCCGGCGCGAGCACCGGTTCGGGCACCGAGATCGTGCACCCCGACCTGCTCGCCGAGGACGGCCTCGACCCCCGCCACCGCGAGGTGGCCGCCCGTCTCGGCTACGCCGCCAGCTACGCCCTCCCCCTGTCCTCCGAGTCCGCGGGCCGCCTCGGCGCCGCCGTGTGGCTCTACGACGAGCCCGCCGAACCGGACGAGCGCCGCCGCCACCTCGTCGGCCTGTACGTGCGCCACGCGGCCGAGCACCTGGCCCGGCTGGTGGAGGTGGAGCGCACGCGCGCGTGCGTGGCGACCATCTCCGAGGAGCTGCTCCCCTCCCGGCTGCCCCGGGTGGCCGGCGTCCGGCTTGCCGTCCTGCACCGCACCGGTCCGCGCGGCGGCGGCGACTGGTACGACGCCCTGCCGCTGCCCGATGCCGCCCTCGGCCTCTCCGTCGGCTCGGTCACCGGCTCCGGACCGAGCGCCGTGGCCGCCATGGGCCGACTGCGCGCCTCCCTGCGGGCCTACGCCGTGATGGAGGGCGAGGACCCGGTCGCCGTCCTGTCCGACCTGGAGCTGCTGCTGCGGCTGACCGAGCCCGCCCGGTCGGCCACCGCCCTGTTCGCCTACTGCGAACCGGCACTGCGCAAGATCACCCTGGCCGGCGCCGGGCACAGCCCGCCCCTGCTGATCGGCGAGCGGCGCACCGAGTTCGCCGAGACCTCCGTCTCCGCGCCGCTCGGCATGCTCGCCTGCTGGGAGGCGCCCAGCGTGGAGATCCAGGCCGAGGCCGGGGAGACGGTCCTGCTCTACACCGACGGGCTGCTGCACCGCACCGGCGACCCCATGGACCGCGCCTTCGCGCGGCTGCACGCGGCCGCCGCGAGCATCCCGCGCACGCTGCGCCGCGACCCCGCGGCCGTCGCCGAACACGTGCTGCGCACCGTCCTGCCGGACGGCCGGGACACCGCGGACAGCGAGGAGGACGTGGTGCTGCTGGCGGCCCGCTTCGACTGAGAGCTTCCGCCCGGCCCGTCGGCATGGCCTGGCATAACACGTCTTCCGGCCCTGGGCCGCTCTCGGTACGACCGTACGATGATGGAGGTCCCCGCTCGGCCACAAGCATGAGCGCAGCGGGCCCGGGGGGAGATCACATGCGTACCGAGGAGGATCACGTGTCCGACGAGCTCAACCCGGCTGTGCCCGATTCTGCCACCGCAGAAGGCCCCGAGACCGAGTCCGAGGAGCCCACCAAGCAGCGGAAGAACGGCCTGTACCCGGGCGTCTCCGACGAGCTGGCCGAGAACATGCAGTCCGGGTGGGCCGACACTGAGCTGCGTGGCCTGGAGCCGATCACGCAGGCCACCGAGACCGCCCGCCGCCGCGGCGCGCTCTCCGCCCGCTTCCCGGGCGAGCGCCTGGTGATCCCCGCCGGCAACCTGAAGACCCGCTCGAACGACACCGAGTACCCCTTCCGTGCCTCGGTGGAGTACGCCTACCTCTCCGGCAACCAGACCGAGGACGGCGTCCTGGTCCTGGAGCCCACGGCCGACGGCCACCAGGAGACGATCTACCTCCTGCCGCGCTCCGACCGCGAGAACGGCGAGTTCTGGCTCTCCGGCCAGGGCGAGCTGTGGGTCGGCCGCCGCCACTCCCTCACCGAGTCCGAGGCGCTGTACGGCATCCCGGCCGCCGACGTGCGCGAGCTGGCCGACAAGCTGCGCGAGGCCACCGGCCCGGTGCGGGTCGTGCGCGGCTACGACGCCGGCATCGAGGCGGCGCTGACCGACAAGGTCACCGCCGAGCGCGACGAGGAGCTGCGCGTCTTCCTCTCCGAGGCCCGCCTGATCAAGGACGAGTTCGAGGTCGGTGAGCTGCAGAAGGCCGTCGACTCCACCGTGCGCGGCTTCGAGGACGTCGTGCAGGTCCTCGACAAGGCCGAGGCCACCTCCGAGCGCTACATCGAGGGCACGTTCTTCCTCCGCGCGCGCGTGGAGGGCAACGACGTCGGCTACGGCTCCATCTGCGCGGCCGGCCCGCACGCCTGCACGCTGCACTGGGTCCGCAACGACGGCCCGGTCCGCTCCGGCGACCTGCTCCTGCTGGACGCGGGCGTGGAGACGCACACGCTGTACACCGCCGACGTCACGCGCACGCTGCCGATCAACGGCTCGTACAGCGAGCTCCAGAAGAAGGTCTACGACGCCGTGTACGAGGCCCAGGAGGCCGGTATCGCGGCCGTCCGGCCGGGCGCCAAGTACCGCGACTTCCACGACGCCGCCCAGCGTGTGCTCGCCGAGCGGCTCGTCGAGTGGGGCCTGGTCGAGGGTCCGGTCGAGCGCGTCCTGGAGCTGGGCCTGCAGCGCCGCTGGACCCTGCACGGCACCGGCCACATGCTCGGCATGGACGTCCACGACTGCGCGGCCGCGCGGACCGAGACCTATGTCGACGGCACGCTGGAGCCGGGCATGGTCCTCACCGTCGAGCCGGGCCTGTACTTCCAGGCCGACGACCTGACGGTGCCCGAGGAGTACCGGAGCATCGGCGTCCGCATCGAGGACGACATCCTCGTCACCGAGGACGGCAACCGGAACCTGAGCGCCGCGCTGCCTCGGCGGTCGGACGAGGTCGAGGCCTGGATGGCGTCGCTGAAGGGTTGATAAGACACTTGGTGGCCGGGCACCCGGAAGGTGCCCGGCCATCGGCGTGTTCGCACGCGTGTGAAGGCTTCACGTGCCTAGGGGGAGGGTGTTCGTGGACGACTTCTGGTCCGGTGTGGGTGTGGACCTGCATCTCGAACCCGACGCGGCGGACGGGCGCCGCGTCGGTCTGGAACGGGCGCTCAGGGACGCCGTGAGGGACGGGCGGCTCGCGCCCGGCACCCGGCTGCCGGCCACGCGGCGGCTCGCGACCGACCTCGGCATCTCGCGCGGCACCGCGAAGGCCGCCTACGACCAGCTCGTCGCCGAGGGCTACCTGACGGCACGGCAGGGCTCGGGCACCCGGGTCGCCGAACTGCCGGCCGTCGAGACGGAGGAACCGGGGACGGCGGCACGCGCGCGTGCGCCGCGTTTCGACCTGCGGCCGGGCAGCCCCGACGTGGGCGCGTTCCCGGCCGCGGCCTGGCTGCGCGCGCTGCGCCGCGCCATAGCGACGGCGCCCTCACTGGCATACGACTACGGCGACCCGCGCGGCCGGATCGAACTGCGCACCGCGCTCTCGCGCTACCTCGGCCGGGCGCGCGGGGTGCTCGCGCCGCCGGAGCGGATCGTGATCACCTCCGGGTACGTCCAGGGACTCGCGCTCCTCACGCGCGTGCTGGACGGCGCCTCGGTCGCCATGGAGGACCCGGGGCTGCCCTTCCACCGGGAGGTGGTGCGGCGCAACGGCGGCACCGTCCTGCCGTTGCGGGTGGACGAGCGCGGGGTCCGTCCCGAGGAACTGGGCGACGCGGCCGCCGTGGTGGTGACCCCGGCCCACCAGTACCCGACCGGTGTGACCCTGCACCCCGAGCGGCGCCGCGCCCTCACCGACTGGGCACGCGCGCGTGCGGGGCTCATCGTGGAGGACGACTACGACGGCGAGTTCCGCTACGACCGCCAGCCGGTGGGCGCGCTGCAGGGCATGGCCCCGGGCCAGGTCGTCTACCTGGGCACCGCCTCCAAGACCCTCGGACCCGCGCTGCGGCTCGGCTGGATGGTGCTGCCGCCGCAGCTCGCCGACGCGGTCGCCGACGCCAAGCTGCACAGCGACCACCACACCGAGACCATCGGCCAGCTGGCGCTCGCCGAGCTGATCGACAGCCACGCCTACGACCGGCACGTGCGCGCGTGCCGGCTGCGGTACCGGCGCCGCCGCGACCAGCTGCTGGACCGGCTCGGGGCACGCGACGTGCGGGGCATCGCGGCCGGACTGCACGCGCTGATCGACGTGCCCGACGAGGCCGAGGTGCTGGCCCGCGCCGAGGCGGAGGGACTCGCCGTCGGCCACTTGGGCGGCCATTGGCACACTCCCGGCGAGGAGCGGCCGCAGGGCCTGGTCGTCGGCTACGGCACACCGCGGGAACGGGCGTACCCGGAGGCGCTGGAGGCGCTGTCCAAGGTCCTGGACGCCTGAAGTGGGCCACTGGCACGGCAGAGCGCCGGCTCTGCTCGGCGACTCAACGGGCACCTGACGTGGACGGCAGGACGAGCCGGCCGCAGCGCTTCCCGGCGCAGCCGGACACTGCCCTGCCGGCCGTGCGCCCCGGGACCCGCGAGCAGGCCCGCGCCGGCCTCCGTCGCCGTGCCGCCGGTCGCCGGTCGCCGCGAGAACGCGGCGCCGGTGATCGAGGGGTTCCTGCGGTTTCCCGTCATGGCCGGGGAAGTCGGGAAAGCCGCGCGCCGGCCCGATGGGCACGACCTGACAAAGAGCTGTGGACGCGAGGAAGCCGGAAAATCAGGCCGGAAACGAACCTCTCACGGAAGGGGGGCGTGGTCGTGCAGCACGCGCTGGAAGAGCCGGCAGTCCCGCCATTTTGCGTTGATGTGCAGGTAATTCGGTGCAAGGCCGATCGCTTCGAATCCGCATTTGTGGAGCACCCGTTGGGAACTCGTGTTCTCGGTCAGCGTGGAGGCCTCGATCCGGTGCAGTCCGATCGTGTCCCGGGCGATGCGGCAGACCTGCTCCACCGCGGAGCTGGCCAGCCCCCTGTTCTGCTGGTCGGCGGCGACCCAGTACCCGAGGTACGAGCTGCAGAAGGGGCCCCGGGAAATCCCCGACAAGGTGATGGCCCCGACGATCCGCCCGTCCGGAGCCTCGAACACCCACGGCATCATGGTGCCGTCGGCGCACTGCCGCAGCAGCCCGTCGATGCGCTCGGCCTGCCCCACGACGGTGAAGAAGGATTCCGGCCTGAGCGGCTCCCACGGTTCCAGGTGTGCACGATTGTCCGTATAGGCGGAGGCGAGCGCCAATGCGTCGGCCGCGGCGAGCGGACGCAGGATCACCCCGACGGCTATTTCCTTGCTTTCCATCGATTCGACAAGCATGCGCGCACCCTAGTGGCGGAGTTTCCCCGTGACGCCCGTCATGCCGTAAGCAGGGAAGGATCTTTCTTCCACTTGAGAATCTTGTCGAAGCTCACCACCGTCCCGCCCCGGCCCGGCTTGGCGACGCCGATGTGCACGTGGTCGGCGAGTTCCCGGATCAGACACAGCCCGCGGCCGTGCTCGGCGTCCTGGCGGACGGGCCGGACGTCCGGGAGGCGCGTGATACCGGGTCCCGAATCGGCCACCTCGATCCGGCACTTCTCGCCGTCGAGATAGGCGGTCACCCGGTAGGCCTCCGAGCAGCCGCGCGCGGCGTCCCCACCGTGCTCGACCGCGTTGGCGCAGGCCTCGCTGAGGGCGACGGACAGGTCGTAGGAGACATCGGGGTCGACACCCGCCGTCTCCATCGTGCCGATCAGCAGCCGCCGGGCGAGCGGGACGCTCGCTGCCTCGCGGCGCAGATGGAGTGACCACCAGATGCTCATGCTCCAGCCTCCAGGCCGCGGCTCGACATACCGTTACCTATTGCCGCCCGTAGGCGGCCGTAAGCACACCGTTGACGTGACTCCGCCCATACAGTCGATGCGCCCCGGGAGGAATCGGTGTATGAGGGGTGACTTTCGGCGGAGGATGATCTTCCAGTCGTAACAACGGCCGTTTCGCCGTGGCGGGATCCCGCGACCTGCCGCAGGGCCCCTGTGAGCCCAGTGGGATGATTGGCCCGCCATGACTGCCCCCCACCCGCGCACGGCGCGTCCCGGAGCCGGGCTCCGGATCCTGCGGGCCGCGGTGTTCGCCGCGGTCTGCGTCGTGCTGGCCGCGGCCGGGCACACTCTGGCCTCCTGCGCACGCGTGCCCCTGTGGACGCTCGGCGCGGGATTCCTCGGCTCCCTGCTGCTCGTGGCGCCGCTCGCCGGACGCGCGCGCTCGCTGCCGGGCATCGCCGCTCTCCTCGCGCTCGGCCAGACCGTGCTGCACACCCTGTTCGGGCTGGGCCAGCACGGGGCGTCCGGCGCGATGGCGATGGGCTCGACGAGCATGCCGGCGAGCGACAGCGCGCTCGTCGAGCGGGCCGCCCGGCTCCTGTGCGGGTCCAGTCCGTCGGCGCTCACCCCCGGGCACGCCTACCGGCTGCTGCTCGACGCGCACCTCATCGACCCCTCGGGCCGGGGCGCCGGCACCATGCCGGCCATGCGCCACATGGACGACACGGCCGGATCCCCGACGTCGCTGCTGCCGTCCCTGCCGATGCTGCTCGGCCACGTCCTCGCGGCCGTCGCCGCCGGCTGGCTGCTGCGTCGCGGCGACCTGGCCCTGCTGCGGCTGGTCGAACTGTCGGCGCACGGAGTCGCGGAGGGGGCGCTCGTGCGGTCCCTGCGCGGGGCGCTCGCGCTGGCGCACGCCCTGTGCACCGGGCTGCTGCCCTCGATCGAACCGGGCCCACGCCCCCGTCGTACCGCCCAGGACGACACGCCCGCCCCGCACACCACCGCGCTCCAGCACACGGTGATCCGGCGCGGCCCGCCCACCGCCGCGTTCCTCCTCGCCGCCTGACGCGACGCGACCACACTCCACCGGAGCCGGAAACGGAGACCCGGACGAGAGGGGCCGCCGTCGTGCGGCACGCGTGCGTGCGCGCTTTCCCGAGCGCCACGGCCCCGACGCCGACCACGCGCGCGCATCCCTCTCACACCGCAACTCACTCAGAGTGGAGTGCTCCCAGCCATGAAGGCTTCTCGTATCGCCGCCGCCACCGCCGTCGCGGGCTCGGCCGTCCTCGCCCTGTCCGCCCCCGCCTTCGCGCACGTCACCGTGCAGCCCGAGGGCACGGCCGCCAAGGGCGGCTACGCGGTCGTCGACTTCAAGGTCCCCAACGAGCGCGACGACGCCTCGACCACCAAGGTCGAGGTGAACTTCCCGGCCGACCACCCGATCGCCTCCGTGATGCCCGAGCCGCTCCCGGGTTGGAAGATCGACGTCACCAAGTCCAAGCTCGACAAGCCGCTGACCATGCACGGCCAGAAGATCGACGAGGCCGTCACCAAGGTCACCTGGACCGCCGACGGCAAGGGCGTCGAGCCCGGCTACTTCCAGAAGTTCCCGCTCTCCGTCGGCGCCCTGCCCGAGGACGCCGACCAGCTCGTGTTCAAGGCGATCCAGACGTACTCCGACAAGGAGGTCGTGCGCTGGATCGAGGTGCAGCAGAAGGGCCAGGACGAGCCGGAGAACCCCGCGCCGGTGCTGGAGCTGTCCGCCGCCACCGGCGACCACCACGGCACCTCGACCGCCGAGGACGCCTCCGACAAGACCGACGGCAAGGCCGAGGCCACCGCCGCCGACGAGGGCTCGAAGGGCGGCAGCGACACCACCGCGCGCGTGCTCGGCGTGGTCGGCATCGTCATCGGCGTCGCGGGCGTGGGCTACGGCGTCCTCGCGGGCCGTCGCCGGACGGCCTGACCACCGTTCCGCACGCGCACCGGGGCCGTGCGACGCTGTCGTACGACCCCGGTGCGCGCCGGATACCTCACATCTGGGACATTTTTCTATGCGCAAGAAGACGTTCGCCGCGGCCGCGCTGCTCGCCGCCGCCACCCTGACCCTCTCCGCCTGCGGCAGCGGTGACGACGGCAAGTCGCCCGTCGCCGTGGTGTCCGAGGAGTCCGACTCGGGCAAGGCCGCCACCGTCCTCGACCAGCCGTTCGAGAAGCCGGACCTGGTCCTCACGGACACGCACGGCAAGAAGTACGACCTGCGCGCCGAGACCAAGGGCCACCCCACCCTGATCTACTTCGGCTACACGCACTGCCCCGACATCTGCCCGACGACGATGAGCAACATCGCCGTCGCCGAGAAGGCTCTGCCCAAGGCCGAGCAGGCCAACCTCAGGGTCGTCTTCGTCACCACCGACCCCGACCGCGACACCCCCGCCGAGCTGGGCAAGTGGCTCAAGGGCATCGACCCGCAGTTCATCGGCCTGACCGGCGACTTCGCCACCGTCCAGGCCGGCGCCCGCTCCCTCGGCATCTCCATCGAGCCGACCAAGAAGGACAAGAACGGCAAGGTCGTCTCGGTCCACGGCACCCAGGTCATCGCCTTCTCACCGAAGACCGACGGCGGTTACGTCCTCTACGGCGAGGACGCCACGGTCGACGACTACACCAAGGACCTGCCCAAGCTCGTCGAGGGAGCGAAGCCGTGAGGCGTGCGCTGCTGCCGGCGGCCGCCCTCGCCGGCGCCCTGGCCCTCACCGGCTGCGGCTCGGACCAGGACTCCGGCGCCTCGAAGGCCGCGCTGTCCGTGAGTTCGCCGTACATGCCCCAGCCGGTCTCCGCCGACATGGCCGCCGGGTTTCTGACGATCACCAACAAGGGCGGCGCGAAGGACGAGCTGACCTCGGTGACCAGCGACGTCGCCGGCCGGATCACCATGCACAGCACCGTCGGCGGGGCGATGGAGCAGAAGAGCTCCTTCGGCATACCCGCCCATGGTCAACTCGTGTTCAAAAGCGGCGGCAACCATCTGATGTTCGAGAAGCTGAAGCACAGGCCGGAGCAGGGCCAGAAGGTCACCCTGAAGCTCACCTTCGCCAAGTCCGGGGCCCTCACCGTCGAGATGCCGGTGAAGTCCGCCACGTACAACCCGTCGACCGGCCACTGAGGGAGGGACCACCTTGACGCGGACCATCACCCCCCGCCTGCGCACCCTGGTGCTGCTGCTGCTCGCCGTCACCGGCGCGCTCCTCGCGGGTGCCGGACCGGCCTCCGCGCACGCCGCGCTGACCGGCAGCGACCCCGCGCAGGGGGTGGTGGTCGACAAGGCTCCCACCCAGGTGTCGCTCACCTTCTCCGAGAAGGTGGCGATGAACGACGACTCGCTGCAGGTACTTGACCCCAAGGGGAAGAACGTCGAGGTGGGCGGGCCCGCCAACATCAGCGGGACGACATACGCCGTGAAGCTCAAGGGCGGTCTGGCCAAGGGCACCTACACGGTCGCCTACCAGGTCGTCTCGGCGGACAGCCACCCCGTCTCGGGTGCCTACACCTTCTCCATCGGGGCGCCCTCGCAGACCGTGGTCTCCGGCGTCGCGGCGGCGGGCGGCGGAGTCGTCGGCTTGCTGTACGCGGCCGGGCGGTACGTGTCGTACGCCGGGTTCATCGTGCTGGCGGGCGGCGCCGCCTTCGTGCTGGCCTGCTGGCGGCGCGGCTCGGGCGTACGGGCCGTGCAGCGGCTCGTGGTCGGCGGCTGGCTCGCGCTCACGGCGGCCACCCTGTGGCTGCTGCTCCTGCGCGGCTCCTACACCTCCTCGGGGAAGTTCGGCGACGTCTTCGACCTCAACCTGCTCGGCCAGGTGCTGCAGACCAAGACCGGCGCCGCGCTGGTCTCCCGGCTGCTGCTGCTCGCCGCCGCGGCGCTGTTCATCGCCGTCCTCTTCGGCGCCTACAACCGGCGCGAGGAGGGCGAGGAGAAGCGGGACCTGACCTTCGGGCTCGCGATCGGCGGAGTGGTCGTGGCCGCCGGTCTCGCGGCGAGCTGGGCCATGGCCGAGCACGCCTCCACCGGACTCCAACCGGGCATCGCCATGCCCGTCGACGTCCTCCACCTGCTGGCCGTCGCCGCCTGGCTGGGCGGCCTCACCACTCTCATCGTCGCCCTGTACCGGGCGCCCGCCGAGGCCCCGGTCGAGGCCGCCGCCGTCCAGCGCTTCTCCCGTGTCGCCTTCGGCTCGGTCCTCGCCCTGGTCGTCACCGGCACCTACCAGTCCTGGCGCCAGCTCGGCTCCTGGTCGGCGTTCACCGAGACCCGCTACGGGCAGCTGCTGCTGGTCAAGATCGGGCTGGTGGCGCTGCTGGTGGGGATCGCCTGGATCTCGCGGCGCTGGACGGGACGGCTCGTGGACGCGGCCGCGGCCGCCCTCGCCAAGAAGGGGAAGCAGCGCGAGAAGGAGCAGGTCGGCTCCGCCGCCAAGAAGGCGTCCGGGAAGAAGTCCGCGTCCGGCGACACCACAGCGGACACGTCCGGTGACGGCAAGGCGGCCGCCGCCGGTGACGGCAAGCGTGCCGCCCAGCTCGCCCGGCAGCGGGCCGCGGTGGACGCCGCCCGGCAGAAGCGGCTGCGGGCCGCCGACCCGAACCGCTTCGGCCTGCGCCGCTCTGTGCTCGCCGAGGCGGGCGTCGCGGTCGTGCTGCTCGCCGTCACCACCTGGCTGACCCAGACCGAGCCGGGCCGCACCGAGCTGGAAGCCAAGGCGGCCACGTCGTCGTCATCGTCGTCGTCATCGTCGTCTTCATCGTCGTCTTCATCCTCGTCCTCGAATTCCTCCGGCGCGCTGACGCTGGACATGCCCTTCGACACCGGCGGCACCGACGGCAAGGGCCTCGTCCGGATCGACTTCGACCCCGCGCGCGTGGGCGGCAACGAGATGCACGTCTACGTCCAGCGGCCCAACGGGCGCGCCTTCGACGTCCCCGAGGTGAAGGTCGCCTTCACCCTGGAGGCGAAGAAGCTCGGACCGCTTCCGGTGACCCCCGACCACATCACCACCGGCCACTGGTCGGCGAGCGGAGTGCAGATCCCGATGGCGGGCGACTGGAAGATCGCCGTGACCGTGCGGACCTCCGACATCGACCAGGTGACCGTCTCCAAGAACGCGCAGATCGGCTGAACCACACCATGCCCGACCAGTCCGTCCCTCAGGCCCGCACGCCCGACTCCGCGGTGCGGGAACCCGCCGCCGACAGCGCCTCGGGCCCAGGTATCTCCCGACGCGCGCTGCTCGGCACCGCCGGGGCCACCGGGGTCGTGCTCGGCGCGACCGGCGGAGCCGTGGGCTACGCGGCAGCGCCCGCCCAGGCCACTCCGCTGAGCTCGGTGGGCTCCGACCGGGCGATGTTTCACGGGAAACATCAGTCCGGCATCACCGAGGGACTGCAGGCCCGCGGCCATCTCGTCGCCTTCGACCTGGCGGCGGGCGCGGGCCGCAAGGAGGCGACGGCCCTGCTGCGCCGCTGGTCCATGACGGCCGAGCGGCTGATGACGGGCAAGGCGGCTCCGCACGACGACACCGATGTGGCCCGGGACGCGGGCCCGTCCTCCCTGACCGTCACCTTCGGCTTCGGCCACAGCTTCTTCGGGAAGACCGGCCTGGAGAAGCAGCGGCCGGGCGCTCTCGACCCGCTGCCCGACTTCTCCTCCGACCGGCTCGACAAGGCGCGCAGCGACGGCGACCTGTGGGTGCAGATCGGCGCCGACGACGCCCTGGTCGCCTTCCACGCGCTGCGCGCCATCCAGAAGGACGCCGGCAGCGCGGCCCGTGTCCGCTGGCAGATGAACGGCTTCAACCGCACCCCGGGCGCCACCGCCCACCCGATGACGGCCCGGAACCTCATGGGCCAGCTGGACGGCACCCGCAATCCCAAGCCGTCCGAGGCCGACTTCGACAAGCGGATCTTCGTGCCCGCCTCGGGTGAGCCCGCCTGGATGGCGAACGGCTCCTACGCCGTCGTACGCCGTATCCGCATGCTCCTCGACGACTGGGAGAAGCTGTCGCACTCCGCCCAGGAGGCGGTCATCGGGCGCCGCAAGGCCGACGGCGCGCCGCTGTCCGGAGGCGGCGAGACGACCCCGATGGACCTGGAGAAGACCGACGACAAGGGCGAGTACGTCGTCCCCGTCAACGCGCACGCCCGCATCACCCGGCCCGACCGGAACGGTGGCGCGGCCATGCTGCGGCGCCCGTTCTCCTACCACGACGGCATCGACGCGGACGGCACGCCGGACGCCGGGCTGCTGTTCATCTGCTGGCAGGCGGACCCGCTGCGCGGCTTCGTACCGGTGCAGCGCAAGCTCGACCGCGGGGACGCGCTCTCGACGTACATCCGGCACGAGGCGAGCGCTCTGTTCGCGGTGCCCGGTGGGTCGGCCGAGGGGGAGTACGTGGGACAGGGGCTGTTGGAGGGGTGAATCGGGGTTCAAACCACCCGGTCGAGTGGCTTCCATGAGACACGGAAGCCACGTTCCCCGACGGCCATTAGGGTGAGGACATGCCAGCGAGCTATGCGTATCTCGGTCCCGAAGGCACCTTCACCGAAGTCGCCCTGCGCACGCTTCCGGAGGCGGCCACCCGGGAGCTGATCCCGTACGTGTCGGTGCAGTCCGCGCTCGACGCGGTGCGGGCCGGCGAGGCCGAGGCCGCGTTCGTGCCGATCGAGAACTCCGTCGAGGGCGGCATCACCACCACCCTGGACGAGCTGGTCGCGGGCGAGCCGCTGATGATCTACCGCGAGGTGCTGCTCTCGATCACCTTCGCGCTGCTGGTCCGCCCGGGCACGAAGCTGTCGGACATCAAGACGGTCTCCGCGCACCCGGCGGCCCAGCCGCAGGTCCGCAACTGGCTCAGGAAGAACCTCCCCGACGTCGACTGGGAGTCGGCCGCCTCGAACGCGGACGCCGCGCGGCTGGTCCAGGAGGGCAAGTACGACGCCGCCTTCGCGGGTGAGTTCGCCGCCGCCCGGTACGGCCTCGAGGCCCTGGAGACCGGCATTCACGACGCGGAGAACGCGCAGACCCGGTTCGTCCTGGTCGGCCGCC
This sequence comes from Streptomyces sp. NPDC044061, assembly GCF_056434305.1. Taxonomy (NCBI): domain Bacteria; kingdom Bacillati; phylum Actinomycetota; class Actinomycetes; order Kitasatosporales; family Streptomycetaceae; genus Streptomyces; species Streptomyces sp. NPDC044061. Next base: position 324,783 of record NZ_JBWKFL010000003.1, on the reverse strand, counting down.
CGGCCCGGCCCGCCGCGCCGACCGGCGCCGACAAGACCTCGGTGGTGCTGTGGCAGCGGGACGACCACCCCGGTGCCCTGCGCGACCTGCTCGGCGAGTTCGCCACCCGCGGCATCAACCTCATGCTGCTGCAGTCCCGCCCGACCGGCGCCGGCATCGGCAACTACTGCTTCTGCATCGACGCCGAGGGCCACATCTCCGATCGGCGAGTGGCCGAGGCGCTGATGGGGCTGAAGCGGATCTGTCTGCAGGTTCGTTTCCTCGGCTCCTATCCGCGCGCGGACATCCAGCCGGGCGAGGCCAGGTCCACCTTTCCGGGAACCTCGGACGAGGAGTTCGTGGCGGCGTCGGACTGGGTGGCGCGCTGCCAGGACGGCCGGTTCTAGAGCGGCCGTAGCGCTGCTTCCGGCCAGTCGTACCTGCGTATCTTCGTTATCCACAGAAGTTATCCACAGGTCCGCTTCTCGACCTGGGGACAAGTCGACAAGAGACTGCGACTTGGTCGACAAATCGCCCTGGAAGTCCCAGATGCGGCCACCGTCCCGCAGGTCACCCTTCGTCCACTCGTTTCCTTTGGTTCATCTTTTGGAGCGACCCCTTTCCACCCGAAAGTGGGTGTCACCCCTGCTCGAACCGGGAATTCCTCAGTCCGGCCAGAACTTCCGGAGTGATCAATTCCAAAATCCACAGAGTTTCCGCACAGCCTGTGGATAACTCTGCCCGGCGCATGGATTCCTGTGGACAACGGCCCGCTCAAGTGCCGCTCTCCACAAGGCGATCCGGTCAACCAGGAGTCCACCGGCTGACTCGTTCCAGGTAGTGAGACGGCTTCAATTGACACACGACTACACACAGCGACAAGTGTCGACACTCTGCGTAATTGCCCCATATCGGCGCGTGGGTCGCGAGTCGCAATAGTGAGTCGTGGCCTGCGAGCTCGCACCGGTAGCCTTGGCCACGTGATTGACCTTCGCCTGCTTCGTGAGGACCCCGACCGTGTGCGCGCATCGCAGCGCGCCCGTGGAGAGGATGTCGCGCTCGTCGACTCCCTCCTGTCTGCCGACGAGCGGCGCAGGTCCTCCGGCGTCCGCTTCGACGAGCTGCGCGCCGAGCAGAAGCAGCTCGGCAAGCTGATCCCCAAGGCCACCGCCGACGAGAAGGCCGAGCTGCTCAAGCGGGCCGAGCAGCTGAAGGCCGACGTCAAGACCGCCGACGCCGAGCGCGACGCGGCCGACGCCGAGACCCAGCACCTGCTGCTCCGGCTCGGCAACCTCGTCCACCCCGACGTGCCCGTCGGCGGCGAGGAGGACTTCGTCACGCTGGAGACGCACGGCACGATCCGCGACTTCGGCGCCGAGGGCTTCGAGCCCAAGGACCACCTCGAGCTCGGCCAGCTCCTCGGCGCGATCGACGTCGAGCGCGGCGCCAAGGTCTCCGGTTCCCGCTTCTACTTCCTCACCGGCGTCGGCGCCCTGCTGGAGCTGGCCCTGGTGAACGCGGCGATCGCGCAGGCGACCGCGGCCGGCTTCACCCCGATGCTGACCCCGGCGCTGGTCCGCCCGCAGTCCATGGCCGGCACCGGCTTCCTCGGCCAGGCGGCCCAGGACGTCTACCACCTCGACAAGGACGACCTGTACCTGGTCGGCACCTCCGAGGTCCCGCTGGCGGCGTACCACATGGACGAGATCATCGACGCCGACCGGCTGCCGCTGCGCTACGCGGGCTTCTCGCCGTGCTTCCGCCGCGAGGCCGGCTCGCACGGCAAGGACACGCGAGGCATCTTCCGCGTGCACCAGTTCGACAAGGTCGAGATGTTCTCCTACGTCACCCCCGAGGACTCGCAGGAGGAGCACAAGCGTCTGCTGGAGTGGGAGAAGCAGTGGCTGAGGTCGCTGGAGCTGCCGTTCCGCGTCATCGACGTCGCCTCCGCCGACCTCGGCGCCTCGGCCTCGCGTAAGTACGACTGCGAGGCCTGGATCCCGACCCAGGGCAAGTACCGCGAGCTGACCTCGACCTCGGACTGCACCGAGTTCCAGTCCCGCCGGCTGTCGATCCGGCTCCGGGACGGCAAGCAGGTCCGCCCGCTGGCCACGCTCAACGGCACCCTGTGCGCCGTACCGCGCACGATCGTGGCGATCCTGGAGAACCACCAGCAGGCCGACGGCTCGGTGTACGTGCCCAAGGTGCTGCGCCCGTACCTGGGCGGCCGGGAGGTCCTGGAGCCGGTCGCCAAGTGAGCGCCGGATTCCCGTTCCGACTCATCGCCACCGACCTCGACGGAACGCTCCTGCGCTCCGACGAGTCGATCTCGCAGCGCACCCGTGAAGCGCTCGCCGCGGCCACCGCGGCGGGCGCCGCGCACATCGTCGTCACCGGCCGCGCGGTCCCCTGGACCCGGCACATCCTGGACGACCTCGGCTACGACGGCCTCGCCGTCTGCGGCCAGGGCGCCCAGGTGTACGACGCCGGGGCGCACCGCCTGCTGACCTCCGTGACCCTGGACCGCCGGCTGGCGGGCGTGGCCCTGGCCAAGATCGAGGCCGACGTGGGCCCGCTGCACCTCGCGGCGAGCCGGGACGGCCTGGACGGCGAGGTGCTGGTGGGGCCGGGGTACGCGGTCACCGGCGCGCTCCCGGCGACGCCGTTCACGGACGCGTCGGACCTGTGGACCGCCCCGCTGAACAAGATCTACATACAGCATCCGACGCTGAGCGACGACGACCTGGCGGAAGCGGCACGCCTCGCGGCCGGTGGTCTCGTCACGGTCGCCATGGCGGGCGCGGGCATCGTGGAGCTGCTGCCGCTCGGCCTGTCCAAGGCCACGGGCCTGTCGCTCGCGGCCCGCCGCCTGGGCCTGAAGGCGGCCGACACGATCGCCTTCGGCGACATGCCGAACGACATCCCGATGTTCGCCTGGGCGTCCCGGGGCGTGGCCATGGCCAACGCCCACGAGGAGCTCCGCGCGGTGGCCGACGAGGTCACGTCCTCCAACGAGGAGGACGGCATCGCGGTGGTGCTGGAGAGACTGCTGGCGTAGGAATGCGCGGCGGTCGGAGCGCCTCGACGGCCGACGGCGCCGCAACTCCCAGGGGCGCGGGGAACCGCGCCACCGGCCCCCACGTACCCGCAGGGCGAACGACGGCACGCCCCACGGCCGTGAGTGGTCGTGCCGCTGGGGCGGCACGGGTGGGCACGGTCAGAAGCACCGGGTGTCTCTTCGACATGCTTCCGGCCCTGAGCCTCGGCCGAGCCCCAGTGGCAACGTCTCGCGGAGGATGCACGGATCGAACGTGCGCGGGGTCACCCCCGACCATGGCTTAGCAAGCCAGTGCCTTACCACTCGGCCAATCCTCCGGGTGGGCGGCCCACGCGAGAGCGACATCGCGTGCTCGAAGCGGCCGCCCCGGGCAGTGCCCGTGGCTACACGGAGAGGTAACGGCTACTCCGGAGCCCGCCTCGGACTGCCCTGTCGGGAGCCGGGCGTACTTCCGTGCATGGACATCGCCCGCCTCCTCTCCCAGATCGCGGCGCCGGGACACTCCCGGCGGATGGGGCACAACCACTCTGCCCCGCCGCCGAGTTGGGCGCCACCGAATTAACCGGGGGACCGTGTCACCGGCGGCGCCACCTGCGCCGGCGCGCCTTGCTGAAGAACCAGCCCGCCGGCGGATCGTCCGACCGCCACGGCTGCGGCTGCGGTTCCTCGGCCCGCCAGCGGGCGGCGAGCATCCGGGCCCGGGCGGACGGCTCGGAGGTCTCGGCGGCGCGTACGAAGGACTCGTCGAGGACCAGCTCGTCCCAGACGTCACCGGCAGCCCGTCCACGGGCGTCGCGCTGCGGCGTCTCCTCTGCCATCCGGACCTCCCAATCGAACATCCGCTTTGCCCAGTCTGCCCGGGCAGAGATGAAGCCCCCGTCAAGACGGGGACCGGTCACTCCTCGCCGGCCAGCGTCAGCGCCCGCAGCTTCTGGCCCGCGTACCAGGTGGCCAGGACGGTGACCGCGACCAGCAGCACCGTGGCCGTGGTCAGCCCGACGTCGGAGGTCACCAGGTCCCCGCCGGCGACCTTGTGGGCGACGGCCAGCGACCACTGCTGGACGCTCAGCGTGCGCGCGCCGGGCACCAGGGAGCCGAACAGGGCCTCCCAGACGAGGGCGTAGACCAGGCCGAAGACCACCGCGTGCCGGGACACGGTGCCCAGCAGCAGGAACAGCGCGGAGTAGGCGATGGAGGAGACGAGCGCGGCCACCGTGTAGGCGACGGCGATCTGCTGGCCGTTCCCGTTCAGGATCAGGCCCGCGATCATGGTCGGCACCGCCGAGAACACCATGGTCACCGCGATGGCGACGATCAGCTTGGTGAGAATGATCGTCGGCCGCTTCAGCGGCTTGGACAGCAGGTAGACGACGGAGCCGTCGTCGATCTCGGGGCCGATCGCGCCCGTGCCCGCGATGACGCCGATGATCGGCACCATGGTGGCGAGCGCGAACCCGCCGAGCACGTCGGCGGCGGTCTGGTCGTCCGCGCCGGTCAGGGCGCGCACGGCCACGGAGATCACGAGCAGCAGCAGGGGCAGCGCGCCGAGGATGAGGGCCCGGCGGCGGCCGAGCAGGGCCCGGTAGGTGAGCCGGGCGACGGTGGGGTCGTACATCTTCGGCCTCCTACGCCGCGACCAGGTACGAGAAGACGGACTCGAGGGACTCGTCGGACGGCGAGACCGTGAGCAGCCGGATGCCGTGGTCCCTGGCGACCTTCGGCAGCAGGGCGGTGAAGCGGCCGAAGTCGACGGCCTGGACGCGCAGCGCGCCCTCGGTCACGTCCACCTCGATGCCGGACGTCGACGGGTCGGCGATCAGCGCGGCCGCGAGGGCGCGGTCGTCGCTGGAGCGCACCAGGTAGCGGTGCGGGCGGTCGGTCATCAGGCGGCGGATCCTGCGGAAGTCGCCGCTGGCCGCGTGCCGTCCGGCGACGACGACCTCGATGTGCCGGGCGAGCTGCTCGACCTCCTCCAGGATGTGCGAGGAGAACAGCACCGTGCGGCCGTCGTCGCCCATCTTCCGCAGCAGGTCCATCAGTTGCATGCGCTGGCGCGGGTCCATGCCGTTGAACGGCTCGTCCAGCAGGAGCAGGGAGGGGTCGTGGACCAGGGCGCTCGCCATCTTCACGCGCTGGCGCATGCCCTTGGAGTACGTGGCGATCCTCCGGTCCTGCGCGTACTCCATCTCGACCGTGGCGAGGGCGCGTTGGGCGGCCTTGGCGCCTAGGCCGTGCAGCTCGGCGTTGGCGACGACGAACTCGCGGCCGGTGAGGAAGTCGTACATCGCCTCCCGCTCGGGGACGATACCGATCTGCTTGTAGATGGACTCGTTGCGCCACACCGGCTGCCCGTCGAGAGTGACCGTGCCGGTGGAGGGGGCGAGGAAACCGCCCATCATGTTGATGAGGGTGGACTTCCCGGCGCCGTTGGGGCCGAGCAGGCCGGTGACGCCGGGCCCGATGGTCATGGTGATGTCGTTGACGGCGACCACGTTGCCGAACCAGCGGGAGACGTGGTCGATGCTCAGCGTGGTCACAGTCCCACCTTCTGGTAGCGGCGGATCAGGAGGCCGTAGCTCGCGGCGATCAGGCCCAGGACGGCCAGGACGAACACCACGCCCTCACCGGTGGACGGGCCGGTACCGCCGGGGAAGGCGGAGGTGCCGCCGAGGAAGGCGGACTGCACGCCGTCGATCAGCGTGATCGGGGAGAACAGGCCGATCCAGGGGACGGCGCCGCTGTTGCCCTGGACGTCGGCGATGGCCTGGAGGGTGGAGACCGCGCCGTAGGAGATGGTCATCACGGCGATCACGGCGGCGATGCCGAAGCCGCGGCGCGGGGTGACGGCGGCGACGACCAGGCCGATGCCGGCGAACAGCAGCGAGAGCAGGGCCACGGCGACCAGTCCCTGGGCGAATTCCTTCGTCTGGTGGGCGAAGCCCATCTTGGACAGCAGCGCGCCCACGTACATCACGAGCAGCGGGGCCCCGGTGAGGACGAACAGGGCCGAGGCGAGCGCCGCGAACTTCGCCCGCACGTAGTCGGCGGTCTCGATGGGCCGCGAGAAGTACAGCGGTACGGTCTTGAAGCGCAGGTCGCGGGAGACGGACTGGGGCGCCTGCGAGGCGACGTACAGGCTGATCACCGCCTGCATGACAATCGCGTAGCGGGTGTAGGACACCGGCAGTTCGTGCGCCTTGGTGGCCACCGCGACGGCCACCATGATGGCCGCGGGCACGCACATGACCGCGAACAGCAGCATCGGCAGCACCTTGGACTTCACCGAGCGGCCGAGGCCGTAGGCGCCGCGCAGGGACTGCGAGTACAGCGAGCGCCGGGCGTAGGCGCGGCCGAGGCGCGGGCCGTCGTAGCCGCGGTAGCCGATGTCGTGGATGCGGGTCTGGTCGCCGGCCCGCGTCGCCGGGGAATGCTCAACCGCCATGTCCGACGGCCTCCTTCCGCTGCTCGTCGCTGCTGGTGAACACCTCGGAGATGTGGTGCCGGCGCTGCTCCATGCGCACCAGGCCGAGGCCGAGGTCGGCGACCACGTCGCGCACCAGGTCGTACGTCTCCTCGCCGGAGGCGGTCAGCAGCAGGATGTGGCCGGCGCCGGGCAGGCCGCCGCCCTCGTCGTGGGTGTCCACCCCGCGCGCGTGCAGCGCCTCGCGGACCGCGCGGGTGCCGTCGGGGTGGTCGTCGCTGTCGGTGACCTCGATCGCGAGTGTCGTCGTGGTCTGGGTGAAGTCCGTGGTGGAGCTGGAGCGCAGCAGCTTGCCGCCGTCCACCACGACGACGTGGTCGCAGGTGCGCTCCAGTTCGCCCAGCAGGTGGGAGGTGACCAGGACCGAGATGCCGAAGTCGGTGTGGATGCGGCGGATCAGGCCGAGCATCTCGTCCCGGCCGACCGGGTCGAGGCCGTTGGTCGGCTCGTCCAGGAACACCAGCTGCGGGTCGTGCACCAGGGCCTGGGCGAGCTTCACACGCTGCTTCATGCCGGTGGAGTAACCGCCGATGGGGCGGTAGCGCTCCTCGTACAGGCCGACATGGCGCAGGGTGTCCGCGGTGCGCTCGCGCGCGGCGGTGGGCGGCAGACCGGACATCCGCGCCATGTGGACGACGAACTCGGTGGCCGAGACGTCGGGCGGCAGGCAGTCGTGCTCCGGCATGTAGCCCACGCGCTCACGGATGGCGGCGCCCTTGGTGGCCACGTCGAGGCCGAGCACCTCGGCGCGGCCCTCCGTGGCGGGGGACAGACCCAGCAGGATCTTGATCAGGGTGGACTTGCCGGCGCCGTTGGCTCCGACGAGTCCGGTCACACCGGGTCCGATGTCCACGGACAGCCGGTCGAGCGCGGTCACCCGGGGGAACCGCTTGCTCAGGCTTTCGGTCGCGATCACAGTCACGTCCTCGACCGTAGTGACGCGGAACACGCCCGGCGTCAGACCACAGAGCCGTCTTCGCGTCAGCCTCGAGTATTACGCGGCCCTAAGGGATCCGACCGCCGACAGGTGCCCGCCGTCGCTCGCGACCGTTGTCCACAGCCCTTGATCCACCCTATTGACGCCGCCTCTAACAACTGTCACATTCACCAGTGTCAAGTTACGGACGCGTACCGCAGTCGACGGGACGGGGCGGCATGACGACGGCAGTGAGAAGCGAACTCTCCATGGAGCTGCGGGGGTTCAGGCGGGTGCAGCGCCTCGCCTACGAATGCGCGGAGGCGGTCGCGGCACGCCTGGAGCCCGGCGTGACCGAGCGCGAGGCGGCACGGATGCAGCGCGAGTGGCTGCGCGAGCGGGGGGTGCGGGACTGGTTCCACCTGCCCTTCGCCTGGTTCGGGGACCGCACGGCGTTCGTGGACTTCCGCATCCCGCTGCAGTTCTTCCCGACCGACCGCGCGCTGGAGCCCGGGATGCCGTTCATCCTGGACATGGCCCCGGTGTACGAGGGCTTCACGGCCGACATCGGCTACTCGGGCTCGCTCGGCGTCAACCCGGTGCAGGACCGGCTGATGGCCGACCTGGAGGCGCACCGCGAGCTGATCCTGCGCGAGGTGCGCGAGCGACGGCCGCTGCGTGAGATCTACGAGGACGTGGACCGGCTCATGGTCCGCCAGGGATACGCCAACCGGCACCGCGCGTACCCCTTCGGCGTCATCGCCCACAAGGTGGACCGGGTGAAGCAGCGCCGCTGGTCACCGCATCTGTTCGGGTTCGGCACCCAGTCCCTCAAGGGCCTGGCCGCCGACGCCCTGCACGGCCACCGCGAGGGCTGGTCGCCCCTGTGGTCTCCGTACCGCTTCTCCGACCACCCGCCGCAGCCGGGCCTGTGGGCGGTCGAACCCCACCTCGGTTTCCGGGGTACGGGCGCGAAGTTCGAGGAGATCCTGGTCGTCACCGACTCCCGGGACCCCGGGCAGAGCGCTTTCTGGCTGGACGACGATCTGCCGCACGTGCGGCGCTGGGCGGAGGCGAAGTGACGCTGAAGGGTGCGCGGGAGCGCCGGGTGCACACCGGCGGGGCCGAGCTGTGCGTGGCCGAGCTGGGCGATCCGGAGCAGCCGACGGTGCTGCTGGTGCACGGCTACCCGGACAGCAAGGAGGTCTGGTCGGAGGTCGCCGTCCGCCTCGCCGACCGTTTCCACGTCGTGCTGTACGACGTCCGGGGCCACGGCCGCTCCACGGCACCGCGGCCGCTGCGCGGCGGCTTCACCCTGGCGAAGCTCACGGACGACTTCCTGGCGGTCGTGGACGCGGTGAGCCCGGACCGGCCGGTGCACCTGGTCGGTCACGACTGGGGCTCGGTGCAGTCCTGGGAGTTCGCCACGGTGGGCCGCACGGAGGGCCGTATCGCCTCCTTCACGTCGATGTCCGGCCCGTCCCTGGACCACTTCGGTCACTGGATCAACGCGCGCGTGAAGCGTCCCACGCCCCGCCGGGTGGGCCAGCTCCTCGGCCAGGGCGCCAAGTCCTGGTACGTGTACCTGCTGCACACGCCCGCCCTGCCGGAACTGGCCTGGCGCGGACCGCTCGGCAGGCGCTGGCCGAAGATCCTCCAGCGGACCGAGAAGGTGCCCGCAGGCGAGTACCCGACCGCGTCCCTGCCCTCCGACGCGGCGCACGGAGCCTGGCTGTACCGCGACAACGTCCGCGCACGGCTGCTGAGGCCCCGCCCGGACGCGTACGCACACGCGCCCGTGCAGCTCATCACGCCCCTGGGGGACGCGTTCCTGTCGGAGCGCCTGTACGACGACCTGGAGCAGTGGGTGCCCCGGCTGACCCGCCGCACGCTCCCCGCCAAGCACTGGATCCCGCGCACGCGTCCCGACCAGGTCGCCGCCTGGATCGAGCAGTTCGTGACGGGCGTCGAGGGCGGGCGACCGGAGCCGCAGGCCGCCGGCCGCCATGCCGATCGGTTCGGCGGGCAGTTGGTGCTGGTCACCGGTGCGGGCAGCGGGATCGGGCGGGCCACGGCGTTCGCCTTCGCGGAGGCCGGCGCGCGGGTGGTGGCCGTCGACCGCGACGCCGAGGCCGCCGCCCGCACCGCCGAGCTGTCCCGGCTGATCGGCGCGCCGGAGGCGTGGGCGGAGACGGCGGACGTCTCCGACGAGCAGGCCATGGAGAAGCTCGCCGAGAAGGTGCACCGCGCGTACGGCGTGCTGGACGTGCTGGTCAACAACGCGGGGATCGGCCTGTCGGGCTCCTTCTTCACCACCACGACCGCCGACTGGCGCAAGGTCCTGGACGTCAACCTCTGGGGTGTCATCCACGGCTGCCGTCTCTTCGGCGCGCGCATGGCCGAGCGCGGCCAGGGCGGCCACATCGTCAACATCGCGTCCGCGGCCGCCTATCAGCCCTCCCGGGCCCTGCCCGCCTACAGCACCTCCAAGGCGGCGGTGCTGATGCTCTCCGAGTGCCTGCGCGCCGAACTGGCCTCCCAGGACATCGGAGTCACGGCGATCTGCCCCGGCATCGTCAACACCAACATCACCTCGACGGCCCGCTTCACCGGCGTCGACGAGGCGGAGGAATGCCGCCGCCAGAAGCACTCGGCCCGCCTGTACGGCCTGCGCAACTACCCACCGGAGAAGGTCGCCGAGGCCGTCCTGGACGCGGTGACCCACAACAGGGCGGTCGTACCGGTGACCCCGGAGGCCCGGGGCGCCCACCTCCTGTCGCGCTTCATGCCGGGGGTGCTGCGGGGGATCGCGCGGGTGGAGCCGAAGTTGTGAGCGCCCCCCTCCCGCCAGGCCCCTTCTCCGGTCGCCACCCGAGGGACCCCACATGACCGACCCCCCACCCCAGAGGACCTACCGCATCGAAGACCTGGCCCACCGCACCCGCACCACCGTGCGGACCATCCGCGCCTACCAGGACAAGGGGCTCCTTCCCCGCCCCGAGCGCCGGGGCCGCGCCAACGTCTACTCCGACGTCCACCTCACCCGCCTCCACCAGATCGGCCACCTCCTCAACCGCGGCTACACCCTGGCCTCGATCAAGGAACTCCTGGACGCCTGGGACACCGGCCGCGGCCTGGGCGGTGTCCTCGGCCTGGTCACCGAGGTGGAGGGACCATGGACCGACGAGGAACCGGACCGCATCACCCGCACCGAGCTGGACGCCCGCTTCGGCGGCACCCCCGACGAGGACGCCGTGGCGGAGGCGGTCGAGCTCGGCGTACTGGAACCGGTCGACGGCGACCCCGACACCTTTCTCGTGCCGAGCCCCCAAGAACTCGCGGTGGCAGCCGAGTTGCACGCCGCCGGGGTGCCACTGTCCGCGATCTCGGGCCACCTGCGGGAGTTGAGAGGCCAGGTCGAGCACATAGCCGCCCGCTTCCTGGAGTTCACGACCGAGTACCTTTTCGCGCGCTACCTCGACGACCCCGCCCACCGCACGGACGCACACGCGGCGGAAGCCGCCTCGCTGGTACGTCGGCTCCGGCCCCTGGCCCGGCAGACCGTCGACGCCGAACTGGCCCGCGCGATGCGCGTGTTCGCCATCGAACACCTGCGGACACACCTCGTCGCCGACAAGCCGCCGGAACCCCGCACCGAAACGCGCTCCGTCGACCTTCCCGCCGAGACGATCGGGGCCGTGGAGCGCCTGGTTGGCTTCGATCGCGCGCCGGCATTCATCGCGCTGGCCGCCGAACGGGAGGTCAGAGCACGGTCCTTGGACGACCTGGTGCCACCACAGGCCGGAAGCACCGGACTTGGCGAATCGCCCTGAGACGCCTGCCGGTTGTCCACAACTTCTCCAATTTCCCTGTGGATAACCGCACTTGCTTGTGGACCAAACCTGAGGACAAAAACAACCTGCGTGATCCGCGTCTCTCCAGCACGCTGGGGGGATGGATGAAAGACGTACCGTGAAGGTGTCGAAGTACCTCTCGAAACACCTCCGCCACCAACCCGAACGCATCGGCCTCACGCTCGACGAGGGCGGCTGGGTCGACATCGACACACTGATCACCGCGGCCGCCGCGCACGGATTCCGGTTCACGCGCGAGGAGCTCGACCATGTGGTGGCCGCCAACGACAAGCAGCGCTTCGCGATCGAGGGCACGAGAATCCGCGCCAGCCAGGGCCACAGCGTCGAGGTCGAGGTCGACCTCGGCCTGCCCCCGGCGATCCCGCCGCCGTACCTCTACCACGGCACCGTGGGCCGCAGTCTTGACGCGATCCGCGCCGAGGGCCTCAGGCCCATGAACAGGCACGACGTCCACCTCTCGGCCGACCGGGAGACCGCCACCCGGGTCGGGGCCCGCCGCGGCCGCCCCGTCGTGCTCGCCGTGGACGCCGGCGCCATGCACCGCGACGGGCACGTCTTCCACGTCAGCGCGAACGGAGTGTGGCTCACCAGGGCCGTGCCACCGCGCTACCTGCGGTTCTCCGATCCGCACTGACACCGGGCCGCCCGGAGCCCGGGCGCACGCGACGCCTCCCGGCCTGCTCGGTCCGTGGCCCGGCAGGCACGTACGGTGACCGATTTCGGCCATTGTCGAGGGGTCCCCGTACTCTCGGACGCATGAGTCTGCGTCTGAGCACCGTGATCCTGCCGTACCGCCGCTGGAACGAGGGCGGCCGTTCGGCCTGGGTGCGGGCCGAGCAGCTCGGCTTCCACACCGCGTACACCTACGACCATCTGTCCTGGCGCAGCTTCCGTGACGGCCCGTGGTTCGGGGCCGTACCGACGCTGACCGCCGCCGCGGCCGCCACCGAGCGGCTCCGCCTCGGCACGCTGGTCACCTCGCCGAACTTCCGGCATCCGGTGACCCTCGCCAAGGAACTGATCTCCCTGGACGACATCTCCGGCGGCCGCGTCACCCTCGGCATCGGCGCGGGCGGCACCGGCTTCGACGCGACGGCCCTCGGCCAGGAGCCGTGGACGCCGCGCGAGCGCGCCGACCGGCTCGCCGAGTTCGTGCCGCTGCTCGACCGGCTGCTCACCGAGGACGCCGTGTCGTACGAGGGCCGGTTCTACTCGGCACACGAGGCGCGCAACATCCCCGGCTGCGTGCAGCGGCCCCGGCTGCCGTTCGCGGTCGCGGCCACCGGCCCGCGCGGGCTGAAGCTCGCCGCGCGGTACGGACAGGCGTGGGTGACCACAGGCGACCCGAAGCTGTACGAGAGCGGCACCCCGGAGCAGTCGGTCCAAGCCCTGCGCGGGCAGCTGGAGAAGCTGACGGAGGCATGCGCGGCGGCCGACCGGGACGTGGCCGAGCTGGACAAGGTCCTGCTCACCGGCTTCACCCCGGACCGCGCCCGACCGCTCGAGTCGCTGGACGCCTTCGTGGATTTCGCCGGTCGCCACCGGGAGTTGGGCTTCACCGAGATCGTGATCCACTGGCCCATCCCGGACTCCGACTTCGCCGCGGACGAGAAGGTCTTCGAGCGGATCGCCATGGACGCGCTCGCGCAGCTGCCCTGACCCGGTGACAGACGACGTCCGCCGGCCGTCCCCGATGTGTCCGTGGACTCATCTGTGCGTACTACCACACGGCCGTGCGGGCATATGCGCGAGAATGGCCCGGTGACCTCAGCGACCAGACAGCCCGGGACCCCGGCCGCCGCCCTCAGGCCGCGGCTGATCGCCACCGACCTCGACGGCACTCTCCTGCGCGACGACAAGTCGGTCTCCCCGAGGACGGTCGCCGCACTGGCCGCCGCCGAGGCCGCGGGCATCGAGGTCTTCTTCGTCACCGGGCGCCCGGCCCGTTGGATGGACGTCGTCAGCGATCACGTCCACGGCCACGGCCTGGCGATCTGCGGCAACGGCGCCGCCGTGGTCGACCTGCACGGCGGCCCCGGCACCCACCGGTTCGTGAAGGTGCGCGAACTGGCCCGCGAGAACGCCCTGGACGCCGTACGGCTGCTGCGCGAGGCGGCACCCGGCACGGTGTTCGCGGTCGAGCAGACGTACGGCTTCCACCAGGAGCCGGACTACCCCAAGCTCCACATGGAGATACCGGACAACCTGCTGCCCGCCGAGGCCCTCCTCTCGCCCGACGGCCCGGACGCCGACCAGCCCGTCCTGAAGATCCTCGCCTACCACGCCGAACTCGACCCGGACGCCTTCCTCACCCTGGCCCGCCTGGCGATCGGCGACCGCGCCGACGTGACCCGCTCCAGCCCCAGCGCCCTGCTGGAACTCAGCGGCCCCGGCGTCTCCAAGGCCAGCACGCTCGCCCTGTGCTGCGCCGAGCGCGGCATCTCGCACGAGCAGGTCGTCGCCTTCGGGGACATGCCCAACGACGTCGAGATGCTGACCTGGGCCGGCCGGTCCTACGCGATGGGCAACGCCCATCCGGACGTCATCGCCGCCGCCTCGGGCCGTACGGTCGCCAACAACGAGGACGGCGTGGCGGTCGTGATCGAGCGTCTGATCGCCGAGGGCGTCTGACGCCGCCGCGTCACCGCGCCCCCACGAGCGCCTGAGCCGTGCTCTCCCGACGCGCCATGGCCCGCAGCGGTCCGTCCACGACGGCCAGCTCCGCGTAAGGACCCCGCTGCACCACCCGGCCCGCGTCGAGTACGACCACCTCGTCCACCGCGTCCAGACCCGCCAGCCGGTGAGTGATCAGCAGCGTCGTACGGCCCTCGGTGGCCGCCAGCAGGTCCGCGGTGAGCGCGTCCGCCGTCGGCAGGTCCAAGTGCTCGGCGGGCTCGTCCAGGACGAGGGCGGGGAAGTCGGCGAGCAGCGCGCGGGCCAGCGCGAGCCGCTGCCGCTGTCCGCCGGACAGCCGCGCCCCGTGCTCCCCGACGAGCGTGTCCAGGCCGTCGGGCAGCCCGTCCACCCAGTCCAGCAGCCGGGCCCGGGCCAGTGCGTCGCGCAGGTCGGCCTCTGTGGCGTCCTTCCGGGCGAGCAGCAGATTCTCGCGCACGGTGCTGTCGAAGAGGTGCGCGTCCTGGGCGCACAGTCCGACGAGCCGGCGTACGTCGTCACCGTCGAGCGCGCTCGCGTCCACACCGGCGAGCGTGTACGAGCCCGCGCCCGGGTCGAGGAACCGCAGCAACACCTGGGCGAGGGTCGTCTTGCCGGAGCCGGAAGCACCGACGACGGCGATCCTGCGCCCCTCCTCCAGTGTGAGGTCGACTCCGGCGAGCGCGTCCCGTTGCTGCCCCGCGTGCCGGGCGGACAGGCCGCTGACGACGACCGGGAACGGCGAGGCGGGAGCCTGCCGGGGCCGCTCGGGCTCCCGTACGGGCTCCGGGGCGTCCAAGACCTCGTACACACGCTCCGCGCTGCGGCGCACCTGCTGACGCCGGCGCACGGCGAGCGGCAGCCCCAGTACCGCCTCGAAGGCGGCCGGCGGGGTGAGGACCACCACGGCCATCGCCACACCGTCGAGCCGGCCCGCGGCCACCGCCTGGGCGCCGAGCAGCGCGGTGGCGGTGACGGTCAGGCCGGACAGCAGAGCGGTGAGCCCGTCGCCGAGCGCGGTGGCGGCGGCGGCGCGCGAGGCGATCCGGGTGAGCGTGCCGTCGGCCTGCCTGGCCGCGGCCGTACGGGCCGGCAGCGCGCCGGAGACGGTCAGCTCGGCGGTCCCGGTGAGCAGGTCGGTCACGCGGGTCGCGAGCGCGCCCCGGGCGGGCGCCAGCCGCCGCTCGGCACGCCGGGCCGCGGCCACGGTGACCAGCGGAACGCCGGCGCCGGCGGCGAGCAGCCCCGCCGCCAGCGCAGCCCCGGCCTCGGGCAGCAGCCAGGCCGTGAAGGCGACCGAGGCGGTGGAGACGGCGACCGCGACGCCGGCGGGCAGCAGCCAGCGCAGCCAGTAGTCCTGGAGCGCGTCCACGTCGGTGACCAGCCGGGACAGCAGATCGCCACGGCGTGCCGTCCGCAGCCCCGCGGGCGCCAGCCGCTCCAGCCGCCGGTAGACGGCGACCCGGGTGTCGGCCAGCATCCGCAGCACGGCCTCGTGCGACACGAGCCGCTCGGCGTACCGGAAGACGGCCCGCCCGATCCCGAAGGCCCGCGTCGCCGTGACGGCCACCATCAGGTACAGCACCGGCGGCTGCTGGGAGGCCCGCGAGATGAGCCATCCGGAGGTGGCCATCAGCCCGACGGCACTGCCGAGCGCCAGGCTTCCGAGCAGCAGCGCGAGAAGCAGTCGGCCGCGCCGGGGGCCGGCCAGGGCCCGGACCCGGGCGAGCACACGGCGCCGAGGCGCGAAGGCGCCGGTTTCGGGCTCGGCCTCGGCGGGGCCGCTCGCTTCGACGGCGCACGTTCCGGGGCCCTCGTGCCGGGCGGCCACGGCGGCGGGTGACTCCGCCCCGGGCGCCTCGGGGAAGTCGAGCTGCACCAGGCGGTCCGCCACCTCCAGCAGCGCCGGCCGGTGCACCACCAGCAGCACCGTGCGGCCCACCGCCAGGCGCCGCACCGCTGCCACGACTTCGGCCTCCGTCGCTCCGTCCAGCGCGGCCGTCGGCTCGTCCAGCAGCAGCACGGGCCGGTCGGAGAGGAAGGCCCGAGCCAGCGCGAGCCGCTGCCGCTGACCGGCGGACAGCCCGGCCCCGTCCTCACCGAGCACCGTGCCGGGGCCCTCGGGCAACGCGTCCACGAACTCCAGCGCACCCGCGTCGCCCAGCGCCCGGCGTACGGCGGTGTCGTCCGCCTCGGGCCGGGCCAGCCGGACGTTCTCCGCGATGGTCCCGGCGTACAGGTGCGGCCGCTGCGGCACCCACGCGATGCGCGAACGCCACTCCTCCAGGTCGACGTCCGCGAGATCGGCTCCCCCGACCCGGACTCGGCCCTCGGTGGGCCGTACGAACCCCAGCAGCGCGTTCAGCAGGGTCGACTTGCCCGTACCGCTCGGGCCGACCAGCGCCACCGTCTCCCCGGGCTCCACGGTGAAGGACACATCAGTCACGGCATTCGACGACCGGCCCGGGTAGCGGATCGTCACCGCCTCGAAGGCCAACGGGCCCGCGGGCACCGCCGCGGTGCCACACGCCGGGGTCGGCGTCTCCAGGACGGCGAAGATCTCCTCGGCCGCGGCGAGACCCTCCGCCGCCGCGTGGTACTGCGCGCCGACCTGGCGCAGCGGCAGATACGCCTCGGGCGCCAGCACCAGGATGACCAGGCCGATGTACAGGTCCATGTCGCCGTGGACCAGGCGCATGCCGATGGTCACCGCGACCAGCGCGACCGACAGCGTGGCCAGCAACTCCAGGGCGAACGAGGAGAGGAAGGCGATCCGCAGGGTGCGCATGGTGGCCTGGCGGTACTCGCCGGTGATCCGGCGGATCGACTCGGCCTGCGCCTTGGCCCGGCCGAACACCTTCAGGGTGGGCAATCCGGCGACCACGTCCAGGAAGTGGCCGGACAGCCGGGACAGCAGCCGCCACTGACGGTCCATCCGGGACTGCGTGGCCCAGCCGATCAGCATCATGAAGAGGGGGATCAGCGGCAGGGTGCCCACGATGATGGCCGCGGACACCCAGTCCTCGGTGACGATCCGCGCCAGCACGGCCACCGGGACGACCACCGCGAGCCCCAACTGCGGTAGGTAGCGGGAGAAGTAGTCGTCCAGGGCGTCGACCCCACGGGTGGCCAGGGTGACCAGCGAGCCGGTTCGCTGCCCGCTCAGCCATCCGGGACCCAGCTGAGCGGCGCGCTCCAGCAACCGGCCCCGCAGCTCCGACTTCACGGCCGCGCTCGCGCGGTGGGCGGCCAGCTCGGTGAGCCACGCGACAACGGATCGGCCCACGGCCACGGCGGCGAGCAGCAGCAGGGGAGTGCGCAGTTCGGAGAACGACTGCCCATGCTGGAAGGCTCCGACCACCACTTCGGCGATGAGCATCGCCTGGGCGATGACCAGACCGGCCCCGACGGCTCCCAGGCCGACGACCGCCACCAGGAAGAAGCGGGTGGCGCGGGCGTATCGCAAAAGGCGCGGATCGATCGGTTTCACGTGAAACATGCCCTTCGGGCCAGAGGGTGTGTTTCACGTGAAACACACCCTCGTCGGACTCAGTGTGCGGCGCCGGCGGCAGCGTCAGGAGCGATGTGCTGCGTACCGATCCGCTTACGGAAGACCCAGTAGGTCCAGCCCTGGTAGAGCAGTACGATCGGCGTGGCGATCGCCGCACACCAGGTCATGATCTTCAGGGTGTACGGGCTCGACGAGGCGTTGGTGACCGTCAGGCTCCAGTCCCCGTTGAGCGTGGACGGCATGACGTTCGGGAAGAGCGAGAGGAAGAGCATCGCCACCGAGGCCACGATGGTCACGCCGGACAGCGCGAACGACCAGCCCTCGCGCCCCACCTGGTTGGCCACCAGAGCGGCGACCAGGGCGGCGACCGCCACGATCAGCGCCACCAGGCTCTTGCCGTCACCGCTGTGGGCTTGCGTCCACAGCAGGAAGCCGATCGCCAGGACAGCGGTGACGAGACCGACCCGGAGAGCCAGCTTCCGTGCCCTCAGCCGGATGTCCCCGACAGTCTTCAGTGCCGTGAACACCGCCCCGTGGAAGGTGAACAGCGTGAGGGTCACGAGGCCGCCGAGCAGGGCGTAGGGGTTGAGCAGGTCCCCGACGGTGCCGACGTACTCGAAGTGCTGGTCGATCTTCACGCCCCACACGATGTTCCCGAAGGCCACGCCCCACAGGAACGCCGGGATGAGCGAGGTCCAGAAGATGGCCGTCTCCCAGTTGCGCTGCCAGTTCTCCTCGGGGCGCTTCGCCCGGTACTCGAAGGCCACGCCCCGCAGGATCAGGCTGACCAGGATGACCAGCAGTGGCAGGTAGAAGCCGGAGAAGAGGGTCGCGTACCACTCCGGGAAGGCGGCGAAGGTCGCACCGCCCGCCGTGAGCAGCCACACCTCGTTGCCGTCCCAGACGGGTCCGATGGTGTTGATCAGCACCCGGCGCTCGGGCCGGTTCCGCGCGAGCAACTCGGTGAGGATGCCGACCCCGAAGTCGAACCCCTCCAGGAAGAAGTAGCCGGTCCACAGGACGGCGATCAGGACGAACCAGACGTCGTGAAGTTCCATGACTGTCCCCTCGGCCTAGTACGAGAAGGCCATCGGCTTGTCGGCGTCACGGGTATCGCCGCCGATCTTCGTGGGCGGGTTGAGGTCGGCATCGGTCAGCTCGGGCGGTCCGGCCTTGACGTATTTCACGAGCAGCTTGACCTCGACGACGGCGAGGATGGCGTACAGCGCGGTGAAGACGATCAGCGAGGTGAGTACCTCGCCCTGCGAGACACCGGGGGAGACCGCGTCCCGGGTCTGCAGGACGCCGTAGACGGCCCACGGCTGACGGCCCATCTCGGTGAAGATCCAGCCCCAGGAGTTGGCTATCAGCGGGAAGGCCAGGGTCCAGATCGCGATGCGCCAGTACCAGGTGGTGAGCTTCGGGCCGAGTGCCTTGCTCTTGAACAGGACCAGGTGCGGCGCCTCGTCGTCGCCGACCCTCAACTGCTGCGGCAGCATGAACTTCTTGCGTGTCAGCCACAGTCCGGCGAGGCCGATGGCGAAGGAGGCCATGCCGAAGCCGATCATCCAACGGAAGCCCCAGAAGGCGACGGGGATGTTGGGCCGGTAGTCGCCGGGCCCGAACTTCTGCTGCTCGGCCTTGTTCACGTCGTTGATGCCGGGGACGTACGAGGTGAAGTCGTCGTCGGCGAGGAAGGACAGCAGGCCGGGGACCTCGATGGCCACGGTGTTGTGGCCCTTCTCGACGTCGCCGTAGGCGAAGATCGAGAACGGCGCCGGCTTCTGGCCGTCCCACAGCGCCTCGGCGGCCGCCATCTTCATCGGCTGCTGCTTGAACATCACCTTGCCGAGCACGTCACCGCTGACCGCGGTGAGCAGACCGGCTATGACCACGGTGATCAGGCCGAGCCGCAGGGAGGTCTTCATCTCCCGGATGTGCCTCTTGCGGGCCAGGTGGTAGGCGGAGATGCCCACCATGAAGGCGCCGCCGGTGAGAAAGGCGGCGGAGAGGGTGTGGAAGGCCTGGCTGAGCGCGGTGTTCTGGGTCAGCACGGCCCAGAAGTCGGTCAGCTCGGCACGCCCCTTCGCCTTGTCGATCTTGTAGCCGACGGGGTGCTGCATCCAGGAGTTGGCCGCCAGGATGAAGTACGCCGACAGGATCGTGCCGATCGAGACCATCCAGATGCAGGCCAGATGGATCTTCTTCGGCAGCTTGTCCCAGCCGAAGATCCACAGGCCGATGAACGTGGACTCGAAGAAGAACGCGATCAGAGCCTCGAAGGCGAGCGGGGCGCCGAAGATGTCACCGACGAAGCGCGAGTAGTCCGACCAGTTCATGCCGAACTGGAACTCCTGGACGATGCCGGTGACCACGCCCATCGCGATGTTGATCAGGAAGAGCTTGCCCCAGAACTTGGTGGCCCTGAGGTACTTCTCCTTCTCCGTGCGGACCCAGGCCGTCTGCAGCCCGGCCGTGAGGGCGGCCAGGGAGATCGTCAGCGGGACGAACAGGAAGTGGTAGACGGTGGTGATGCCGAACTGCCAGCGCGCCAGTGTCTCCGGCGCCAAAGCCAATTCCACGTCGTCAGCTCCTTACCTCGCCGTGGTAGCGGCAGTCTGTCCCGTTTGTTCCGTGCATTACGGGACTAACCGGGCAAGCTTGTGAACGCGTTCACATTCACAAGCCATTATGACGCACCGATTTTCGGCCCGGTAGGGCGGGGTGGTGCTAGCGCCATCGAGTCAAGACCTTGGCAGCGACTTCAACATCTTGTTGAATTGCGCGCCATGCAGATACGGATCTCCTGGCCTGCGGGCAACATCACCGCGGCCCTCGATGACACACCGACCGCCCAGGCCCTCGTCAAGGCGCTGCCGCTCGCCTCCACCGCCTACACCTGGGGCGAAGAGGTCTATTTCGACACGGGTGTCTCTGTTTCACGTGAAACGGACGCCCGGCAGGTCGTGGAGCCGGGCACCGTGGCCTTCTGGACGGACGGCGACGCCCTGGCCCTCCCCTACGGGCCCACGCCCATCTCGCGAGGCGACGAGTGCCGCCTCGCGAGCCCGTGCAACGTCCTCGGACGCGTGGACGAGGACCCTGCGGTCCTGGCGACCGTGCGGGACGGCGACCCCGTACGCGTGGAACTGCTCGACGAGTAGGGCCCCGCACCAGGCGAGGCCCACTCGGAACCGCTCAGGAACCCGGTACGAGCCCCGTCACATCTCCTTGCGGAACGCTTCCGCCACCTTCAGGAAGATGTCGTTCCCCTCGGCCTCCCCGACCGTCACCCGCACACCCTCGCCCGGGAACGGCCGGACCACCACACCGTGCTCCTCACAGGCCGCCGCGAACGCGACCGTGCGCTCCCCCAGGCGCAGCCACACGAAGTTGGCCTGGGTCTCCGGCACCGTCCAGCCCTGGGCGCGCAGCGCGTCGACCACGCGGTTGCGCTCGCACACCAGCGAGCCGACCCGGCCCAGCAGCTCGTCCTCGGCCCGCAGCGAGGCGATCGCCGCCTCCTGCGCGAGCTGGCTGACACCGAACGGAACCGCCGTCTTGCGCAGCGCCGCCGCCACCGGCTCATGGGCGATCGCGAAACCGACGCGCAGCCCCGCAAGGCCGTACGCCTTGGAGAACGTGCGCAGGACGCAGACGTTGGGTCGCTGCCGGTACAGCTCGACGCCGTCCGGCACCTCGGGGTCACGGATGAACTCGCGGTAGGCCTCGTCCAGTACCACCAGCACATCGCCGGGCACCCGGTCGAGGAACCGCTCCAGCTCGGCCCGTCGCACCACCGTGCCGGTCGGGTTGTTGGGGTTGCAGACGAAAATCAGCCGCGTCCGGTCGGTGATCGCCTCGGCCATGGCATCCAGGTCGTGCACATCGCCCGGCGTGAGCGGGACCCGCACCGACCGGGCGCCGCTGATCTGCGTGATGATCGGGTACGCCTCGAAGGACCTCCAGGCGTACATCACCTCGTCACCGGGTCCGCTGGTGGCCTGGATCAGCTGCTGGGCGACGCCCACCGAGCCGGTGCCGGTGGCCAGGTGGGAGAGCGGGACCCCGAAGCGCTCCGACAACTCGTTCATCAGCCCGGTGCAGGCCATGTCCGGGTAGCGGTTGAAGTTGCAGGCGGCCGCGGTCACGCTCTCCATCACGCCGGGCAGCGGAGGATACGGGTTCTCGTTGGAGGACAGCTTGTAGGCGACCGGACCGCCGGCCGCGGCGGGCTTGCCCGGCTTGTAGGTGGGGATACCCTCCAGCTCGGCGCGCAGCTTCGGGCTCGTCTCGCTCACCGCAGTCCTCCTCGCGACCACCGGCGGACCGCGACGCCGCCGGCTTCCAATACTCCTCACCTTATGAGGATTCGGCCTCCCTGCGAACAGGTGCGGGACGGCAAGAGGCGAACCTCATTCGTCACACAGGCATCAGGGGCATCACCCTACGAAGGCGTACGTATCGGGGGGCGCGCCCTACATATATCTATGCGCCGGTGGCTCACGCCCTGGCGCGCATCCCCCGTGAAGGTGAGTTGAGACCTCTTCGAGACATCGGGCACTTGGCAGGCCCATGCGCGTGGGCACGAGACATCTCGCCATGGGAACGCTCAACTAGCTTGCTTTCTAAGGCAGTTAACCCTATATGACCTTGCAGAAACGTGCCTGTCAATGCGTGCATATGCGTCCGCACTACCCCACCGCATGAGCCCTACTATCGGCTCGCCATGACAGCAGCAGGGAAGCACCAGGTGAGCCGCGCGGAAACCTCACGTCGAGGCAGTCGGCCGGGCCGGGCGGGCATCAGAGACGTGGCCGCCGCCGCCGGGGTCTCCATCACGACCGTCTCCGACGCCCTCAACGGCAAGGGGAGACTCCCGGATGCCACCCGGCGCCATGTCCGCGAGGTGGCCGACCGGCTGGGGTACCGCCCCTCCGCCGCCGCCCGAACCCTCCGTACCGGCAAGTCGGGACTCATCGGCCTGACCGTGACCACGTACGGGGATGAACCTTTCACCTTCACGGAGTTCGCCTACTTCGCCGAGATGGCCCGGGCCGCCACCTCGGCCGCGCTCGCCCGTGGCTACGCCCTGGTCATCCTGCCCGCGACCTCCCGCCACGACGTGTGGTCCAACGTGGCCCTGGACGGCACGGTCGTCATCGACCCCTCCGACCAGGACCCGGTGGTCAGCGAGCTCGTCCGGCAGGGCCTGCCGGTCGTCTCCGACGGGCGCCCGGCCGGCTCCCTCCCGGTCACCGCCTGGGTGGACAACGACCACGAGGCCGCCGTCCTCGGCATCCTGGACCATCTCGCCGCCGCCGGCGCCCGCCGGATCGGCCTGCTCACGGGCACGACGACGGACACGTACACGCATCTGTCGACCACCGCCTACCTGAGCTGGTGCGAGCGCGTCGGCCAGGATCCCGTCTACGAGGCGTACCCGGCCCACGACCCGTGCGCGGGCGCCGTCGCCGCCGACCGGCTGCTGGCCCGGCCCGACCGGCCCGACGCCGTCTACGGGCTCTTCGACCCCAACGGCACCGACCTGCTCGCCGCCGCCCGCCGCTACGGCCTCCGGGTCCCTGACGACCTGCTGCTGGTGTGCTGCAGCGAGTCCACGGTGTACGCCAACACCGAGCCGCCCATCACCACGCTCTCCCTGAAGCCGCGCCGGATCGGCACGGCGGTGGTCCAGCTCCTCATCGACGCCATCGAGGGAGTGGAGTCGGACCACACCGTCGAGCAGGTGATACCGACCGAGCTGATCGTGCGTACCTCGTCCCAGCGGCGCCCTCCGCGCACGACCATCAGCCCGCCGCGGGCTCCGGAAAAGGGATAGCGGGAGCAGCGGGGGTACCGCGGGGCGGACGGGGTGCCCGGTCGGTTCGTCCGGCCGCCCGTCGGACCCGGCCGGAACGCCCGCAGCCAGGGGCCCGGACCCGGTCCGCACGGTGTGGCCGGCCGCCGGTGCAGAGCCGGGTGGCCGGCCGCACGGGGCCCCGTACGCCCCCGGACGTGTCGGTCGGCCGTCGGGCGTGCGGCCGACACGTGATGCACAGCCGGTCGAACCCCGGCCCAAACGGGGCGAAAGCCGCGGTGAACTGGAGTCTCGCTCCGATTCACCACCCCTGGGTCATCACACGGCGCGACGCGCGTTCCTATGATGGGCCCACGACACCGCGGGCCGCTGCGACCAGGCAGTCCGAAGCGGTGCAGATGCGGCGCGATGGTGGAGGGGTCTGATGACTCAGGGGGCCGGTCAGGGACCCGAGGTGGAGCGGACGGCGACGTTGCGCGACTTCCGGGTGCCCGCGTACGTCAACGAGACCGGTCCGTACGTCCACACCCACCCCGGTGACACCGTCCCCGCCGTGGACGAGGCCCACCCCGAGGGCTACACGCCCACCCAGCGCGATCTGCCCGTCATCAACCGCGGCGACACGGTGCAGGTTCCCGTGGAACCGGCCCCCGCCGCGGCCCCCGCCCAGCAGGCCTCGACCGGCCCCGGCCCGCTGTACGTCGTCGGCGACGTCCACGGCTACCTGGACGAACTGACGGCCGCCCTGCGGGAGAAGGGCCTGATCGACGCCTCCGGCCAGTGGTGCGCGGGCACCGCCCGGCTGTGGTTCCTCGGGGACTTCACCGACCGCGGCCCGGACGGCATCGGCGTCATCGACCTGGTGATGCGGCTGTCGGCCGAGGCGGCCGCGGCCGGCGGCTACTGCAAGGCCCTCATGGGCAACCACGAGCTGCTGCTGCTCGGCGCCAAGCGGTTCGGCGACACCCCCGTCAACTCCGGTGCGGGCACCGCCACCTTCCAGGCGGCCTGGCTGCTCAACGGCGGCCAGAAGACCGACATGGACCGCCTCCAGGACCACCACCTGCAGTGGATGGCCCGCCTCGACGCCGTCGAGGAGGTCGACGGGTTCCTGCTCATCCACTCCGACACCACCGCCTACCTCGACTACGGCGACTCGATCGAGGCGGTCAACGACACCGTCCGCGAGGCCCTCACCCGCAACGACGCGGACGAGGTCTGGGACCTGTTCCGCAAGTTCACCAAGCGCTTCTCCTTCCGGGACGAGGGCGGCGCCGACGCCGTGCGCTCCCTCCTCGATACGTACGGCGGCACACGCGTCGTTCACGGTCACAGCCCCATCCCCTACCTGCTGGGCGAAGTGGGCTCCGAGGACGACGAAGAGGGCACCGACCCCGTCGTCGAGGGACCGCACGTCTACGCCGAAGGGCTCGCCATCGCCATGGACGGCGGCGTGACCATGGCCGGAAAGCTACTGGTCCAGCAACTGCCCCTGGATAACTGAGGGTTCACCGGGCAGGCGCACCCCGGCCGCGTGGGCCCAGGTCGGCACGCAATTTCCGCCAACCCCCTGTCACCGTGTGCCGTCACGGCTCTACCATCGGCTTATCCGTAGCAGGCTCCCCTCCGTTTCTGCCCGACGGCTCGCCGGCGTGCGAGCCACAAGCCCTACGGAGCATCGGGGGATGCACATGAACAGCGTTCCGCAGCACCTGCTGAGCGAGGACCGCCAGGAATTCGAGCGGATCCTCGATGAGGCGCTGCGCTCCGCCCCACACCGACCCGAACTGGCCGCTGTCGGACAGCGGCTCAACCCCGAACAGCTGCGCACCATGGCGCTCAACGCCACCGCGCTCATAGCGGCGGCCGCGGCGACCGAGTACCAGAGCTATGTGAAGGCCCGCGAGGAACTGCGCCACCCGGCGCCGTCCACCGCTTCGGCGGCCGGTGAATCCGGTTCCGCCGAGCCGGGTTCCATCGCCATGGGACTCGCCACCGGCCTCGGCGAGGCCGCCGAGACGACCGGAGCGGGTGCCATCGCCGTGATCGCGGTACTGGCCCCCGTCCTGGCCGGAACCGCGGCGGCGATCTTCCTGCTCGTCGGCTACATCCTGAAGATGCTGGACCCGGGCCAGGGTTTCGCCCAGACCATGCTCACCGCGGGCTGGGTGTTCGGCGCCATGGCCGCGGCCGCGATCCTCGTCGCGGCGGTCGGGCTGCTGCTCACCGCCCTGCGCAACAGCGCCTCGGCGGAAGCCGGAGCCCACGGCGCGGTGAACGAGGAGGTGGCCAGGGCCAGAGAGGCCTGGCGGGAGGCCCTGCTGGAGCGCGGCATCCTGCCGTTCCTGCGGGACGCGCTCGCCCAGCCCGGCACGGCCGCCCTGCACCGCACGGCCCCGCCGGCCCCGACCGGTCGCATGCCCCGCCTGGGCTACGACCGCCCCGGCTTCAGCAGCCCCGACGACGGCTCCGGCTCCGGCCGCCCGAGCTTCACCAGCCCCGACTACACCAGCCCCGACTTCGGCGGTCCGGAGCATCAGCCGGAATAGCCCCCGGCTTGCGCCCCATTGAGGGGCGCAAGCCGAGCGGGGCCGTCAGTCGGCCAGCGGCAGGTACACCCGGTTGCCCGCTGCCGCGAACTCCTTCGACTTCTGGGCCATGCCCTCCTCGATCTCGGCCCGGCTGCCGCCGTGTTCGCGGCGGATGTCCTGGGAGATCTTCATGCTGCAGAACTTCGGCCCGCACATGGAGCAGAAGTGGGCCGTCTTGGCGGGCTCGGCCGGCAGCGTCTCGTCGTGGAACTCCCGTGCCGTGTCCGGATCCAGAGCGAGGTTGAACTGGTCCTCCCACCGGAACTCGAAGCGGGCGTCGGACAGCGCGTCGTCCCACTCCTGCGCACCGGGATGCCCCTTGGCGAGGTCGGCCGCGTGGGCCGCGATCTTGTAGGTGATGACGCCGGTCTTGACGTCGTCCCGGTTGGGCAGGCCCAGATGCTCCTTGGGCGTGACGTAGCAGAGCATCGCCGTGCCCCACCAGGCGATCATCGCGGCGCCGATGCCGGAGGTGATGTGGTCGTACGCCGGAGCGACGTCCGTCGTCAGCGGGCCGAGCGTATAGAACGGAGCTTCATCGCAGATCTCCTGCTGAAGGTCGATGTTCTCCTTGATCTTGTGCATCGGGACGTGTCCCGGGCCCTCGATCATGGTCTGTACGTTGAAACGCTTGGCGATGCGGTTGAGTTCCCCGAGCGTGCGCAACTCCGCGAACTGCGCCTCGTCGTTGGCGTCCGCGATGGAACCCGGCCGGAGACCGTCACCCAGCGAGTACGTGACGTCGTAGGCGGCGAGGATCTCGCAGAGCTCCTCGAAGTTCTCGTACAGGAACGACTCCTTGTGGTGCGCCAGGCACCACGCGGCCATGATGGAGCCGCCGCGCGAGACGATGCCGGTCTTGCGGTTGGCTGTGAGCGGCACATACGGCAGGCGTACGCCCGCGTGGACGGTCATGTAGTCCACGCCCTGTTCGGCCTGCTCGATGACGGTGTCCTTGTAGATCTCCCAGGTCAGTTCCTCGGCCTTGCCGTCGACCTTCTCCAGCGCCTGGTAGAGCGGCACCGTGCCGATGGGGACGGGGGAGTTGCGCAGCACCCACTCGCGGGTGGTGTGGATGTTACGGCCGGTGGAGAGGTCCATGACCGTGTCGGCGCCCCAGCGGGTCGCCCAGGTCATCTTCTCGACCTCCTCCTCGATGGAGGAGGTGACCGCGGAGTTGCCGATGTTGGCGTTGACCTTCACCAGGAACCGCTTGCCGATGATCATCGGCTCGATCTCCGGGTGGTTGACGTTGGCCGGCAGCACCGCACGGCCCGCCGCGATCTCCTCGCGGACCACCTCGGGCGCAACGTTCTCCCGGAGGGCCACGAACTCCATCTCGGGCGTGACCTCGCCCCGGCGTGCGTACGCCAGCTGTGTGACCGCCTGGCCGTCACGGCCCCGGCGTGGCTGGCGCGGGCGCCCGGGGAAGACCGCGTCGAGGTTGCGCAGTCCACCGCGCGGCGAGGTGTGCTTGATCCCGTCGTCCTCGGGTCGGACGGGCCGGCCCGCGTACTCCTCGGTGTCTCCGCGGGCGATGATCCAGTTCTCCCGCAGCGGTGGCAGGCCCCTGCGGACATCGGTCTCGACGAGTGGATCGGTGTACGGGCCCGACGTGTCGTACAGCGTGACCGACTGCCCGTTGGTGAGATGCACCTGACGGACCGGCACGTGCAGGTCGGGGCGGGTGCCCTCGACGTACGCCTTGTGCCAGCCGATGGACTTCCCGGCCTCCTGGGACTTCTCGTCCTGAACGGAGGCAGGCGTGCGTGCGTCCTTGTTGGTCATGAGACCTACTCCCTACGCCGGCATTACCCGGTAACAGGTTCGGCGGTCGACGCAGCGGTTTCCGTCTGCCGACGTTTTCCGTGAAACCAGGTTCCACGTGAAACATCGCGATGACGGAGGTCAGCGCCCTCTCAGCCCGGTGCTCCGAGCTCCCGCGTGTGCAAAGGTGCCTCCACGCTAGCGTCAATTCGGGCGCGGTGAACAGAGGGCCCCTGCCGTTCTTGCGATGATCGGGCGGTGACCACGATGGACCAGTACCCGTACCCGCCGTCCGAGCCGCCGCGCCGAAGCGGCTCCGGACAGGGTGGCGGACACGGCTATGACGGCCACGCATCCGGTGGTGGACCAGGGCAGTTCCACCACTCCAGCAGTGACACGGGCCACAACTCTGTGCAGGTGCACCCCGGCCAGGGCAACGGCCACGAACCCGGGCACGCTCCTGGCCGCGGGCACACCCACGGCTCCGGTGCCGGCGGCGGTCACAGGGATCCGCACGGCCAGGGGCCGGGCGACGGACATGGCCATGCGCACGGGCACAGCCACGGACCCGCCGCGCCCGTCTCCAAGCATCTGCGCAAGGTCATCGCGGCGGTCCTGATCCCGTTCACGGCGGCGGTGGTGGTCGGCCTGGTGCTGCTGTGGCCCGGGGGAGCCCCGCCGCACGAGCGCACCGGCGTCGGCTTCGACCGCCAGACGCAGCAGGCCACGGTCACCAAGGTGGTCGGGGTGAGCTGCAAGTCGGTGAACGCCTCGGGAGGTGCGTCGCTCGGCGACACCTCCACCGCCGGGGGCAGCTCGGCACAGCAGGAGCCGAAGGGCACCTGCAAGAAGGCCACGGTCCAGGTCGACACCGGCAAGGACCAGGGCCGGACGTTCACCGAGATCGTGCAGCCGGACCAGACACGGCAGTTGCACCAGGGCCAGAAGGTCGTCGTCGCCTACGAGCCCTCCGCGCCCAGGGACCTGCAGTACTCCGTCACCGATGTGAACCGGAAGTTCCCGATGGCGCTGCTCGCGGGGATCTTCGCGGTGGCCGTCGTGGTGGTGGGCCGGATGCGCGGTGTCATGGCGCTGGTCGCGCTGGCCGTGAGCTTCCTGGTGCTCACCCTCTTCATCCTGCCCGCCATCCTGCAGGGGTCGAATCCTCTGCTGGTGGCCGTCGTCGGGTCGAGCGCGATCATGCTCATCGCGCTGTA
This sequence comes from Streptomyces sp. NPDC044061, assembly GCF_056434305.1. Classification (NCBI taxonomy): domain Bacteria; kingdom Bacillati; phylum Actinomycetota; class Actinomycetes; order Kitasatosporales; family Streptomycetaceae; genus Streptomyces; species Streptomyces sp. NPDC044061. The sequence goes on along the minus strand of NZ_JBWKFL010000003.1, from coordinate 295,915 downwards.
CATGTGCCACGGGTTGTCCGCCCGGACATCGGTCGCGGTGCTCGGCACCCTGGTCTCGCTCCTGCTGATCGGCGTCCTCGGCTCGGAGTTCATCGACTGGGCCGCCCTGACCGGCAACACGGACGACAACACCGGCCTGATCCACGGCCTGTATCCGTCGATCGACATGAGCGGTCTGCTGCTGGCGGGCGTCATCATCGGTTCGCTGGGTGTCCTGGACGATGTGACGGTGACACAGACGTCGGCGGTCTGGGAGCTGCACGAGGCCAATCCGGCGATGGGCTGGCGCGGGCTGTACCAGGCGGGCATCCGGATCGGCCGTGACCACATCGCCTCGGTGGTCAACACGCTCGTGCTCGCATACGCCGGTGCCGCGCTGCCGTTGCTGCTGCTGTTCTCGATCGCGCAGAGCAGCGTGGGCACGGTGGCCAACAGCGAGCTGGTGGCCGAGGAGATCGTGCGCACGCTGGTGGGTTCGATCGGCCTGGTCGCCTCGGTCCCGCTCACCACCGCCCTGGCCGCCGTGGTGGTGTCGGCCGACCGGCCGGGACCGGATGCGGCAGCCGCCGGCGCACACCCCGCTCCGGCGCGCGGCGGCAGGGGCCGGCGCCGGAAGCGGTGAGCCGGTCCCCAGGAGACCGGAAAGCCACTGAAGAAGCGTTCCTGCATCAATACGCGCGGCACTGCGGGGTCCCCGCGCCCGATGCCGTAACGCTTCAGCCGGCGCTCTGTTCCTCCGCCAGGATACGGTCCAGGGCCTCCTCGAGGTGCGCGTCGAAGTCCGCCAGCGCACCCTCCTGGCCGAGCGGCACCAGCTTGTCCGTGCGGTCGAGGAAGGCCACGAGCGGCGGCGTCGAGGAGCGGAACAGGGCCTGGTCGCCGCCCACCTGGAGCCGGATCAGCACCTCGCCCAGCACCTCGGAATCGGCGGGAGCGATGCGCACATCCCCCTCACCGCACGGCCGCCCGACCCCGTCGATCAGCAGCTCACGGCCGAAGGCCCAGGTCACCGGGGCATCGCCGGGCAGATGAAAGGTCAGTCGCACGGCATAGGGATCACAGGTCTCGTAGCGCAACTCCACCGGGATGCGGAAGGAGAGCTCCTCGGACACGAGAAAGCTCATCATGACTTCTGCCTGTACGGATTCGCGCATCGCCTACCCCGTCAAGTGACATCGACTGGCCGGGAATGGACCCCTCGACCGTGGTCAAATCTTGCTGAACGTACACAACAGATCACAAGGAGTGAGTTTTCAGATACTGATAGAGAGCGCCAGCGCACCCAGATGGTGCCCGATCTCGGCCTGCAACCGGTGGGCCGCCGGCAGCAGCCGGTCGGACCGGTGGGCGGGCAGCGAGATCGCCATCGTGGCCGCCGTGGTTCCGACCGTGATCGGAATCGCCGCGCAGACCGTCCCGAGCGCGTACTCCTGGCGCTCCACGACCGGCTCCATCCGCGGCATCCTGGCCAGCCGGCGCAGCAGGGCGTGGCTGTCGCGCACGGTGTACGGCGTGAGGGACCGCACCGGATAGCGGGCCAGGTGCTCCCGGCGGGCTTCCTCGTCCAGCTGCGAGAGCAGGCACTGCCCGATCGCGTGGGCGTGCCCGGTTTCGCGGAAGTCGGCCCACTCCTCGACCGCCGGGGTCTCCCGCGAGTCGGAGACGCACATGACCTCGATCTCGCCGTCCCGGTACATCGCGTAGTACATCGGCACACCGATGGAATCGCGCCAGTGGGCGAGGGTGTCGGCCACCGTGCTGCGACGTTTCTCCTGCGCTCCACTGCTGCTCAGCCGCTCGGCCGCGTCACCGAGGAAGAACAGCCCCTTCTCACGGCGCAGATAGCCCTCGTGCACGAGGGTGCGCAACAGGTGATAGGTCGTGGGCAGGGCCACTCCGGTCTCACGGGCGAGTTGCTTGGCGGGAGCGCCGTACTCGTGTGCCGCGACGGTCTCCAGCAGGCGCATCGCGCGCTGGACGGATCCGATGAGGGTGGCGGCGGGCGGTTGTCCCGCGTCGTCCGCGGACCGGACGGGCCCGGGGACGGTCACCGGGCGCGGTTGCCCCGGGACGACCGCGCCGGGTGGCCGCTGCACAGGGGGCGTGCAGGGGCGCGGCGAGGTGGGAGGTGCGTGGGGTTCTGCCGGTGCGGTGTCAACCGTGGCCAAGGGTCACTCCCGAAGCGCGAGGTGGGGCAGCCCGTGCGGAGAGAACACGGGTGGGGGTGTACGCCGCCCGCGGGGCCCGGCCCCGCGTGGGGTTCCGGACTCTAACCGCCCGCCACCGCGTGCGGACGGCCTGCCGGGGAAACTTCCCTCCCCCGAGGGAACCGGTGATTCCCGTTACCGGTCACCGGTTCCCAAGGCCCTCACCAGTCGCTGCGTGACGAGGAGTTCGACATGAACTTGCGCACGATGTAGATCAGTCCGCCGACCAGGGCGACGAAGACCAGCGCCTTGAAGAGCAGACCGATCACGAAGCCGACGACGGTCGCTATCAGGCTGCCGAACACCACCAGGGCGATGACCGGCACCGCGACCCACTTCACCCACCACGGCAGCCCCGCGAAGATCTCTCGCATTGCCCTCGTCCTTTGCGTTTCGTCGCGTTCACGGCGTAGTGCGCGCTGTCGTGGACGCGGTTCTCGATGTCTGCACTCGATGCTAGGGCCGCCGCAGGGTCCCGCGGGGCTTCGCAGCCCTTGTCCTCCCCTGACCCGTCCCCTAGGGAACCCCGAGCCGTGAACCCCGAGGCCGGGGCTCAGGCCGCGGGCTGAGACCTCAGGCCTCGGGCGGGGAGAAGACGACCAGGACCCGCAGATCCTCGCTGATGTGGTGGAACTTGTGGGCGGCGCCGGCCGGGACGTACACCACGCTGCCCCGCGCCACCTGCGTGGTCTCCAGTCCGACCGTGATCGAGGCGCGGCCGCTGACCACGAAGTACACCTCGTCCTGGTTGTGCGGCTTCTGCGGGTCGTGCTCGCCGGCGTCGAGGGCGTACAGACCGACCGACATGTTCCGCTCCCGCAGGAACTGCAGGTACGCCCCCTCGTTGGCGGCGCGCTCCGCCTCCAGTTCGTCCAGCCGGAATGCCTTCATCGCCGTTGTCCGCCCTCGCCCCACTGCTCGCAATCGATCTGGTCTGCCACGATCAGACACATGAAGAATTTCGTAGTCAAGACGATCGCCAACGCGGGCGCCCTGGCGGTCGCCGTGTGGCTGCTCGACAAGATCACCCTCACCGGTGACAGCACGGGCAAGAAGGTCGGCACCCTGCTCGTGGTCGCGCTGATCTTCGGCTTGATCAACTCCCTGGTCAAGCCGATCGTGAAGGTCCTCACCTTCCCCTTGTTCCTCCTGACCCTCGGGCTGATCACCCTGGTCGTCAACGCGCTGATGCTGCTGCTGACCTCATGGGTGTGCGGCAAGCTCGACCTGAGTTTCCACGTGGACGGCTTCTGGACGGCCGTGGTCGGCGGTCTGATCATCTCGATCGTCTCGTGGGCGCTGAACCTCGTCCTGCCCGACGAGGACTGAGTACGTCATGAGCTACCGCGTCTGTTTCGTGTGCACCGGCAACATCTGCCGCTCCCCGATGGCCGAGTCCGTCTTCCGCGCGCGCGTGACAGAGGCCGGCCTCGAGGGCCTGGTCGAGACCGACAGCGCCGGCACCGGCGGCTGGCACGAGGGGGAGGGCGCCGACCCGCGCACCGTCTCGGTCCTCGACGAACACGGCTACGGCACCGAGCACACCGCACGCCGGTTCCGGCCCTCCTGGTTCGCCGGCCTCGACCTGGTGATCGCCCTGGACACCGGCCATCTCAAGGCCCTGCGCCGGCTCGCCCCCACCGAGGAGGAAGCCCGCAAGGTACGTCTGCTGCGCTCGTACGACCCCGCGGCCGGCGACGACCTCGACGTACCGGACCCGTACTACGGGGGCCGCGACGGCTTCGAGGAATGCCTTGAGATGGTGGAGGAGGCGAGCACCGGCCTGCTCGCCGCTGTACGGGAACAATTGGAGGGACGGGCCGCATGAGCGACACCAACAAGAACGCGGACCACAGCGGCGACGGCACGCGCGCGGTGCGGGCCGGACTGCCCGAGCCGGTCAAGCACGAGCCGACCCTGCCCGGACCGGTGTTCGCCGCGCACTTCCACCTGCCGGGCGACGTGACGGGACCGTACTCCTACGGACGTGACGACAACCCCACCTGGACGCTGCTGGAGCGCGCCATCGGGGAACTGGAGGGGCCGGGGCGCGACGACGTCGAGACCCTGGTCTTCGCCTCCGGCATGGCGGCGATCTCCTCGGTCCTGTTCTCGCAGCTGCGTGCCGGGGACGCGGTCGTCCTGCCCTCCGACGGCTATCAGGTGCTGCCCCTGGTCCGCGACCAGCTCGAGGGGTACGGCATCGAGGTGCGCACGGCCCCCACGGGCGGTGACGCGCAGCTGGACGTCCTGGACGGCGCGCGGCTGCTGTGGATCGAGTCGCCGTCGAACCCGGGGCTCGACGTGTGCGACATCCGGCGGCTGGTGGAGGCGGCCCACGCGCGCGGCGCTCTGGTGGCCGTCGACAACACCCTCGCCACACCGCTCGGGCAGCGCCCACTGGAGCTGGGTGCCGACTTCTCCGTGGCCAGCGGCACCAAGCAGCTGACCGGGCACGGTGATGTACTGCTGGGCTACGTCGCCGGGCGCGACAGCGAGGCGATGGCCGCCGTACGCCGCTGGCGCAAGATCGTCGGTGCGATCTCCGGGCCCATGGAGGCCTGGCTCGCGCACCGTTCCATCGCCACGCTCCAGCTGCGTGTCGAGCGGCAGAACGCGACGGCCCTCATGGTGGCCGAGGCCCTGCGGCAGCGGCCCGAGGTGGCCGGGCTGCGCTATCCGGGGCTGCCCGACGACCCCGCGCACAAGGTTGCCTCCCAGCAGATGCGCCGCTACGGCTGCGTGATCTCCTTCACGCTGCCCACGCGCGCGCGTGCCGAGCGCTTCCTCGAGGAACTTCGCCTGGTCGAGGACGCGACGAGTTTTGGTGGCGTGCGCTCCACGGCCGAGCGCCGTGGCCGCTGGGGCGGGGACGCGGTCTCGGAAGGGTTCATCCGCATGTCCGTCGGCGCCGAGGACCCCGAGGACCTGGTGGCGGATGTGCTACGGGCGCTCGACGCGTCGGCACAGTGATCTGACCGGCGGCATCCGGCCCGCTGTGCGGGCGGTCCGAGCCTCCCCCCTCGTGGCTCGGACCGCCACCGGTTCCGCGCGCGAAGAACCGCGCGAACAAGGCTAGTTGACCGTCTGTCAGTGTCCAATCACGGTAGCGACAGAGACCTATCGACTTATTTATAGTTGGGGCCTGCCTGAGGGCCGGAGGAGGGCAGGGAAGGGGAGGGCGTGCCATGGATCTGGCCTTGCTGCGCACCTTCGTCACCGTGCACCGGGCCGGCTCCTTCACCCGTGCCGCCGCCCTGCTGGGTCTGTCCCAACCGGCCGTCACCTCCCAGATCCGCACCCTGGAGCGCCAGCTGGGCCGCCCTCTGTTCCTGCGACAGGCCCGCGGGGTGACGCCCACGACCATCGGCGACGAACTCGCCCACAAGGCCGCTCCCCACCTCGACGCCCTGGTGGAGATAGCCGAGAGCGGCCTGGACGACGAGTCCTCGTTACGCACACTGCACCTCGCCGGCCCGCCGGAGTTCACCGCCGAACGCGCTCTTCCCGCCCTGACGGCACTCACCGGCGACGACGGCCAGGGCTTCGCCCTGCGTGCCTCCTTCGGCACCGCGGAGGAGACTCTGGAGGGGCTGGCGGCCGGACACCACGACCTGGCCATCAGCACGGTCAGGCCCCGCGGCGCCCTGCTGACCGCCACCCCGCTCTGCGACGAGGAGCACGTGCTGGTCGCCGCCCCGCGCTGGGCCGAACGGATCGGCCCCGGAGCGCTGCGCCTCAAAGGGGCGCCCGCCCTGGAGAACCTGCCTGTCGTAGAGGTCCACGAATCGCTGCCCTTCGTCTCGCGCTACTGGGCCTCGGTCTTCGACTCACGCCCGGCCGCCTCGGGCACGGTCATCGTGCCCGATCTGCGCGCGGTCCTCGCCTGTGCGATCGCGGGCGCCGGACTGGCCGTGCTGCCCCGCTATCTGTGCACCCCCTGCCTCGACCGGGGAGAGATCGTCACACTGCACGACCCGGCCGTTCCGCCGCTGCGCACCTACTTCCTGGCGGTGCGCACCGGAACGCTCGCCATGCCGCATGTCGCGCGGGCGCACGAGTGGCTCCAGCGGGCCGCCACCAACTGGTGGTGAGGCGGCTTCCCGGCCCATTCACGCGATGCACTCGGGTGGTGGCGCTTTGCGATGTTTCACGTGGAACCAGCCGGGCCACATTTCTCCCATGACCGTCCGACCCGTGGTCAAGCGCACCGCCCGTGCCGTTCTGCTGGACGGTGACGACCTGATCCTGATCAAGCGCACCAAGCCCGGTGTCGATCCCTACTGGGTCACTCCCGGTGGCGGGGTCGAACCCGAGGATCCGACCGTCGTCGACGCCCTGCACCGTGAGGTGTACGAGGAACTCGGCGCCAAGATCACAGACGTCGTGCCCTGCTTCGTGGACACCGTGGAGCACATCGGTGAGGACGGCGGCGCGACCGGCGTGAAGGTACAGCACTTCTTCGTCTGCCGGCTGGAGTCCATGGACCCGTCGCTGCGCCACGGCCCGGAGGTGGAGGACCCGGCGGGCGAATACGAGATCGTCCGTGTCCCGTTCACCCGGGTCGGCATCGCCTCCGTCCACCTCGTTCCCCTGTCGCTGCGGCACTACCTCGACGGGAACATCGAGGGCGTCCGTGCGATGCATGCCCCCGACCTCGGGTAGTCGGCCGGCCGGTCAGCCCCCGACGACCATTTCCCCGACCGAGTCGTGCCGTATGCGCTTCGAGGGAATGCCGATGTCCCGCAGGGCGTCGACCCCGCTGCGGATCATCCCGGGCGGCCCCGAGAGATAGGCGTCGTACTCGGTCCAGGGGCCGTACTGGCGTACGGCGTCCGGAAGCCGGAGATGGGCCCGCTGGTCGATGACGGCCCGGACCGACAGCCACGGATGGCTCTCCTGGAGCCTGAGCATGGTGTCGATGTCGTACAGGTCGTGGTCGGTGCGCGCGCCGTAGAAGACTTCGACCTGGCGGCGGCGCCCGTGCTCGGCCACGTCCTCGACCAGGGCCTTGATGGGCGCTATGCCAGTGCCGCCGCCGAGGCAGAGCAGTCCGCTGTCGGTGGTGTGGTCGACGGTCATGGAGCCTGTCGGCGGGCCCAGGCGTATGACGTCGCCGGGCCGTGCGCGGTGCACCAGCGCGTTGGAGACCCAGCCGGCGGGGACGGCCTTCACATGGAACGTCAGCAGGCCGTCCGAGCGGGGCGCCGACGCGAAGGAGTACTGCCGCCAGACCCGAGGCCACCAAGGTGTCTCCACGCCGGCGTACTGGCCCGCGAGAAAGGGATAGGGCTGGTCCGGACGGACGGTGAGGACAGCGACATCGGGGGTCCTGAGGTCGTGCGCGACGACCTCGGCCTGCCACCAGGCGGGGGCGCTCAGTTCGTCCGCGGCGGCCGCGTCGATCATCACCTGGGACATCGTGGTGTAGGTCCGCACCCAGGCCGCCTCGGTCTCCGGGCTCCAGATCGCGGCGGCGTACGTACTCAGCGCCCCGATGAGGCATTCACCGACGGCCGGATAGTGCTCGGCGCGCGTGCCGTACTTCCGGTGCCCGCGGCCCAGGTTCCGCAGATAGTCGACAAGGACGGGTGTGTTGTCGATGTGCTCGGCTGCGGTGAGCAGGGCCTTCAGCAGCCGCTCCCGCTGTAGGTCCATCGCGGCCGGGAACATCGGGCGCAGGTCGGGGTGGCGAACGAAGAGGAGCGCGTAGAAGTAGGAGGTGGCCTCGTCGGCGACCGGGGCGATCTCGGCCATCGTGCGGCGGATGACGAGCGCGTCCGGGGACGCCTCCTCGGCGGGCGGGGCCGGGCGACGGGCGGGTACAGGCTGCGGTTCGGTCGACGCGACGGCCGGGAGCGAGGGCCCGAAGGCAGCGGTCGTCTCCTGATCGCTGTCCGGCGGCGGGGCCGAAGGTGTCTTCTGCGGCGTGAACCAGTTGCCCCCGCCCGCTGTGCCGTTCTCCCCCGACGTGGTGGTCGGAGCGTCCATGTGCCTCGCCTCGAACGTCTTTCGGTCGGTCTGCGCACCTCCGCCTCGGAAGGTGCATGCTTTCCCCCGTCGGCTGGCGCCGGCCGGAGCACTCTCGCCGAAGCACTCCGTCCCGGACGTGAACCGGAGTCGACCCTACTGGCCGTCGCGATGCACACAAGTCCCGCCTTGCATCCCCGCGAAGCGAGCAGGGAGACGAACCCTTAACCCACTCAACTATCCGACGGTGCACACCAATTCATAGGCATCCCACAGATCCCGCCCGGTGTAGGAGTAGGTGGCGAGCCCGGTCAGGTGGCCGTCCGCGTTGACTGCGACGGAAACCGGTACAGCAGCAAACAGATCCCTGTCCGAGAGCGAGTCGCCGTACGCGACACAGTCGGCGCGGGTCACACCGAACTCCTCGCATAGCCGGTCCGCGATGGTCACCTTGGCTGCTGCGTTGAGCACTCCGGCCGGGTCGACCTGCTCCGTGAACGGTATGGCAGGGAAGCGCGATCCGTGGACCGCGTGTGCACCCCAGCCGAGGAGACGTTCCACAAAGAAGGACGGTGAGAGGGACACCACCGCGCAGTAGTCACCCGCGCCTCGGATTTCCGCCCAGACCTCACGAATCCGGGCCAGCCAGGGAGCCGCCTCGAAGGCCGCACTCACATGCGCATCGGTCAGCTCCGCCCATAGGTCGTAGACCCGGGTCGCATACTCCGGCGGACCTATCCTCCCCTCCGCGATGGCCCGGTCCAGTGCCACCGTCTCCGCCTCCCTGCCCAACTGACGGGAAATTTCCGCAGGAGCGGTGGTGCCGTGCAGCAAGGTGCCATCGAGGTCGAAGAGATGCAGTCTCGGCATGGCCAGAGGCTAGCGGGCTCGCGATGTTTCACGTGAAACACCCACGCCTGTACGGCGCCTGTACGGATGGCCACGACATGGCCAAAAGCGCCTGCGTCTACCTCGAAACCGGTGGACGCCGAGGGTGCCGGTCGGACAGCCTGACCTGCGTGCCGACTCCTTCTCTCGCTGCTCTTCCCATCCGCCGTCTGACGCTCCGCGATCTCAACGCCTGCGCCGACTTGTCCGAAGACAGGGGGTGGCCACGTGAGGAACACAAGTGGGGCTTCCTCCTCTCGGCCGGTAACGGATACGGCATCGACGACCCCGAGGGCGGACTGGTCGCCGCGTGCGTCGTCACGGAGTACGGCTCTTGGGAGCGGTCGGACCTCGGCGCCATCGGCATGGTCCTGGTGGCCGAACGCCATGCCCGCCGAGGCGTCGGACGCCGCCTGATGCGGCATGTCGTAGCGGCCATGGGCACCACACCGCTGACCCTGCATGCCACGCCCTACGGGCGCCCGCTCTACGAGGAGCTGGGCTACAAGGTCACGGGCCGGGCGGAGATGCTGACGGGGCGCTTCACCCCCGGCGGACCGGACGTCGACGTGACAACCCGTGCTGCCACCGCCGAGGACCTGCCCTCGATCCTGCGTCTCGACGAGGAGGTGTTCGGCGCCGACCGCACTCCTCTCATCACCCGCCTGCCCGCTTTCGCCGACCATCTGTGTGTGGCCGAGGAAGGCGGCCGGATCATCGGCTACACGGCCGCCTGGCCCAATGAGGACACCCATGTCGTCGGCCCGCTGATCGCCCGGGACACCGAGATCGCCAAGGCCCTCATCGCCTCGCTCGCGGCTCGTACGAATCGCCCCCTGCGCACTGACATCGACGTACGCCACGAAGAGCTGCGGGCCTGGGCCAAGGCGCGGGGGCTGGCGTCCGTGGCCTTCAACGCCGTCATGACCTACGGCATCACGGACCTGCCGGGGGACTGGACACGCCGGTTCGCACCGCTCACGGTGGCCGCGGGCTGAGCGGCCGCATGGCGAAACGCCGGCCCATCGCCAGTGCGGGGGCCGGCGTTGTCACGCCTGGGAAGCGGCGGTCAGGCGAGCGCCTGGAGGGCAGCGGCGGCGAAGCCGTGGTCCTGGTCCGGCGCGCCGCCGCCGACGCCGATCGCGCCGATCGGACGGCCGTCCCGGTGGACGGGGAGACCACCCGCTATGAACAGCAGGGGACGGTCGAGGGCCGTGGGCAGCGTGTGGAAGAGGCCACCGGGCTGGACGGCGTCCACGAGGTCGGCGGTGGCCGCGTTCAGCTGGAGCGCCGTGTAGGCCTTGCGGGTGCTCGTCTCGCCGGAGATCAGCACGGCCCGGTCGTCCCGGCGGAAGGCGAGCAGATGGCCGCCGGCGTCCAGCACCGTGACGCTGACGGTGACTCCGGCGGCATCGGCCGCGCGGCGGGCCGTGGCGACGAGCAGCTCGGCGTCCTCTGTGGTGAGCGGGGCGACGGTGGTGGTGCTCATGGAGCGTTCTCCTTGGTGCGGTGTGGCGTGAGGTGAGGGGGGTGCCGGGGAGCGGGGCGGCATACGCCCCGGCGGTCCGGGTGCCGTTCGGGTATGGGTCGTGGTGCCTTGTGGTCCGAGTCGGCTCAGTGATGGACGGGGGTTCGCTGCCCTGCGGGCGTGCCGGAGGCCACCACGGCGCTCCGCGCGCTGTCGCGGCGCTCCAGGGCTGCCGAGAGGACGGCGAGGACCAGGGCGGCTGCGGCGAGGGCGGCGCCGACCCAGTTGGGCGCGGTGTAGCCGAGGCCGGCCGCGATCACCATGCCGCCGAGCCAGGCGGAGAGGGCGTTGCCCAGATTGAAGGCGCCGATGTTCACGGCCGACGCCAGCGTCGGAGCGCCATGAGCCTGGTCGAGGACCCGCTTCTGCAGGGGCGGGACGGTCGCGAAGCCGAGGGCGCCGATCAGGGCGATGGTCACGGCGGCCGCGACCTTGTTGTGCGCGGTGAGGGTGAACAGCGCGAGGACGACGGCCAGGGCACCCAGTGAGACGTACAGCATCGGCATCAGCGCGCGGTCCGCGAACCTGCCGCCGACGAGGTTGCCACCGACCATGCCGAGGCCGAAGAGGACCAGCAGCCAGGTGACCGAGCCGTCGGCGAAGCCGGCGGTGTGGGTCATCATCGGGGCGATGTAGGTGATGGCTGCGAAGACACCGCCGAAGCCGAGCACGGTCATCGCCATGGCGAGCAGAACCTGGGCGTTCTTGAAGGCGGCCAGTTCGTGGCGCAGATGCACGCCCTCGGCCCTCGGCATCTCGGGCACGAGCCTGGCGATGCCGGCGAGTCCCACGACCCCGAGGGCGGCGACGATGCCGAAGGTGATGCGCCAACCGACGTGCTGCCCGATGAGCGTGCCCAGCGGGACGCCGACGACGTTGGCGACGGTCAGGCCGGTGAACATCATCGCGATGGCTCCAGCTTTCTTGTCGGGGGCCACCAGTTCGGCCGCGACGACCGAGCCGATGCCGAAGAAGGCGCCGTGGGCGAGGGAGGCGATCACTCGTCCGATCAGCATGATCGCGAAGGCGGGGGCCACGGCGGAGAGCAGGTTTCCCGCGATGAACAGGCCCATGAGCAGCATCAGCATCCGCTTGCGCGAGACCTTGGTGCCCAGCACGGTCATCAGCGGAGCGCCGAGCACGACACCGAGGGCGTATCCGGTCACGAGCAGGCCCGCAGTGGGGATGGAGACCCCGAAGTCGCCCGCGACCTCGGGCAGCAAGCCCATGATCACGAATTCGGTGGTTCCGATTCCGAAGGCCCCGATCGCGAGGGCCAGAAGCGCGAGAGGCATGGGGGATGCACCTTCCCAGATGATTGCAGAAGCGCTTTGCGTGCGTTCACAATAATTGCAAACGCGGGCTAAGTGCAATCGCCGACTATTGCGGGGGTGCTCTATCCTGGATTCAGCCGCTCCGGGACGGAGGAAACGCCAATGACAGCGACGGGCCCCGCGCTCACTGCCCTCTCCCAGGGCTGGTGTGCTCTCTCTCTGCTGCACGGGAGGATCGAGGCGCACATCGAGCGCGCCCTGCAGGCGAAGCACGACCTGAGCGTGCGCGAGTACTCCCTGCTCGACGTCCTCAGCCGGCAGCACGACGGCGAGGGCGGTCATCTGCAGATGAAGCAGGTCGCCGATGCGGTCGTCCTCAGCCAGAGCGCCACCACGCGCCTGGTGACCCGCCTGGAGGACCGCGGTCTGCTGGAGCGCTACCTGTGTCCCACCGACCGCCGCGGTATCTACACCAATGTCACCGAGGCGGGTCTGCGGCTGCTGGAGGAGGCGCGGCCCACCAACGACGCCGCCCTGCGCGAGGCTCTGGACGAGGCGGCCAGGAACCCCGAACTGGCCCCGCTCGTGCGGGTCGTGGAGTCCCTCAACGTGCCCGCATAGGGTGCGAACATGGGAGATCTCGAAATACGCCGTGCGACTGCGGCCGACGTGCCGGCGATCGTCTCGATGCTCGCCGACGACCCCCTGGGCGCCCTGCGCGAGTCACTCGACGACATGACGCCCTACCTGGCGGCGCTGGAGCGGCTGAACGCGGACCCCAACCAGCGGCTCGTCGTGGCGGTGCGTGAAGGCCGTGTCGTAGGCACCCTCCAGATGACGGTCATCCCGGGGCTTTCCCGCAAGGGAGCGACCCGCTCGATCATCGAGGGCGTACGCATCCACGCCGATGAGCGCGGCAGCGGCCTGGGCACACAACTCATCGAGTGGGCGATCGACGAATCCCGCCGCCAGGACTGCCAGTTGGTGCAGCTGACATCCGACAGCAGCCGCACGGACGCCCATCGGTTCTACGAACGGCTGGGCTTCACCGCCTCCCACGTGGGCTTCAAGCTCCAGCTCTGAGAAGTGACAGGGTGTGGGCGTTTCACGTGAAACACCCACACCTCTCGGACCAGCCGGTCAGGTCGGGATCCCCCGCCAGCCCTCGGGGTCCACTTCGCCGGGCACCCCGGCCCCTTCCTCGTAGGGCTGCCGCGTGAACACGAAGGACCCGAGGTCCAGGTGGCTCACGGAACCGTCCGGTCGCCGTACGGCCCGCAGTCGCTCCCCCGCGTAATAGCCCTCCAGCCCCGTCCAGGTGCCGTCGCCGTTGGCCCGGAAACGCGCACGGCGGCCGGCGCCGGAGACCGGCCCCAAGGAGACCATGCCGTCGGCCGGCACCCGCAGGGCGAAGACCTGCGTCCCCCAGTACCACTGACCGGTCAACTCCAGTAGCAACGGATCCACTTCGCGCAGCGGACGCCAGGGCTCGGGAATCCGCGGCTCGGCCTCGGCGACGATACGGACGAGGTCGGCCGCCACGGCGGACAGCGCGGGGCCGGATGTGCAGTTGGCCAGCACCACGGCCGCCACGTCGTCCTCCACACTGATGCTGAGGTTGGCCAGGAACCCTGGAAGCGAGCCGGAGTGCCCGACGATCAGCCGGCCGTCACGGTTCTGAATCTGCATGCCCAGGCCGTACGTGGCACCGTCCACGACGTCCGAGGTCTCGGCGGGAGCCGCGGGCGTACGCATCTCCTGTACCGATTCCGCGCTCAGCACCCGGTCGTCCCCCCTGACCAGGAAAGCGGCGAACCGCGCCAGGTCGGCGGTGGTGGACCACAGCTGCCCGGCCGGTGCCATCCGTCCGAGGTCCTCCATGGGCTCGGGCAGCAGTGCGTCGGCCCATGGATGCACCGCCCAGCCACCGGCGTGCGGCATCCGCGGCTGGGAGCTGGTGCGATCGAGGCCCAAGGGCTCGAGCACCTCCCTGTGGAGCACGTCCGCCCAGGGGGCTCCGCGCAGTTCCTCCACCAGAGCGCCGAGCAGCGTGTAGCCGGGGTTCGAGTAGTGGTGCCGCCTGCCCACGGGATGCAGCAGGGGCCGCTCACCCAGCACATCGCTCAGTTCGGGACGCAGCGAGCCCGGGGTGCGCTCCCACCACGGCGCGGGCGTCTCCGCGGCCAGGCCGCCCGTGTGCGCGAGCAGTTCGGCGATGGTCGCCTCCCCCGCGCCGGTGCCCGGCAGATACTTCTCCAGCGGGTCGCCGAGGTCGAGCACGCCCTCGTCACGCAGCCGCATCACCAGCACGGCCGTGAATGTCTTGGTGATCGACCCGATCCGGTACTGCACGTTCTCGTCCGGCGCGTGACCGTCCACCGAACTCCGTGCCCCGTGCCACACGGCCCGCCCGTCCCGGACGACCGCCGCGACCAGGGAGGGCGCCCGCCCTTCGGTCTGCGCGACAGCGATCCGGTGCAGCAATGCCCGGCGCGTACTGGGCAGCAACTCTTCCTGGGATGTCGTCATGCCCCTAGTCCACCGGGCGGACCGACCCACGTCGAGCTCATTTCGCAGACGGGAAAACGTGGCTGACCAGGTCCTCCACCGGACCGGATCAGGTCTGGGCCATGTCCACGAAGCGGGAGTAGTGGCCCTGGAAGGCGACGGTGATCGTCGCCGTGGGACCGTTACGGTGCTTGGCGACGATCAGGTCGGCCTCACCCGCCCGCGGGGACTCCTTCTCATAGGCGTCCTCGCGGTGCAGCAGGATGACCATGTCGGCATCCTGCTCGATGGAGCCGGACTCGCGAAGGTCGGAGACCATCGGCTTCTTGTCGGTCCGCTGCTCGGGGCCACGGTTCAGCTGGGAGAGCGCGATGACCGGGATCTCAAGCTCCTTGGCGAGCAGCTTGAGGTTACGGGACATGTCCGAGACCTCCTGCTGGCGGCTCTCGGCGCGCTTGGAGCCGCCGGACTGCATCAGCTGGAGGTAGTCGATGACGACCAGCTTCAGGTCGTTGCGCTGCTTCAGCCGCCGGCACTTGGCACGGATTTCCATCATCGACAGGTTCGGGGAGTCGTCGATGTACAGCGGGGCGGCCGAGACGTCCGGCATACGACGCGCGAGCCGGGTCCAGTCCTCGTCGGTCATGGTGCCGGACCGCATGTGGTGCAGGGCGACGCGAGCCTCGGCGGAGAGCAGACGCATCGCGATCTCGTTGCGGCCCATTTCCAGCGAGAAGATGACGCTGGGGAGGTTGTTCTTGATCGATGCGGCTCGGGCGAAGTCCAGGGCGAGCGTCGACTTACCCATGGCAGGACGGGCCGCGATGACGATCATCTGGCCCGGGTGCAGGCCGTTCGTCAGCGAGTCGAAGTCGGTGAACCCGGTGGGCACACCCGTCATCTCGCCGCTGCGCGAGCCGATCGCCTCGATCTCGTCGAGCGCGCCCTCCATGATGTCGCCGAGCGGCAGGTAGTCCTCGCTGGTGCGCTGCTCGGTGACGGCGTAGATCTCGGCCTGGGCGCTGTTGACGATCTCGTCCACGTCTCCGTCGGCCGCGTATCCCATCTGGGTGATGCGCGTTCCGGCTTCGACCAGGCGGCGCAGGACGGCCCGCTCGTGGACGATCTCCGCGTAGTACTCGGCGTTGGCGGCCGTCGGCACCGTCTGGACGAGGGTGTGCAGATAAGCCGCGCCGCCGACCTTGTTGATCTCGCCGCGCTTGGTGAGTTCGGCGGCGATGGTGATGGGGTCGGCCGGCTCGCCCTTGGCGTAGATGTCGAGGATCGCCTGGTAGATCGTCTCGTGCGCCGGCTTGTAGAAGTCGTGGCCCTTGAGGATCTCGACCACGTCGGCGATGGCGTCCTTGGACAGCAGCATGCCGCCCAGCACCGACTGCTCGGCGTCCAGATCCTGCGGCGGTACCCGCTCGAAGGACGACCCTCCGCCGTCCCAGCCGCCGTTCTCCCGGCCCCGGTCGTGCTGTTCGTCACGACCCCGGCCACCGTCGCTCCGCCGACGGGAGGCCGGCAGACGATCACTGGGTCCGGCTTCGGCCCACGGATCGTCCAAGGGCTCGGAAATGCTCACCGAGCCACCTCCTCCCGTCCGCACGGCGGACCTCGCCGTGCCCTCAGTTGTACGGCACGACACTGACAAATAAGAGGCCCAACTCCGGTTCTGACGCGTCGGATTTGCGAGGTTTCCCGGGCCGACGGAAGGAGGGGGCGCCGGACAACGGTAGGCCTGTCGGCACCTTCAGCCAATCTGGTTATCCACAGGCCATGTGGACGACGGCCCCGATGCTGTGGAGAACCTGCCGAAACCTGTGCACGACCCGGTGGACAGCCCTGTGAACAAGCCCTCGATCACCTCGACCACACTGCACTGACCTGCAGTTTCATCCTCCACCGCCTGTGCAGAAGAAAAACTTCCCCAGTCGGGCCAAGTTCGCCTCGAACGGTGTGTGCATACACACATACCAGGATCGGAGGTAAGGGGCACAAGGCAGTTGTATCTCTTACCTGTGGACGATTAGATTAGTGGTCATGACACAGGCTCCCGCGATCCCCCGGGCCACCCGGCGCAGGCACGACCGAGAGATCATCGCGCTGGCCGTCCCCGCCTTCGGCGCACTCGTCGCCGAGCCTCTGTTCGTCATGGCCGACAGCGCCGTCGTCGGCCATCTCGGGACCGCCCAGCTCGCCGGGCTCGGCATCGCCTCGGCCCTCCTCACCACCGCCGTGAGCGTCTTCGTCTTCCTCGCCTACGCCACCACCGCCGCCGTGGCCCGGCGCGTCGGCGCCGGCGATCTCCCGGCGGCCATCCGCCAGGGCATGGACGGCATCTGGCTCGCCCTGTTGCTCGGTGCGGCGGTCATCGCCCTCGTCCTTCCCCTCGCCCCGGGGATCGTGGACCTCTTCGGCGCATCCGCCACCGCGGCTCCTCACGCCACCATGTACCTGCGCATCTCCTCACTCGGCATCCCGGCCATGCTCGTCGTCCTCGCCGCCACCGGTGTGCTGCGCGGCCTGCAGGACACCAGGACGCCGCTGTACGTCGCCGTCGCGGGCTTCGTCGCCAACGCCGCACTCAATGCGGGCCTCGTCTACGGGGCCGGTCTCGGCATCGCCGGCTCCGCCTGGGGCACCGTCATCGCACAGTGCGGCATGGCGGCCGTCTATCTGACCGTGGTCGTCCGTGGGGCCCGACGGCACGGGGCCTCCCTGCGCCCGGACGCCGCCGGCATCCGGGCCTCGGCTCAGGCCGGTGTCCCTCTGCTCGTCCGTACGCTGTCGCTACGGGCGATCCTCATGATCGCCACTGCCGTCGCGGCACGCCTCGGTGACGCCGACATCGCCGCCCACCAGATCATCCTGTCCCTGTGGAGCCTGCTGGCCTTCGCCCTCGACGCCATCGCGATCGCCGGGCAGGCCATCATCGGCCGCTACCTCGGTGCGGGCGACGTCCAGGGCGCCCGCGAGGCCTGCCGCCGCATGGTCCAGTGGGGCATCGCCACCGGTGTCGTGCTCGGCCTGCTCGTGGTGGCCGCCAGACCGCTCTTCCTCCCCCTGTTCACCAGCGACGCCGTGGTCACCGATACGGCACTGCCCGCGCTGCTGATGGTCGCTCTCTCCCAGCCCGTCTGCGGGATGGTCTTCGTCCTGGACGGCGTCCTGATGGGTGCCGGAGACGGGCCGTATCTGGCCTGGGCGATGGTGCTCACCTTGGCGGTGTTCTCCCCGGTGGCCCTGCTCATTCCCACGCTGGGCGGAGGCCTCACCGCTGTCTGGGCGGCCATGACCCTGATGATGGCGGTCCGCATGCTCACCCTGTGGCTCCGGGCCCGTTCGGGGACATGGATGGTGACGGGCGCGACGCGCTGAGCAGATCGCCCGGCCCGCGCCGTCCCGGTTTCACGTGAAACATGCGAGCCCGCCCGGCGAACCGCGACGTCGAACGCGAAGAGGGGCCACCCCGTCGGGGGCGGCCCCTCTCTCGGCTACTCAAGCCGAGCGCAGCGTTACGCCGCGACGACCTCGATGTTGACCTTGGCGGCAACCTCGGGGTGCAGACGCACGGACGTCTCGTGGGCGCCCAGGGTCTTGATCGGCGCACCGAGCTCGATGCGGCGCTTGTCGACCTCGGGGCCACCGGAAGCCTTGATCGCGGAAGCGATGTCGGCCGGGGTGACGGAGCCGAAGAGACGGCCGGAGTCGCCGGAGCGGACGGCCAGGCGGACCTTCACGCCCTCGAGCTGGGCCTTGATCTGGTTGGCCTGCTCGATGGTCTGGATCTCGTGGATCTTGCGGGCGCGGCGGATCTGCTCGACGTCCTTCTCGCCACCCTTGGTCCAGCGGATAGCGAACTTCCGCGGGATGAGGTAGTTGCGAGCGTAGCCGTCCTTGACGTCGACGACGTCGCCGGCGGCGCCGAGGCCGGAGACCTCGTGGGTGAGGATGATCTTCATTGGTCGGTCACCCTTCCCTTAGCGCGCGGTGGACGTGTAGGGCAGCAGCGCCATCTCACGGCTGTTCTTGACGGCCGTGGCGACGTCACGCTGGTGCTGCGTGCAGTTGCCGGTCACGCGGCGGGCACGGATCTTGCCGCGGTCGGAAATGAACTTCCGCAGCATGTTCGTGTCCTTGTAGTCCACGTACGTGACCTTGTCCTTGCAGAAAGCGCAGACCTTCTTCTTCGGCTTGCGCACAGGCGGCTTCGCCATGGTGTTTCTCCTGTGTGATCAAGAAGTTTGGGTACGACCCGCCCTCGGTCCGAAGACCTAGAAGGGGGGCTCGTCCGAGTAGCCGCCACCGCCACCGCCACCGCCGCCGGAGCCTCCGCCCCAGCCGCCGCCACCCTGGTTGCCACCGGCGGGAGCGCCGGTCGCCCACGGGTCGTCGGCAGGAGCGCCGCCCTGCTGGCCGCCACCGGGGCCTCCGCCCCAGCCGCCGCCCTGCTGGCCGCCACCGCCGCCGTAACCGCCCTGGCCACCGCGAGCGCCACCGGCGGTCTTGGTGACCTTGGCCGTGGCGTTGCGCAGGCTGGCGCCGACTTCCTCGACGTCCAGCTCGTAGACCGTGCGCTTGACGCCCTCACGGTCCTCGTAGGACCGCTGCTTCAGCCGGCCCTGCACGATGACGCGCATGCCTCGCTGGAGCGACTCGGCGACGTTCTCCGCCGCCTGACGCCAGACCGAGCAGGTCAGGAAGAGGCTCTCGCCGTCCTTCCACTCGTTCGTCTGGCGGTCGAAGGTGCGGGGAGTGGACGCGACGCGGAACTTCGCGACCGCCGCACCGGACGGGGTGAAGCGCAGCTCGGGGTCATCGACAAGGTTGCCGACGACCGTGATGACGGTCTCGCCTGCCATGGGGGAACCTCTCGGCGGGTTTGCTCTGGCTGCTTGGTTGCTGCTACTCGAATCCCGAGATCAGCTGAGCGGGAAGGCTCAGTGGGTCTCGGGGCGGAGGACCTTGGTCCGGAGGACCGACTCGTTCAGGTTCATCTGGCGGTCGAGCTCCTTCACGACCGCAGGCTCGGCCTGCAGGTCGATGACCGAGTAGATGCCCTCGGGCTTCTTCTTGATCTCGTACGCGAGACGACGACGGCCCCAGGTGTCGACCTTCTCCACCTTGCCGTTGCCCTCACGGACGACGGAGAGGAAGTTCTCGATCAGGGGGGCGACAGCGCGCTCCTCCAGATCGGGGTCGAGGATGACCATCACCTCGTAGTGACGCATGTGGAACCCACCTCCTTTGGACTCAGCGGCCACGGTCGTTCCGTGGCAGGAGGGTTGTGATGCGTACGCAACGGTATCGGCCACCACTGACAATCGGGGGCTTCCGCCGGGGATACCCCGCAGCGGCCTGGGCAGACACCGGTGCAGACGGTACAGACTACCCGCACTCCCGCTTCCGGTTGAAATCCGGCGGTGGGGGCCGTCAGTCTGTACACATCGGGTGTTGATGGCGCTACAGTGCGCCGCGATCCGCAGGAGGTGCCTCATGGCACAGCAGGCTTTGCGACCCACCGTTGCCGGATCCCTCTTCGCCACCGACGGCAAGCCCCATCCGCTCCAGGACACCCTGATGGCCGTGACGCTGGTCCTGGGTGTGCTGGCCTTCATCACGGGCTTCTTCCCCGGCCTGCATCTGGTCAGCTCCTGGGCCGGGCTGGTCGGGCTCGTCATCGGCGCCTACGGCCAGTGGATCTCGGTGACCACGCGCGAGCGCTTCGGTCTCATCCTGGGCCTCGGTGCCTCCGGCGTCGGTTTCATGCTCGGCATGGCGAACGGCGGGCTGTTCGGCGGGCTCATCGGCTGACCTCCCACCGCCGGACCGACAACTTCCCCCCACACCACACGGACGCCCCGACGGCCCACAGCCGGGGCGAAGGTGCCGTACGCCCAGTCGGGGCGCGCGCGGGGAGCAGTAGGCTTCGGCGCGAGAGCCGGAGCCCCTGTACCCATGGGGACACACCAGCCCGAGGAGCGCCCCGACATGAGCCTGACCCTGAGGACCATCAGCCGCGAGCAGCATCTGGCCTACATCCAGAGCCTGCCGTCGGCGAGCCACATGCAGGTCCCGGCCTGGGCCGATGTGAAGGCGGAGTGGCGCTCGGAGAGCCTCGGCTGGTTCGACGAGCGCACCGGCGAGATGGTCGGCGCCGGCCTGGTCCTCTACCGCCAGCTGCCCAAGATCAAGCGCTACCTCGCCTACCTCCCCGAGGGGCCGGTCATCAACTGGTTCGCGCCGAACCTGGACGACTGGATCCAGCCGATGCTCGCGCACCTCAAGCAGCAGGGTGCCTTCTCCGTGAAGATGGGCCCGCCGGTGATCATCCGCCGCTGGAACGCGGAGACGATCAAGAAGGGCATCCAGAGCCCGGACGTGAAGCGCCTGCGCGACATGGAGGCCGACTTCATCGAGCCGCGCGCCTTCGAAGTGGCCGACAAGCTGCGCCGGATGGGCTGGCAGCAGGGCGAGGACGGCGGCGCCGGATTCGGCGACGTGCAGCCCCGCTATGTCTTCCAGGTGCCGCTGGCCAACCGCTCCCTGGAAGAGGTCCACAAGAACTTCAACCAGCTGTGGCGACGCAACATCAAGAAGGCCGAGAAGGCCGGCGTCGAGGTCGTCCAGGGCGGCTATCAGGACCTGGCCGAGTGGCAGCGGCTGTATGAGATCACGGCTGTGCGCGACCACTTCCGGCCCCGCCCGCTTTCGTACTTCCAGCGCATGTGGACGGCTCTCAACACCGAGGACCCCAACCGCATGCGGCTGTACTTCGCCCGCCACAACGGCGTGAACCTGTCGGCCGCGACCATGCTGATCGTCGGTGGGCACGTCTGGTACTCCTACGGCGCCTCCGACAACATCGGCCGTGAGGTCCGGCCCTCCAACGCGATGCAGTGGCGGATGCTGCGCGACGCCTACGCCCTCGGCGCCACCGCCTACGACCTGCGCGGCATCTCCGACTCGCTGGACGAGACGGATCACCTGTTCGGCCTGATCCAGTTCAAGGTCGGCACCGGTGGGCAGGCCGCCGAGTACCTCGGCGAATGGGATTTCCCGCTGAACAAGCTGCTCCACAAGGCGCTCGACATCTACATGTCTCGCCGCTGAGCCGCGGGCGTTTGATTCCATAGCTCTCACAGCTTTCACACTTCTGATCCACCAGCCACGAGAAAGGTTCCGGGTCCGGCCATGGCGCTCACGCTCTACGTCGACACCGCGCGCTGGCGGGCGCACCATAAGCACGTGCAGGAGCAGTTCCCGGGCCTGGTCCCGGTCTGCAAGGGCAACGGCTACGGCTTCGGACACGAACGGCTGGCGGAGGAGGCCACGCGGCTGGGCTCCGACATCCTCGCCGTCGGCACCACGTACGAGGCCGCGCGCATCAAGGACTTCTTCGGCGGTGACCTGCTGGTGCTGACGCCTTACCGGCGCGGCGAGGAACCCGTCCCGCTGCCGGACCGGGTGGTCCGCTCGGTGTCGTCGGTCGACGGCGTGTACGGCCTCGTGGGCGCTCGTGTCGTCATCGAGGTGATGTCCTCGATGAAGCGGCACGGCATCAGCGAGCAGGACCTGCCCCAGCTGCACGCCGCCATAGAGAACGTCCGGCTGGAGGGCTTCGCCATCCACCTGCCGCTGGACCGCACCGACGGCTCGGACGCCGTCGAGGAGGTCATCGGCTGGATGGACCGGCTGCGCGCGGCCCGGCTGCCGCTGCACACCATGTTCGTCAGCCACCTCAAGGCCGAGGAACTCGCCCGGCTGCAGCAGCAGTTCCCGCAGACGCGGTTCCGCGCCCGCATCGGCACCCGGCTGTGGCTGGGGGACCACGAGGCCACCGAGTACCACGGCGCCGTCCTGGACGTCACGCGCGTGGCCAAGGGCGACCGCTTCGGCTACCGGCAGCAGAAGGCGGCCTCGGACGGCTTCCTGGTGGTCGTGGCGGGCGGTACGTCGCACGGGGTGGGCCTGGAGGCCCCGAAGGCCCTGCACGGCGTCATGCCGCGCGCCAAGGGCGTCGCACGGGCCGGTCTCGCCACGGTGAACCGGAACCTTTCTCCGTTCGTCTGGGGCGGCAAGCAGCGCTGGTTCGCCGAGCCGCCACACATGCAGGTGTCGATCCTCTTCGTTCCCTCGGACGCCCCGGAGCCGAAGGTCGGTGACGAGCTGGTGGCCCATCTGCGCCACACCACCACGCAGTTCGACAGGCTCGTCGACCGCTAGTCCGACCTGCCGCAGCGAGAAGGCCGTACACGAATCGCTCGTGTACGGCCTTCCTCATGCTCAGCGGAACCCACCGAGGGGCTGTTCGCTCAGAGCGAACGGTCTCCGGGCTGCGGCAGTTCAGGCCTTCCCCAGTCCACCTGGGCCACGTCGAACTGAGCCGCGTGGCGAGGGGGCTGGGCCGCCGCACCGAGTACGAAGACGTCCTCGGCACCGTCGAGCACCCCGCCCGAGGGGTCGTCGTCCCCGGCCCGGCGCACCACGTCCCGCTCGGGCATCAGGATGTCCCTTACGACGACAGCGCACAGGTACAGCGTGCCCAGCAGGTGGATGGCGATCGTCCAGTGGTAGCCCTGCGTCGGCAGGCCCTTGTGGGCGTCTCCACTGGTCGTGTAGGCGAGGTACATCCAGATGCCCAGGAAGTACGCCACCTCGCACGCCTGCCAGATCAGGAAGTCCCGCCACTTGGGCCGGGCGAGGACCGCGAGCGGCACGAGCCACAGGACGTACTGCGGTGAGTAGACCTTGTTGGTGACGATGAAGGCCGCCACCATCAGGAAGGCGAGCTGGGCGAATCGCGGCCGGCGGGGAGCGGTGAACGTCAGCGCCGCGATCCCGAGGAAGCACAGCACCACCAGCGCGGTGGCGACGGTGTTGACGAAGTCGGTGGTGGGCGGGTTGCTGGAGTTCTGCGCCCAGATCAGCCAGAAGGAGCCGAAGTCAACACCCCGGTCATGGCTGAACGTGTAGAACTTCGACCAGCCCTGGAAGGCGAAGAGCATCACGGGCAGGTTCACGACGAGCCAGGCGATGACGGCGCCGCCCACGGCCTGGAAGAACTCCCGCCACTTGCCGGCCCGCCAGCACAGCACGAGGAGCGGGCCGAGCAGAAAGACCGGATAGAGCTTGGCGGCCGTGGCGAGCCCCAGGAGGACGCCGAAGGCCGGTGCGCGCCCGCGCGCCCACATCAGCATCGCGGCGGCCGTCAGGGCCACTGCGAGCAGATCCCAGTTGATGGTGGCGGTGAGGGCGAAGGCCGGCGCCAGAGCGACCAGCAGTCCGTCCCAGGGGCGCCGGCGATGGGTGCGGGCGACGCAGACGGCGATGACGGCCGTGCACACCATCAGCATTCCGGCGTTGACGAACCAGTACCACTGCTCCTGATGCTGGATGGTGCCGCTGCCCGGCGTGAGCCAGGCGGCCACCTCCATGAACACTCCGGTCAGCACCGGGTACTCGAGGTAGTCCATGTCGCCCGGGAGCCTGTCGAAGTACGGCACCAGCCCGTCGGCGAAGCCGCGCCCCTGGTACAGGTGCGGAATGTCCGAGTAGCAGGCGTGCGTGTACTGCGAGCTCGCGCCGAAGAACCAGGCGCTGTGGTAGCAGGGCGCCTTCTGGACGAGGCCGAGCGCGAACATGCCGATCGCCACGAGCGTGACGATGCGCACGGGGGTCCACCAGGTCGTCCCGAGCAGGGCGCGCCGCCCGATGGGGCCGCCGATCAGCTCACTCCCCGCTGCGGCAACCTCGTCCTCCCTGGTCGGCCGCACCAGTTCTGCATCGGTGGACCGCACAGGCTCGGGCTCGTGCACGCCGGCGGGCGTCATCTCTGCACTGGGCATGGCCACATCCTGCCGTACCTGGCTGGGAAAACGCCGAGGGCCGCCGCACCTCGTGGGTGCGGCGGCCCTTGTTTCACGTGAAACACCCTTGGCGGGCGATATGGCCACCCAAAGGTCAAATCGCCTTGCTAGCCATTCTGACCTGCGAAGATGCCTCCGTTGCCGTTTCCTCTGTTGTTGCCGGTCCCGGTGGTGTCCGTGACGGTCGGCGTGGGTGTGGTCCCTCCGTCCGTGCCACCGTTTCCAGTGCCGCCGTTGCCGGTGCAGTTGTTGCCCCAGCCACCGAACTGGCAGGACTCGGTCGCGGACGGCGACGGGGACGTGGCCGTGTCGCTCGGGGTCGGGCTCGGCGAATCGCTCGGCGTCTCGCTCGGCGTGATGGTGACCGACGGGGTCGGGGAAGGCGCGCCGGCCTCGTCCTGGACCTCGCCGATCTTCACCGCCTCGGGGAAGCCGAGGTCGTTCGCGTTCTTCAGCGCGGCCTTCATGTACTCGGTCCACACCGATGTCGGGATGTCACCACCGTGGATGGAGTCCACTCCGGCGGTGCCGTTCATGGACAGCAGCTTGTGGTCCTTGGGGTTCTCGCGGAACATCGCCACCGATGTCGACAGCTGCTGGGTGTAGCCGACGAACCAGGCCGACTTGTTCTTGTCGGTGGTACCGGTCTTGCCCGCCGCCGTGCGGCCCAGAGCCTTGGCGTTCTGACCCGTACCGTTCTGGATCACGTTCTGCAGGACGTCGGTGACGTTGTTGGCGATGTTCGCCTCCATCGCCTGCTTGACCTTGGGCTTGGTGAAGCCGCGCTGGTCCTGACCGTCCTTCTTGACGGCGGTCACCGAGTAGGGGTCCGCCTGCTTGCCGGAGGCCGCGAAGGTCGCGTAGGCGTCGGCCATGCGGATCGCGCTCGGCGTGGAGGTACCGATGGCGAACGACGGGTTGAGGTCCTGCGACATGCTCTGGTCGAGGATGCCCGCCGACCGGGCCACGTCACGGACCTTCGACATGCCCACATCGACACCCAGCTGCACGAAGGGCGTGTTGATGGACTGCTCCATCGCCTTGCGCAGAGTGATGTAACCCCACTTCTTAGGGCCCTCGTTGTTCTGGAAGAAGTACGAGTTGTCCTTGTTGAGGTAGTACGTCCCGTCTGGCTTCCTCACCTTGAGGTGGTCGTTGCCGTTGTACTTGCTCAGCGGCGAGACCGGCGTGCCGGGGGACTGGTACGTGCCGTTCTCCATGGCCGCTGCCAGCACGAACGGCTTCCACGTCGAACCGACGGGGACACCGGAGGTGTCGGCGTTGTTGGTGAAGTGGCCGTTCTCGTAGCCGTCACCGCCGTAGAGAGCGACGATCGCGCCGTCCTTGGGAACCACCGACGCGGCGCCGAACTGGACGTACTTGTCCAGGTTGCGGTGCTTCGGGTCGAGGCGCTGCTTCTGGATCTTCTTAACCGCCGCGCTCAGGGCGTTGACCTTGTCCTTCTTGAAGGTCGTGTAGATCTGGAAGCCGCCCTGGTCGAACTGCGCCTCCGTGATGTCGGAGTGGTTCAGGACATACTTCTTCGCCGTGTCCGCCAGGTAGCTGATCTGGCCGGTCATGCCCTTGGTCGCCTTGCGCCCCTGGGGCTCGGGGTACTTCTTGATGGCTACCTGGTACTGGGCGTCGGTGAGGTGCTTGTCCTTGTGCATCTCGCTGAGGATCCAGGACCAGCGCTCCTCGGAACGCTTGCGGTTCGCCTCGGGGGTGGCCGTCTTGTCGAGGTCGGCGTTGCCTGCCGGGTCGTAGTACGTCGGGCCCTTCAGCAGCGCCGCGAGGAAGGCGCACTGGCTCGGCTGCAGGTCGACCGCGTCAACGCCGAAGTAGGTCTGCGCGGCAGCCTGGATGCCGTAGGCGCCACGGCCGTAGTACGAGGTGTTGAGATACCCCTGGAGGATCTGCGGCTTCTTGAGCTTCGTGCCCACCTTGATGGAGATGAACATCTCCTTGAACTTACGGGTGACCGTCTGGTCCTGGCTGAGGTAGGTGTTCTTGACGAACTGCTGGGTGATGGTCGAACCACCCTGCGTCTGACCGCCTCGTGCCATGTTGGCCAGAGCTCGTGCGATACCCATGGGGTCCACACCCGAGTCCTGGTAGAAGCTCTTGTTCTCCGCCGAGATCACCGCGTACTGCATGGCCTCGGGGATCTTGTCGATCGTGACGTTCTGGCGGTTCACACCGGTGCCGGTGGCCACCATCTGGCTGTGGTCCGCCCAGTAGTACACGTTGTTCTGCGACTTGGCGGCGATGTTCTCGCTGGGGATCTGCACCATCGCGAAGCCGATGCCGACCATGGCGACAAGGCTGCCGACGAAGCCGACGAACAGACCCGAGACGAGCTTCCAGGACGGCACCCAGCGGTGCCAGCCGTACTTGCCCGCCCGCGGGTAGTCGATGAACCGCTTCTTGTCGGGCACTGCCGCGGCACGGCCTCTGCCGCGCCCGGGGCCCGTCGGTCCGCCCGGGCCGCCGCGCCGGCCACCCGGACCCACATTGTCGGCGGCCCTGCGACGGCCGCCGCCTCTCTGCGCCGCCCGGCGTGCCTCGGCACGGCTGCCGTAGGGGCGCTCCTCACCTCCCGAGCCGTAGGAGTCCGACCCATAGGAGTTGGACCCATAGGAGTCGGCGGAAGACCCGGTGGCGCCTCGCGGTGCCGCACGGCGGCCGGAGGACGGGCCGGACTGGCCGCGTCGGGCCGCGGCACGTCCGCCTCCCTGCGGCTGCTGCGGTTTGCGACGGTGCTCGCTCATCGAACGATTACTCCTCGGGCAGGCGCACCCGTGCGCGCCTGGAAACGGCGGCTGGTTTCCGGTCCCCCCGAAGTACGGATGTGGTCGGTTCCGCATTCACCCGTACTGCACCGGGGACAAGGACGCCCCCCAGGCGTCACTTGGTTCCCGGTGGTGTGCATGCCGCACAGACTACGCACCGTCAAAACCCACCGAGCCCCGAAGTTCACCCCAAAACAGGCAACTCGCCTCCTACGAATCGGTGATGTGATCCCGTTCACCATCCCCCCTCTTGTCGCGTGCGGAAGGCCGTTCTATCGTCGTGATGTATCGAGTCGATACATCAGGGCGAGATAAAGACGCGGCGGTCCGAAGGAGGCGATCATGAGTCGGCGTTCCGGCATCCTTGAGTTCGCCGTACTCGGGCTGTTGCGCGAGTCCCCGATGCACGGCTATGAGCTGCGCAAACGACTCAACACGTCTCTGGGTGTCTTCCGCGCGTTCAGCTACGGAACCCTGTACCCCTGCCTCAAGACGCTGGTCGCCAACGGCTGGTTGATCGAGGAACCGGGCAGCACCCATGAGGATGCCCTCGCCGCGCCCCTCGCCGGCCGCCGCGCGAAGATCGTGTACCGGTTGACGGCGGAAGGTAAGGAGCACTTCGAGGAGCTGCTCTCGCAGACCGGCCCCGACGCGTACGAGGACGAGCACTTCGCCGCACGGTTCGCCTTCTTCGGGCAGACCTCGCGCGACGTGCGCATGCGCGTGCTGGAGGGGCGGCGCAGCCGCCTGGAGGAGCGCCTGGAGAAGATGCGCGCCTCCCTGGCACGCACGCGGGAGCGCCTCGACGACTACACGCTTGAGCTCCAGCGCCACGGGATGGAGTCCGTGGAGCGCGAAGTGCGCTGGCTGAACGAGCTCATCGAGAGCGAGCGGGCCGGGCGGGATCTCAAGGGTTCCGCGTCCGGGGGGTCCGCTCAGCAGGACACCACCACTGGATCGACGGGCGGCCTGCCCCGTCGCGGGGACTCCCCCCGCGCGGATACGCCCGACGACACCGCCACGTGAGACCCACTCAGGGCCTCACTCGTACACACAGGGAGCAACCGGAATGGGTTCGGTTCGCGTAGCCATCGTCGGCGTGGGCAACTGCGCCGCGTCGCTGGTGCAGGGAGTCGAGTACTACAAGGACGCCGACCCGGCGTCGAAGGTCCCCGGCCTGATGCACGTGCAGTTCGGTGACTACCACGTCCGTGACGTGGAGTTCGTCGCCGCGTTCGACGTGGACGCCAAGAAGGTCGGCCTCGACCTCGCGGACGCGATCGGCGCCTCCGAGAACAACACCATCAAGATCTGCGACGTGCCCTCCACCGGTGTCACCGTCCAGCGCGGCCACACCCTCGACGGTCTCGGCAAGTACTACCGCGCCACCATCGAGGAGTCGGACGCCGAGCCGGTCGACGTCGTCCAGATCCTGAAGGACAAGCAGGTCGACGTTCTCGTCTGCTACCTGCCCGTCGGCTCCGAGGACGCGGCGAAGTTCTACGCCCAGTGCGCCATCGACGCCAAGGTCGGCTTCGTCAACGCCCTCCCGGTCTTCATCGCCGGCACCAAGGAGTGGGCGGACAAGTTCACCGAGGCCGGCGTGCCGATCGTCGGTGACGACATCAAGTCCCAGGTCGGCGCCACCATCACGCACCGCGTCATGGCGAAGCTGTTCGAGGACCGCGGTGTCATCCTGGACCGCACGATGCAGCTGAACGTCGGCGGCAACATGGACTTCAAGAACATGCTCGAGCGCGAGCGCCTGGAGTCCAAGAAGATCTCCAAGACGCAGGCCGTCACCTCCCAGATCCCCGACCGGGACCTCGGCGAGAAGAACGTCCATATCGGCCCGTCCGACTACGTCGCCTGGCTCGACGACCGCAAGTGGGCCTACGTCCGCCTCGAGGGTCGCGCCTTCGGCGACGTCCCGCTGAACCTGGAGTACAAGCTCGAGGTCTGGGACTCCCCGAACTCGGCGGGTGTCATCATCGACGCCCTGCGTGCCGCCAAGATTGCCAAGGACCGCGGCATCGGCGGCCCGATCCTCTCCGCGTCGTCGTACTTCATGAAGTCCCCGCCGGTCCAGTACTTCGACGACGAGGCCCGCGAGAACGTCGAGAAGTTCATCCGCGGCGAGGTCGAGCGCTGAGTTCGTCGCTCGCCTGAGAGCGCTCCTGCCAGGGCTGAGAGGGTCCCCGGGTTTCTTGACCCGGGGACCCTCTGCATGTGTGAGGCTGTGCCCCATGCCCGTCGTCCGTGACCTGCGCGTCCTGCTGCGCCTGCGGGACTTCCGACGCCTGCTGGCCGTACGCCTCCTCTCCCAGGGAGCCGACGGCGTCTACCAGGTCGCGCTCGCCGCGTACGTCGTCTTCTCCCCGGAGAAACAGACCTCGGCCGCGGCGATCGCCTCCGCGATGGCGGTCCTGCTGCTTCCCTACTCGCTGGTCGGCCCCTTCGCAGGCGTCCTGCTGGACCGCTGGCGGCGGCGGCAGGTGTTCGTCTACGGCAACCTGCTGAGGGCGCTGCTGGCGACGGCCACCGCCGTACTGATGGTCAACGGCGTGCCGGACTGGCTGTTCTTCGTCTCCGCGCTGTGCGTCACGGCCGTCAACCGCTTCGTCCTCGCCGGACTGTCCGCCGCCCTGCCGCGCGTGGTCGACACCGAGCGCCTGGTACTCGCGAACTCCCTGTCCCCGACGGCCGGGACGCTCGCCGCGACCGCCGGCGGCGGCCTCGCCTTCGTCGTGCGGCTTGTGGCGTCGGGCTCCGATGCCGCCGTGGTACTTCTCGGCTCCTTCCTCTACCTGTGTGCCGCACTGACCTCGCTGAGCATGGCTCCCGCCCTGCTCGGCCCCGACCACAAGCCGGCCGAGCCCCACCTGCGGACCGCACTCGCCGACACCGCGCGCGCTCTGCTCGCGGCCGTCCGGCATCTGGCCGAACCCCGGCGCAGGGAAGCCGCCTGGGCGCTGACCGCGATGACGCTGATGCGCTTCTGCTACGGCGCACTCCTCGTTCTGCTGCTCATGCTGTGCCGGTACGCCCTCTCCGCGACCCCGGATGAAGGACTCCGGCTGCTCGGACTCGCCCTGGCGGCGTCCGGTGCGGGTTTCTTCGCGGCCGCCGTGGTGACACCGTGGGCGGCGGGACGGATCGGCCCCGGCCGCTGGATCGCGGTCTGCTCCGGCGCGGCCGCGATCCTGGAACCCGCACTCGGGCTCCCGTTCGCCACCGGCCCCCTGCTGGTCGCGGCCTTCGTCCTGGGACTCATCACCCAAGGAGCCAAGATCTCCACGGACACGATCGTCCAGGCGTCCGTCGAGGACGGCTTCCGGGGCCGGATCTTCTCCGTGTACGACGTCCTCTTCAACGTTGCCTTCGTCAGCGCGGCCGGAGTCGCCGCCCTGATGCTCCCCCCGGACGGCCGCTCGACGGTACTGGTGATTCTCGTCGCCCTGCTCTACGGCGGCGTCGCTGTGACCATGGCCCGCTTCGAAGCGCACCGGCGCAACAAAGGGGGCGATGTTTCACGTGAAACATCGCCCCCTCGATAGGGCCCGGGGGCATGTTTCACGTGAAACATGCCCCGGGTCAAGGCCTCAGCTCTGTTCGGCCCACCACTCCTTGAGCGCCGCCACCGCCGCGTCATGCTCCATCGGGCCGTTCTCCAGGCGCAGCTCCAGCATGTGCTTGTACGCCTTGCCGATGACGGGGCCAGGGCCGATGCCCAGGATCTCCATGATCTGGTTGCCGTCGAGGTCCGGACGGATCGCGTCCAGCTGCTCCTGCTGCTGAAGCTGGGCGATGCGCTCCTCCAGGCCGTCGTAGGCTCGTGACAGCGCGGCCGCCTTCCGCTTGTTCCGCGTGGTGCAGTCGGAGCGGGTCAGCTTGTGCAGGCGGTCCAGGAGCGGGCCCGCGTCGCGGACGTAGCGGCGCACCGCCGAATCCGTCCACTCGCCGGTGCCGTAGCCGTGGAAACGCAGGTGAAGTTCGACCAGACGTGAGACGTCCTTCACCAGCTCGTTGGAGTACTTCAGCACCGTCATGCGCTTCTTGGTCATCTTCGCGCCGACCACCTCGTGGTGGTGGAACGAGACACGACCGTCCTTCTCGAAGCGCCGCGTACGCGGCTTGCCGATGTCGTGCAGCAGCGCGGCCAGGCGCAGCGTCAGGTCGGGGCCGTCCTCCTCCAGCTCCATGGCCTGTTCCAGCACGATCAGCGTGTGCTCGTACACGTCCTTGTGCCGGTGGTGCTCGTCACTCTCCAGCCGGAGGGCCGGAAGCTCGGGCAGGACGTGGTCGGCGAGTCCGGTGTCGACGAGCAGGGCAAGGCCCTTGCGCGGGTAAGTGGAGAGGATCAGCTTGTTCAGCTCGTCCCGGACCCGCTCTGCCGAGACGATCTCGAGCCGCCCGGCCATCTCTGTCATCGCGGTGACGACCTCGGGCGCGACCTCGAAGTCCAGCTGGGCGGCGAACCGGGCGGCCCGCATCATCCGCAGCGGATCGTCGGAGAACGACTCCTCGGGCGTGCTCGGAGTGCGCAGCACCCGGGCCGCGAGGTCCTCGAGGCCGCCGTGCGGGTCGATGAACTCCTTCTCCGGCAGTGCCACGGCCATCGCGTTGACCGTGAAGTCGCGGCGGACCAGATCCTCCTCGATGGAGTCGCCGTACGACACCTCGGGCTTGCGTGAGGTGCGGTCGTACGCCTCCGACCGGTAGGTGGTGATCTCGATCTGGTAGCCGCCCTTATGTACGCCCACGGTGCCGAAGGCGATCCCGACCTCCCAGACGGCGTCCGCCCAAGGTCGCACGATCTTCAGTACGTCCTCGGGGCGCGCATCGGTGGTGAAGTCCAGATCGTTGCCGAGCCGGCCGAGCAGCGCGTCGCGGACCGACCCGCCCACCAGGGCGAGCGAGAACCCTGCCTCCTGGAAGCGGCGGGCGAGGTCGTCGGCGACGGGGGCCACCCGCAGCAGCTCGCTCACGGCGCGGTGCTGCGCCTGGCTCAGGGCAGAGGGGGTGTCATCAGTGGGGTTCGGCACAACAGAAGAGAGTACGTGGCCCCGGCGACCCGCGGCGCGCCCATTCCAGGGGCTCGGCCCCCTCCCGCCAAACCCCCACAAGCGCTGCGCTTACGGCGTACGACCGCTCTTCCCGCGATACTGGATATAGAGGATCGGCCGCCACTGCCCCGCGATCTTGTGGAGCAGACCACGGCACTTCCCATCGGCGCGCATCGTTACCATGCGTGGACGCACATTCCGACGACCACTGACGACGACGAGGGACGGGCGAGCGCGTGGCCGAGGCGGCTGACTTCCAGAGGACCAGTGCCTCCCCTGCCCGCCGGTGGCTGCGGCGTACCGGAGCACTGCTCGCCGGGGCGCCCCTGCTGGCCGGGCTCCTCCAGCTGCCCACCGCGCAGCCGGCACAGGCAGCCTCCTCGGACCCGGTGTCCGTCTCGCTGGACTCGCTCAGCCCCGGCGCCCCCACGGACGGGGACACGCTCACCGTGTCCGGCACGGTGACCAACACCGGCAAGCAGACCGTCACCGGCGCCCACGTGGGCCTGCGGGTGGGCCCCCTGCTGAACACGCGCTCGGCGATCGACGCCATCGGACGGCACTCCGACAACCTCCAGAGCGGTACCGGCTCCGAGGTCGACGACAAGTACGAGGAGAAGTTCGCCAAGCTCGCTCCGGGCGTCGCCGAGCACTTCAGCATCTCCGTCCCCGTGGACAAGCTGGACCTCGGCGAGGACGGCGTCTACGAGCTCGGGGTCGCCCTGTCCGGCCAGACCTCTGCCCAGCCCTGGGAACAGGTGCTGGGCATCAAGCGGACGTTCCTGCCGTGGCAGCCCTCCGAGGCCGACACGAAGACGAAGACGACGTTCCTGTGGCCGCTGATCTCCTCGACCCACATGACGGCCAGGACGGGCGCAGGAGAGCTGCAGACGCCGGTCTTCCTCAATGACGACCTGGCCAAGGACATCTCCCCGGGCGGCCGGCTGGCCCAGATGCTGGAACTGGGCAAGGACCTCGACGTCACCTGGGTGATCGACCCGGACCTGCTGGCCTCGGTGGACGCCATGGCGGGCAACTACCGGATCCAGAACGACGACGGCACCACCACGGCAGGCACCCACCAGGCGGTCGCCAAACAGTGGCTGTCGGGCCTGCAGAAGGCCGTGGCGGGCAAGGAGGTCGTCGCGCTGCCCTTCGCCGACCCGGACCTCGCCTCCCTCGCGCACAGCGGCACCAGTGTCACCGGCTCGCTCAGCCACCTCAAGGACGCCACCGACGTCGCCGCCATCACGGTGAAGACCGTGCTCCACGTCACACCCAGCACCGACTTCGCCTGGCCCGTGGACGGCGCAGTGGACCCGTCGATCATGAAGGTCGCCACCTCCGCGGGCGCCGACCGGGTGATCGCCCGCAGCGACAGCCTCCAGGAGACCGCCGGGCTGCCCTACACCCCTTCCGCCGCCCGCCCGGTCGGCGGCGGCACGACGGCGGTGGCGGCCGATGCACGGCTGTCCACGGCCTTCGAGGACGACCTGACCAAGGCTGACCCGGGCACGCTGGCGGTGCAGCAGTTCCTGGCCCAGAGCCTCGAGCTGAACGCGCAGACGGACAAGCAGCGCAGCATCGTCGTCGCCCCGCAGCGCATGCCGTCGGCGAGCCAGGCCCAGGCGATGGCGACGGCCCTGAAGGCGCTCCAGGACGGCAACTGGTCCCAGTCGCAGAGCCTCACCGCGGCTGCCAAGGACAAGCCCGACCCGAACGCCACCACGCGCATCCCCTCCACGTCGGCCTACCCCTCCTCGCTGCGCAGGCAGGAACTGCCGCGGACGGCCTTCGAGCAGATCGCACGCACGCAGGACAAGCTGGACAACTTCAAGGTCATCCTCAGTGACCAGTCACGGGTGGTCACTCCGTTCGGGCGGGCCATAAACCGTGGGATGTCCACGTCGTGGCGGGGGCGCGGCGCGGAGGCCGAGAGCTTCCGCAACGACGTCGAGACCTGGCTCGACGACCTCACCGATCAGGTCAAGCTGATCGACAAGTCGGAGACCAAGCTCTCCGGCCGCAGCGCCACCATCCCGGTGACCGTGCAGAACAACCTCGTCCAGCCCGTGAGCCACCTGGTCCTGCGACTGACCTCGACGATGCCGACCCGTCTGAAGATCGGCGGCAAGGCCTACTACGAGCAGCCCGTGGAGGTCTCCGGCGGGCACAGCCAGTCCGTGAAGTTCACCACCTCGGCCAACGCCAACGGCCGGGTCACGGTCCTCGCCCAGCTGTACACCGAGGACGGCCAGGAGTACGGCGACCCGGTCAGCTTCGACGTGAAGGTCACCGAGGTCACGCCCACCGTCATGCTGGTCATCGGCGGTGGAGTGCTGCTCCTCGTCCTCGCCGGATTCCGGATGTACACCCAGCGCAAGCGCGCGGCCGCCCGCCAGGCCGAGGAGGAAGGCCCCGACGGCGGCGGGGAGGACACCGGTGACGAGCCCGGGAACCCCGGCACCCCCGGGGAACGTCTCCCGGAGGAGTCCGACGCCCCCACCCGGGCAGACGACCCCGAGCAGCCGAGTGACCCTGCACCGGACACCGCACCGGAAAGCGCCGACCCGTCCGGGACGGGTGAGAGAGTGGACCGTTGAGCGATGTCGTGGCCGGTGTGGCCCGGGACGATGAGGTGGGGTAACCATGAACGCGCCGTACGACGGTGACCGCGGCCAGGGCGCGGCCGGCTCTGGCTACCCCGAGCCGCCGCCCGGGCCGGGCCAGGTGCCGCCGCAGCACGCGGCGGACATGTACCTCCAGGACGCGTACGACCAGGACCCCTACCGGGCACAGGATCTGGCTGCGCAGGACCCGGTCGCCGAGGCGCTCTACGACCGTGCCGCGCACCCGCCGCCGGCCCCGGGCTCGTACGAGCCGCAGCAGCCGCTGTACGCCCCGCCGGCCCAGTCGCCGTACGCTCCCGACCCGCGCGTGTGGGCCCAGACGCCCGCACCGGAGCCGGACGGCGGCGCCACCGCGTACCTGCCGCACGGTGACGACCCCCGGACGACCCAGTACGTCGGTGTGGACGACCTGGTCTCGCACTCCGGCGAGGAGTACCACGAGCCGGACGCCTTCGCGCACCTCTTCCGAGACCAGCAGCAGAGTGGCGGCCCCGGGCCCATGGACTCTCCGGCCGTCCCCGGCCCAGCGGTGGCTCCCGGCGGCGTGCAGGGTCCCGTGGGCCCGTATCCGGCGCCCCCGCACGCCCAGAGCCCGCAGCAGGCGAACCAGTACGCCCAGGCCCCCTACCAGGCCGGTCCGCCGGCCGCGGGGAACCCGGCGCAGCACCCCGTGCCGGCGCCGGCCGCGGCTCCCGACCCCGCCGGCCCGTCCGCTCCCGCCGAGAGCGCGGCTCCCGCCGCGAAGAAGGGCGGGAAGGCTGCGGGGCTGCTGAAGTCCAGTGCCGTCATGGCGGCCGGCACGATGGTCTCCCGCCTCACCGGTTTCGTCCGCTCCGCGCTGATCGTCTCGGCGCTGGGACTCGGCTTTCTCGGTGACTCCTTCCAGGTCGCCTACCAGCTGCCGACGATGATCTACATCCTCACCGTCGGCGGCGGCCTCAACTCCGTCTTCGTGCCCCAGCTGGTGCGGGCCATGAAGGAGGACGAGGATGGCGGCGAGGCGTTCGCCAACCGGCTGCTGACCCTCGTGATGGTGGCCCTGGCCGCGCTGACGGGCCTCGCGTTGGCCGCCGCTCCGCTCCTGGTCCGGATGCTGTCGAACCCGGTCGCCACCAACCCGGCGGCCAACGACGTGGCCGTCACCTTCACCCGCTACTTCCTGCCCTCGATCTTCTTCATGGGCATCCATGTGGTGATGGGTCAGATCCTCAACGCGCGCGGGAAGTTCGGCGCGATGATGTGGACCCCGGTGCTGAACAACATCGTCATCATCGTGACGCTCGGCATGTTCATCTGGGTCTACGGCACCGCGGCCAACTCCCACATGACCGTCACCAGCATCCCGCCCCAGGGCCAGCGGCTCCTCGGTGTCGGTGTGCTGCTCGGTCTGGTGGTGCAGGCCCTCGCGATGATCCCGTACCTGCGCGAGACCGGCTTCCGGATCCGGCTGCGGTTCGACTGGAAGGGCCACGGCCTGGGCAAGGCCGCGATGCTCGCCAAGTGGACGGTTCTCTTCGTCCTCGCCAACCAGGCCGGCGCGATGATCGTGACCCAGCTGTCCACCGCAGCGGGCAAGGACTCCGACGTCGCGGGCACCGGCTTCGCCGCCTATGCCAACGCCCAGCTGATCTGGGGTCTGCCGCAGGCCATCATCACGGTGTCGCTGATGGCCGCGCTGCTGCCGCGCATCTCGCGCTCGGCCGCCGAGGGCGACGGCGGTGCCGTACGCGACGACATCTCCCAGGGCCTGCGGACGACCGCCGTGGCCATCGTCCCCATCGCCTTCGGCTTCGTCTCGCTCGGCATCCCGATGTGCACGCTGATCTTCGGCTCCTCGGGCACCAGCGAGGCGACCAACATGGGCTACATGCTGATGGCCTTCGCTCTCGGCCTGATCCCGTACTCCGTGCAGTACGTGGTCCTGCGTGCCTTCTACGCGTACGAGGACACCCGCACCCCCTTCTACAACACCGTCATCGTCGCCGCGGTCAACGCGGGCGCCTCGGCGCTCTGCTACTTCCTGCTGCCGTCCCGCTGGGCGGTCGCCGGCATGGCGGCCGCGTACGGGCTCGCCTACGCGATCGGTGTGGGCGTCGCCTGGCGGCGGCTGCGCAAGCGGCTCGGCGGTGACCTGGACGGCGCACGGGTGCTGCGGACCTACGCGCGGCTCGGCATCGCCTCGCTGCCGGCGGCCCTCCTCAGCGGAGCGGCCTGCTACGGCATCGGCAACACCCTCGGCCAGGGCGTCGTCGGCTCCTTCGCCGCGCTGCTCGTCGGCGGAGCGGTCCTGCTCGGCGTCTTCTTCGTGGCCGCACGCAGGATGCGGATCGAGGAACTCAACTCGCTCGTGGGTATGGTGCGCGGGCGTCTGGGTCGCTGAGGCGGGGGTAGGCGCACAACCATCGTCCGCGGCTGTGTGTCGTGCATAGCGGCAGACTGTGGGCACAATTGGTTTCGGCGTCGGACAGCGTGCAACGGATGGGGAGGCAGGGACGACGGTGGCGGAACGGAGCACGGCTGCCGTCGACGTGGCAGACAACAGCGGCGAACAGCCGCTGACCGCCAAGGCGGACCAGTCCACGGCCGACGGGGTGGCCCAGAACCCGGAGCGGGACACGGACAGCGACGAGGCACAGGGGGGCGGGGGGACGGAGAGTCCCGGACAGAAGGCCTCACCGCCCGAACTGCACAGCGGTCACAAACTCGCCAGACGCTACCGTCTCGAGGAGTGCGTCACCCGTCTGGACGGATTCAGCAGTTGGCGTGCGGTCGACGAGAAACTTCGTCGGGCCGTCGGCGTCCACATCCTTCCCGCCGACCATCCGCGAGCCCGTTCCGTACTGGCCGCCGCCCGTTCCTCGGCGCTGCTCGGTGATCCGCGCTTCGTCCAGGTCCTGGACGCCGTCGAGGAGAACGACCTCGTCTACGTCGTGCACGAGTGGCTTCCGGACGCCACCGAACTGACCCCCCTGCTGGCGGCCGGCCCTCTGGAGCCGCACGACGCCTACCAGATGGTCAGTCAGGTCGCCTCAGCCATGGCCGCGGCCCACCGCGAAGGCCTCGCCCATCTGCGGCTGAACCCGAACGCCGTCCTGCGTACCTCCACCGGCCAGTGGCGCATCCGCGGCCTCGCCGTCAACGCGGCGCTGCGCGGTATCAGCACCGACACCCCACAGCGCACCGACACCGAGTCGATCGGCGCCCTTCTGTACGCGGCGCTCACGCAGCGCTGGCCGTACGAGAACGACGCCTACGGCCTGTCCGGCCTGCCCAAGGACATCGGCCTGATCGCGCCGGACCAGGTGCGCGCCGGTGTCCACCGCGGCCTGTCCGAACTCGCGATGCGGGCCCTGGTCAACGACGGCGCCACCGCCTCACGCCACGAGGCTCCGTGCACCACGCCGGAGGAGCTGGTCAAGGCGATCGGCGAGATGCCCCGCATCCGTCCGCCGGAGCCGGCGTTCACGGCCCCGCCGGACTACCAGCGCACGACGTACCAGCAGGGCACGTACGGCCGTCCCGCACCGCGTCCCGGTGCCACTCAGCCGCTCACGCCCCCGCCGCCCCCTCTGCAGAGCCGCACCGGAAAGGCCCTGAAGTGGGCTGTCTCGGCGCTCCTCATCGCCGCGCTGGGTCTGGGCAGCTGGCAGCTGGCGGACGCCCTGATGGACCAGAGCGACAAGTCGGACGACACCAACAAGACGCAGACGCAGGAGGGCGGCGACAAGGGCCCGAAGAAGCCGACGTCCGGCAATCCGATCGCCATCAAGGGCGCCCGCGACTTCGACCCGTTCGGCAAGGACCAGTCCGAGAAGCCGGACACCATAGGGAATGCCTACGACAACAGCACCGCGTCCTACTGGCAGACGGACTTCTACCTGAGTCCGGAGTTCGGCAACCTGAAGTCAGGCGTCGGCGTCATCCTCGACCTCGGCAAGGTTCAGCAGGTCGGGAAGGTGACGGTCTCCTTCGTGGGGCAGACGTCGGTCGAGCTGCGGGCTGCGAGCGCTGACGCGGGATCGGAGCCGACGTCGTTCGACGCCTACACCAAGGCCGCCGAGGGATCGGGCACCACCGTGGTGCTCAAGCCCGGAAAGTCGCTCAAGACCCAGTACCTTCTCGTGTGGCTGACCAAGCTGCCTGCTGACGGTCAGGGCCACTGGCGCGGCAGAGTGGCAGACATCAAGGTGACCAGCTGAGGTCTCCACTCGGGAGGGGCAGATGGCAGAGGGCGCCGGATACGACGGAGTGAGCGACCAGGACCTGCTCGCCCGCCACGTGGAAGGCGACCCCGATGCCTTCGGTGAGATCGTGCGGCGGCATCGGGATCGGCTCTGGGCCGTGGCGCTGCGGACGCTGGGGGACCGGGAGGAGGCCGCTGACGCCGTTCAGGACGCCCTGGTGTCGGCCTACCGGGCTGCCCACACCTTCCGGGGGCAGTCGGCCGTCACCACCTGGTTGCACCGGATCACCGTGAACGCCTGCCTGGACCGTGCCCGCAAGGCTGCCTCCCGGAAGACCGCTCCGGTCGACGACACCGAGCGGCTCGAGCAGCTGCTGGAGCCGCACGAGTCGGCTTCCGCCCCCGCTGAGCGGAACGATGTGCACCGGCAGCTCCTCGAGGCGCTCGGCACGCTTCCGTACGAGCAGCGCGCTGCTCTGGTGCTCGTGGACATGCAGGGTTACCCCGTCGCCGAGGCCGCTCGGATCCTGGACGTGCCAACCGGCACGGTGAAGAGCCGGTGCGCCCGAGGCAGAGCGAGGCTTCTTCCGCTGCTCACCCATCTGCGGCCCGGAGCCGGCGGTGACGAAAAAGAACCCGGGCCGGGACGGAACCGGGTGCAGGGGACATCCGTCCCACCGACAACGGGGTCTCCGTCCGGAGGCCCAGGAGACACCGGGCCGAGCGATTCAGCCGTAGTGAAGGGCGGAGGTGGGCGAGCGTGACTTCGACAGACACGGCCGGGCACCCGGACGTCGCCGAGATCTCCGACCTCACCGAAGGCCTCCTCCCGCCGGACCGGAGCGCCGAGGTACGGCGTCATCTCCAGGGCTGTGAGCTGTGTGCGGACGTCCAGGCATCGCTGGAGGAGATCCGGGGCCTTCTGGGTACCGTGCCCGGCACGCCGCGTATGCCGGCCGACGTCGCCGGGCGCATCGATGCCGCCCTCGCCGCCGAAGCGCTGCTGACCTCGACCGCGCTTGAGGCCCTGGACGCCCCTGTCCTGGTCTCCGGGTCCGAAGACCCCCCTGACGGGGGCACTCGCAGTCGTGTTTCACGTGAAACATCGGTCCCTGCGGACCGACCCGTCGGCCGACCTCAGGGGGCGACCGGTCCGGGACGCAAGGGTCGCGAGCGCGGACGGCGACGGGGGACCGTCATTCTGGGTGCCGTCCTCACGGCCGCCGTCCTGGGGGCCGGGTCCCTCGTGCTGCAGTCGCTCGGCAACGGTGGCTCCGACACCACGGCTCACGGCAAACCGACTCCCAGCGCCTTCTCCGGGAACAGCGTCCAGAGCCAGGTGAAGGATCTGCTCGCCACGAAGCAGAAGGGACAGGGCTCCGACGACCAGCGGTCACACTCGAACCCCGAGTCCGGGCAGAACAGCCCCGCGTCGACCCAGAGCGCGAACACCCTCATCCAGACCCAGCCTTCGGTTCCGGACTGCGTCCGGCAGGCGATCAGCCGCAGCGACGGCATCCTCGGTGCCAAGACAGGCACGTATGCCGGGAAGAGCGCCTATCTCGTCGTGCTGGCCGACCCCAACGACAGGACCACGGTCACGGCCTATGTGGTCGACGCGGACTGCGTCGGTCAGAAGCCCGTCACCGCGGGCAAGGTTCTGCTCGAGCAGTCCTTCCCTCGCTCCTGAAAACGGACAGGGATTCGTCTCGGCCTGCGCGGTCATCCGTACCGTGTGTCTTCCCCGTGTGCCCTGACACACCGGGAATGCGCGCCCCTTAGGATCCGTTGGGTGGGGTGAGAGCTCTGAAAGGGGCTCCCACGGTCGAATGACGCAGACCAGAGACGAGGAATCAAGCCGTGAGCGACGTCCGTAACGTGATCATCATCGGCTCCGGGCCCGCAGGCTACACGGCGGCGCTCTACACGGCGCGCGCGTCGCTGAAGCCCCTGGTGTTCGAGGGTGCTGTCACCGCAGGTGGTGCGCTGATGAACACCACCGAGGTGGAGAACTTCCCGGGCTTCCGCGACGGCATCATGGGTCCCGACCTGATGGACAACATGCGGGCGCAGGCCGAGCGCTTCGGTGCCGAACTGGTCCCGGACGACATCGTCTCCGTCGATCTGGCCGGTGAGATCAAGACCGTCACCGACACCGCGGGCACGGTCCACCAGGCGAAGGCCGTCATCGTCACCACCGGCTCCCAGCACCGCAAGCTCGGCCTGCCGAACGAGGACGCCCTCTCCGGCCGCGGAGTCTCGTGGTGCGCCACCTGTGACGGGTTCTTCTTCAAGGACCAGGACATCGCCGTGATCGGCGGTGGTGACACCGCGATGGAGGAGGCCACCTTCCTCTCCCGGTTCGCCAAGTCGGTGACGATCGTCCACCGCCGTAACACCCTGCGTGCCTCCAAGGCGATGCAGGAGCGTGCCTTCGGCGACCCGAAGATCAAGTTCGTCTGGGACAGCGAGGTCGCCGAGATCCAGGGCGAGCAGAAGCTCTCCGGTCTGAAGCTGCGCAACATCAAGACCGGCGAGCTGTCGGAGCTGCCGGTGACGGGCCTGTTCATCGCGATCGGCCACGACCCGCGCACCGAGCTGTTCAAGGGCCAGCTGGACCTGGACGAGGAGGGCTACCTGAAGGTCGACTCCCCGTCCACACGCACCAACGTCACCGGTGTCTTCGGCGCCGGCGACGTGGTCGACCACACCTACCGTCAGGCGATCACCGCAGCCGGCACCGGCTGCTCCGCCGCCCTCGACGCCGAGCGCTTCCTCGCCGCCCTCGCGGACGAGGACAAGGCCGAGCCCGAGAAGACCGCCGCCGTCTGACCCCTCCCTTTCCCCGCCCCACCGCACGATCAAGTTAAGGAGCCCGCCGTGGCCGGCACCCTGAAGAATGTGACCGACGACTCCTTCGAGCAGGACGTCCTCAAGAGCGACAAGCCCGTCCTGGTGGACTTCTGGGCCGCCTGGTGCGGTCCGTGCCGCCAGATCGCCCCGTCGCTCGAGGCGATCGCCGCCGAGCACGGCGACAAGATCGAGATCGTCAAGCTCAACATCGACGAGAACCCGGGTACGGCCGCCAAGTACGGCGTCATGTCCATCCCGACCCTGAACGTCTACCAGGGCGGCGAGGTCGCCAAGACGATCGTCGGCGCCAAGCCGAAGGCCGCCATCGTTCGCGACCTCGAAGAGTTCATCGCCGAGTAAGCAGTCGGGCGGTGCCGTCGAGCGGGCGGCACATGTTTCACGTGAAACACGAATGGGCCAACCCCACTGGGTTGGCCCATTCGCATGAGGCCCTGTAGTCGAGGCCGACCCACTACAGCGGTCGCAGCGCCGGTTCCTTCTGAACGGCTCCCAGAAGCCGGTCGAGGGCCAGCTCCACGTCTTCCTTCCAGGAGAGTGTCGAACGCAGCTCCAGACGAAGACGCGGGTGCCTATGGTGCTGCCGGACCGTCTTGAAGCCCACGGCGAGGAGATGGTCGGCGGGCAGCAGACAGGCGGGCTCCTTCCAACGGGCGTCGCCGAACGCTTCGATCGCCTTGAAGCCTCGGCGCAGCAGATCCTTGGCGACCGTCTGGACCATCACCCGGCCCAGCCCCTGTCCTTGATATCCGGGCATGATGAACGCCGTGATGAGCTGGACGGCGTCCGGTGAGACCGGACTGGTGGGGAACGCCGAGGAGTGGGGGACGTAGGCCGGCGGCGCGTAGAGCACGAAACCCACGGGGACGTCATCGACGTAGACCACCCGGCCGCACGACCCCCAGTCCAGCAGGACGGCGGAGATCCAGGACTCCTTCTCCAGAGCTGCGTTTCCCGCCTTTACGGCTGCTTCGCCGCTGACGGGATCCAGCTCCCAGAAGACGCACGAGCGGCAGCGCTTGGGAAGGTCCTGAAGGTTGTCCAGCGTGAGCGGTACGAGCCGGCGCCCCATGAAGGCTGTTCCTCGCTTCCTTCGCCCGCGGCGTCGCGAGCGGCTGTCAGAGCGCTCCGTTCCCTGATCAGGCTGCCGACGAAACCGCCGACCGCCCCGAGACCCAGACCCGCGCTCACCAGTCCGGTGCGGCTCATCGATCGCATGCCCCCGTCTCCCCACTCAGAGATCTGCCAGGTGGATGCGCCATACCCCTTGGCATCGTAGCCACGATGCGATTCCCTCGATACCGCCTCAAAGCAAAGAGCGGACCGCGTTCCGGTACACACCGGACACGGTCCGCTCTCCGGCATCATCTCCGGCGGGCCGACCCGAGGATCAGTCCTCCTGATCCTCGGTCTCGCCCTCCTGGAGGCCCGTCAGGACCGGCCCTTCGCCCGGGGCGAGTGTGCCGAGGATCCGCTCGAGATCCTCCATGGAGGCGAACTCGACGGTGATCTTGCCCTTCTTCTGCCCGAGGTCGACCTTCACCCGTGTCTCGAAGCGGTCCGAGAGGCGGGTGGCGAGGTCGGTCAGCGCCGGCGAGACCCGGGCACCGGCGCGCGGGCCCTTGGACCGCTGGCTCGTCTGGGGCCGCGAACCCATCAGGGTCACGATCTCCTCGACGGCCCGCACGGACAGCCCCTCGGCCACGATGCGGTGGGCCAGCCGGTCCTGCTCCTCCGAGTCCTCGACGGACAGCAGGGCCCGGGCATGCCCGGCGGAGAGGACTCCGGCGGCGACCCTGCGCTGGACCGCCGGCGACAGCTTCAGCAGCCGCAGGGTGTTGGAGACCTGCGGCCGGGAACGCCCGATGCGGTCCGCCAGCT
Source organism: Streptomyces sp. NPDC044061 (assembly GCF_056434305.1). NCBI lineage: Bacteria > Bacillati > Actinomycetota > Actinomycetes > Kitasatosporales > Streptomycetaceae > Streptomyces > Streptomyces sp. NPDC044061. The sequence continues at coordinate 252,242 of NZ_JBWKFL010000003.1, read as the reverse complement.
GGTCGTGCGTGCAGTTGAAGTCCTTCAGCAGCTGATCGTAGGCGGCCGCCTCTTCCAGCGGGTTCAGCTGCGCCCGGTGCAGGTTCTCCAGCAGGGCGTCCAGGAGGAGCTTCTCGTCATCAGTGGCCCGGACGATCGCGGGGATGGCCTCGAGACCGGCCTCACGGCAGGCCCGCCAGCGGCGCTCACCCATGATCAGTTCGTAGCGGGCGGGGCCCAGCTGTCGTACGACGACGGGCTGGAGGAGACCGACCTCCGTGATGGAGGTGACCAGCTCCTGGAGCGCGTCCTCGTCGAAGACCTCACGCGGCTGGCGCGGGTTCGGCGTGATGGAGTCGAGGGGGAGCTCGGCGAAGTGGGCCCCCACCGGAGCCGCGGGGGTCTCCGCGACAGGGCTCGCCGCAGGCTCCTCGGTTTCATGTGAAACAGGCGGCAGCGTCGCCACCTTCGCCGCGGCCACCCCTCGGTCGGTCGTCAGCACCGGGACCGCTGCCGGGGATGTGGACGCTCCACTCCCCATCGCGGCCGGAGCCGGGTTCTTCTCGGTCGGGGCGGCCGGGATCAGGGCGCCGAGACCACGGCCCAGCCCCCTTCGTCGCTCACTCACTGGATCCCCTCCACCATGCTCGGATCGCTCTGGGCGCCGATATGGGCCTGGCTCGCGTCGTAGCTGATGCCGATGCCCTTCAGCGCGATTTCTCGGGCCGCCTCAAGATACGAGAGGGCACCGCTCGATCCAGGATCGTAGGTCAGCACCGTCTGCCCGTAACTCGGTGCCTCGGAGATACGGACAGAGCGGGGGATGCTCGTCCGCAGGACCTCGTCACCGAAGTGGGTGCGCACCTCGTCCGCGACCTGCGAGGCGAGACGCGTCCGGCCGTCGTACATGGTGAGCAGGATGGTCGACACATGGAGCGTGGGGTTGAGGTGCCCTCGCACCAGGTCGACGTTGCGCAGCAACTGGCCCAGGCCCTCCAGCGCGTAGTACTCGCACTGGATGGGGATGAGGACCTCCTGGCCCGCGACGAGCGCGTTGACCGTCAACAGGCCGAGCGACGGCGGGCAGTCGATGAGGATGTAGTCCAACGGCTGCTCGTAGGCCTGGATCGCGCGCTCGAGCCGGCTCTCCCGGGCCACCAGGGACACCAGCTCGATCTCCGCACCGGCAAGATCGATGGTGGCGGGGGCGCAGAAGAGGCCTTCGACATCCGGGACGGCCTGGACGACCTCGGCGAGAGGCTTGCTCTCCACCAACACGTCATAGATGGATGGAACTTCGGCGTGGTGGTCGATTCCCAGCGCCGTGGAGGCGTTGCCCTGCGGGTCAAGGTCGATCACGAGGACACGGCCGCCGTGCAGAGCCAGCGAAGCGGCAAGGTTGACGGTGGTCGTCGTCTTGCCCACGCCGCCCTTCTGGTTGGCGACCACGATGACTCGGGTCCGCTCCGGCCGCGGCAGGCCTTCGCCGGCGCGGCCCAGGGCCTCCACCGCCAGTTGGGCAGCACGACCGATGGGAGTGTCGTCCATCGGGGGCGGTGTTTCACGTGAAACATCCGCCCCCATCGATTCGGTACGGGGACCGGGGACCGGATCGGTCATCGGTCCCGCGATGTTGGCGTCGGACCGCAAGGATTCACTCTCCTCGACTTCAGGCTCGCAATGAACAGAGCCTCCCATGTCTTCGGGGTCGTGAACCAGTGAGGCCTGGTGTTCTGTGGAGAAATCCACCTCTGTGGACAACTCCGGTACCTCTCCGAGTGAACCGAGAGGCCTTCGGTCGCGAGGTTCGGCCGCAGCGCGGCCCCGACTGATGATGCCGTGCAGCAGTGAGCGACGTTTCACGTGAAACACGATGCACAGCAACGGCGACCGGACCTTCGCGACACTCCGGCTTGTGCGGGTTTGGCAGCTTGTGTGGAGTACGTCTCGTCGTCAGGACGGATCAGGGCCGTCGATTCCCGCGGGTCAGCGGCGGCGCCGCGCCCGCCCCGTCCGGGCCGCCTTGGCCCGCTTGGCCGCGAAGCGCACACCTCCCGGGCTCTCGCCCACCTCGACCCGTACGACGGTGGACGCGGGGTCCACGACGCCCTCACCCACATGCAGGATGGACGTCGACACCGCCCCGAGCTTGCTGAGCGCGGTGGCCGCCGATTTCAGCTCCTCCTCGGCGGTGTCCCCCTTGAGCGCGAGCATCTCGCCGTAGGGGCGCAGCAGCGGAATGCCCCAGGCGGCCAGGCGGTCCAGCGGGGCCACGGCACGGGCGGTCACCACATGCACGGGCGGCAGCTTGCCCATGACCTCCTCGGCCCGGCCCCGGACGACGGTGACGTGGTTCAGGCCCAGCAGCTCGACGACCTCGGTGAGGAAGGTGGTGCGCCGCAGCAGGGGCTCCAGCAGGGTGATGTTCAGGTCGTCCCGGACCAGGGCCAGCGGAATGCCTGGCAGACCGGCGCCCGAGCCGACGTCGCACACCGTGACGCCCTCGGGGACCGCCTCCGAGAGGACCGCGCAGTTCAGCAGGTGCCGCTCCCACAGCCGGGGCACTTCACGTGGGCCGATCAGGCCGCGCTGCACGCCGGCCTCGGCGAGCAGCTCCGCGTAGCGCACCGCATCGTCGAAGCGATCACCAAACACTTCCCGCGCCTGCTCGGGCGCGGGGGGAAGCTCCGCTGCCTCCGTCACGGGGACCGTCCTTCCGTACAGCGCCAGTGCTTCGCGCACCGGCCACCAGAACTACCAGGCTGACAAAGTTCGGCCCCGTCTGCTCAACAGACGGGGCCGGTGAAACGGGGGGAGCCGATCAGGCGGGAAGTACGACGACGAAGCGCTGCGGCTCCTCGCCCTCGGACTCGCTGTGCAGTCCGGCGGCCTTGATCGCGTCGTGCACGACCTTGCGCTCGAACGGGGTCATGGGCTTGAGCTTCACGGGCTCGCCGGAGCTCTTGACCTCGGCGGCGGCCTTGGCGCCCAGCTCGGACAGCTCGGCGCGCTTCTTGGCCCGGTAGCCCGCGACGTCCAGCATGAGCCGGCTGCGGTCGCCGGTTTCCCGGTGCACGGCCAGGCGCGTCAGCTCCTGCAGTGCCTCCAGCACCTCGCCGTCCCGGCCGACCAGCTTCTGCAGGTCCCGGCTGCCGCTGTCACTGATGATCGACACGGAGGCGCGGTCGGCCTCGACGTCCATGTCGATGTCGCCGTCGAGGTCGGCGATGTCCAGCAGACCCTCCAGGTAGTCCGCCGCGATCTCACCCTCCTGCTCCAGGCGGGTCAGGGTGTCTGCACCCTCGGCAGCGGCGGAGGTGGTGCCTTCCGTCACGGGATGGGCTCCTTCTTACTTCTTGGACGGGGACTTGGGCCGCTGCGGGCCACCCTTGCGCTGCCCGGACTGGGCCTTGCTGCGGGTGCCGGAGCCAGGCTTCTGGTCCTGCTTGGCGGCGGCGGGCTTGGCGTCGTCCTGCGGTTCGTCGGACTTCTCCAGCGAGGTGGTCTCACCCACCGGCTTGGACCCGGACTGGCGCTGGGCCTTGGTCTGACGCTTGGGCTGCTGGCGCCGGGCGGCGGTGGCCGTGGTGGTGGTCACACCGTCCTCGGTCTCCGCCGCGGCCGCCTGGGCCGAGCTCTTCACCACGGTGCCGTCGGTCTGGGCCGCGAGGCCGACCTTGGTCAGGGCGTTGATGAACTTGCGCTCGAACTCGTTGCGGTCACGGCCCTTGGCGACGATCGCCTTGACGATGGTCTTCTCGCTCCGGCGACGGACCTTGCCGTGGTGCGTGACGTGCTTGGCGAGACGCTCCAGGTAGGCGGCCTGAGCCTTGGAACCCGGGGTCGGGTTGTTGTGGATGACGTACATCTGCTGGCCCATGGTCCACACGTTGGTGGTCAGCCAGTAGACGAGGACACCGACCGGGAAGTTGATACCGAAGACGGCGAACATGATCGGGAAGACGTACATCAGCATCTTCTGCTGCTGCATGAACGGCGTCTTCACCGTCGTGTCGACGTTCTTCGTCATCAGCTGGCGCTGCGTGTAGAACTGCGACGCCGACATCATGACGATCATGACCACGGTCACGACCCGGACGTCCATGACCGAGGCACCCAGCGCGTGGATCGTGTCGGCGCTGTCCTTGAACTTCGCGGCGAGCGGGGCCCCGAAGATGTGCGCCTTACGGGCGCTCTCGAGCAGCGACTCGTTGATCACGCCGATGGTCTGGCCCGACGCGATGCCGTTGAGCACGTGGTACAGGGCGAAGAAGAACGGCGACTGCGCCAGGATGGGAAGGCACGAGGAGAGCGGGTTGGTACCCGACTCCTTGTACAGCTTCATCATCTCTTCGGACTGACGCTGCTTGTCGTTCTTGTAGCGCTCCTGGATCTTCTTCATCTCGGGCTGGAGCGTCTGCATGGCCCGGGTCGCCTTGATCTGCTTCACGAAGAGCGGGATCAGGCAAATGCGGATCAGGATCACCAGAGACACGATGGACAGGCCCCAGGCCCAGCCGGTGTCAGGACCGAAGATGGTGCCGTACACCGTGTGGAACTGGACGATGACCCAGGAAACGGGTGTCGTGATGAAGCTGAAGAGGCTGGCAATCGTGTCCACTAATCATGCTCCTTGGGCATGGGACGAGGTCTCTGCGGCCGGGCTCGAAGGAAGCTCGGAAGGAGGCTTCTCCTCGATGGCCGGTTCGGCGGCGGAGGTCCCGCCCTTGCGTGCGCGCCATGCGTCGCGCAGCAGTTCGTGCCACCGCGGGCGCTTGCGCGGCGGAACATGGTCCACACCGCCGAGCGACCACGGATTGCACCGGAGGATGCGCCAGGCGGTGAGCGCCGTGCCCTTGATCGCACCGTGCCGGTCGATGGCCGTGTAGCCGTAGTGGGAGCACGACGGGTAGTACTTGCAGACCGGCCCCAGCAGTGGACTGATCGTCCACTGGTACAGCTTGATCAGAGCCAGTAGCGGGTACTTCATCGCGCGCCCCCTCCCAGTAGCCGCTGGACGGCGGCATCCAGGTCTCGGGCCAGCTGTGCGTGGTCTGCGTCGCCCGCTCCGGGCAGCGCTCGTACGACTACCAGGCTACCGGGGGGAAACAGGGCGACTCGGTCACGCATCAGATGGCGCAGTCTGCGCTTCACTTGGTTGCGCACGACCGCGCCACCCACAGCCTTGCTCACGACGAAACCCGCACGCGTCGGGGGAGCGCTCTCCCCAGGCGCGTGCGGGTCCGTGGCACCGCTACGAAGGTGGACGACGAGGGTCGGACGGCCTGCCCGACGACCCCGTCGTACCGCGGTCGCGAAGTCCTCGCGCCGCCTCAGCCGATGCTCGGTAGGCAGCACGACGTCATGACCTGATCAGATCAGGCGGACAGGCTGGCGCGACCCTTGCTGCGACGGTTCGCGAGAATCGCGCGGCCGGCACGGGTACGCATCCGCAGGCGGAAGCCGTGGGTCTTCGCGCGACGACGGTTGTTCGGCTGGAAGGTGCGCTTGCTCACTCGGGGGCTCCAGAAGAAATCGGTAGTGGCGGGGTGCCGTCCTGGCTGTCACCGTGCGCCCACGAGTAGCTCGCGTCACGCCCGAGTGCACCGCTTCCCGATCACCTGCAAGTGATCTGTGCCCATCGGAGGCAGGCGGCAGCAGCCATCGACAACTCGACCTGGTTACGGTACGCGGGGCTACGCCATCCGGTCAAACCAGGGGTCACCGGGAGACACTATCCACAGGCTGGGGACAACAACTTGAACCGTACCCGCCGCGCTGACTACCGTGGCTGGACTCCGATTCGTTCCCTTGTCCCCGCCCGAGTGGGGATTGCCCCACCCATCCACCCGGATTCCATCCCGACCCGTCCCACAACCACACGTTCGTGGGACCTGTGAGAGAGCGTGCCCTGTGGCTGACGTACCTGCCGATCTTGCCGCAGTGTGGCCACGAGTACTGGAGCAGCTCCTCGGAGAGGGCCGCGGACAGGGTGTCGAGGCGAAGGACGAGCACTGGATCCGACGCTGCCAGCCCCTCGCGCTGGTCGCGGACACCGCCCTGCTCGCCGTACCGAACGAATTCGCGAAGGGCGTACTGGAGGGCCGTCTCGCGCCGATCGTCAGCGAGACCCTGAGCCGCGAGTGCGGCCGCCCCATCCGCATCGCGATCACCGTGGACGACTCCGCGGGCGAGCCGCCGGCCCCGCAGGCACCCCCCGCCCAGCCGCAGCCGCGCTACGAGGAGCCGGAGCTGCCGTCGGGGCCGTACGAGGGTTACGGCCGGCACCGTGCCGAGCCGCTCCCGGGCAGCGAGCCGCCGTCCCGTGGGGACCAGCTGCCGACCGCCCGCCCCGCCTATCCGTCCGAGTACCAGCGGCCCGAACCCGGCGCCTGGCCGCGGCCCGCGCAGGACGAGTACGGCTGGCAGCAGCCGCGCCTCGGCTTCCCCGAGCGCGACCCCTACGCCTCGCCACCGCAGGACGCCTACGGCTCGTCCGGGCAGGACACCTACGGATCGCCGTCGCAGGACTACCGCCCGCAGGGCATGGAGCGGCCGTCGTACGAACCGCAGCGCGGCGAGTACGACCGCCCCGAGTACGACCGCCCCGACTACAAGCGCCCCGACTACAAGCGCCCGGACTTCGACTCCGGCCGCGCCGAGTACGACCAGCGCGATCCGGTCCGCCGTGAGCTGCCCGAGCAGCCGTCCGGCGTCGGCCCGGTGCACCGGGGCGGCCCGGGCCGCCCCGATCTGCCGTCGGCGGGCGGGAGCGGTGCGCCCGGTGCGCCCGGTCCGCTGGCCGCGCAGCCCGCGCCGGCGAGCGGCCCCGGTGAACCGACCGCGCGGCTCAACCCGAAGTACCTCTTCGACACGTTCGTCATCGGCGCCTCCAACCGGTTCGCGCACGCGGCCGCGGTGGCCGTCGCCGAGGCGCCCGCGAAGGCGTACAACCCCCTCTTCATCTATGGGGAGTCGGGCCTCGGCAAGACGCATCTGCTGCACGCGATCGGGCACTACGCGCGCAGCCTCTACCCGGGCACGCGCGTGCGGTACGTGAGCTCGGAGGAGTTCACCAACGAGTTCATCAACTCCATCCGCGACGGCAAGGGCGACAGCTTCCGCAAGCGCTACCGCGAGATGGACATCCTGCTCGTGGACGACATCCAGTTCCTCGCGGACAAGGAGTCGACGCAGGAGGAGTTCTTCCACACCTTCAACACGCTCCACAACGCCAACAAGCAGATCGTGCTGTCCTCGGACCGGCCGCCCAAGCAGCTGGTCACCCTGGAGGACCGGCTGCGGAACCGTTTCGAGTGGGGTCTGATCACCGACGTCCAGCCGCCCGAACTCGAGACGCGCATCGCGATCCTGCGGAAGAAGGCGGTGCAGGAGCAGCTCAACGCCCCGCCGGAGGTACTGGAGTTCATCGCCTCCCGGATCTCGCGGAACATCCGTGAGCTGGAGGGCGCGCTGATCCGGGTGACGGCCTTCGCCTCGCTCAACCGGCAGCCGGTGGACCTGGGCCTGACCGAGATCGTCCTGAAGGACCTGATCCCCGGCGGCGAGGACTCCGCCCCCGAGATCACGGCGACGGCCATCATGGCGGCCACCGCCGACTACTTCGGGCTGACGGTGGAGGACCTGTGCGGCACCTCGCGCGGCCGCGCGCTGGTCACCGCCCGGCAGATCGCCATGTACCTGTGCCGGGAGCTGACCGACCTGTCGCTGCCGAAGATCGGCGCGCAGTTCGGCGGCCGCGACCACACGACCGTCATGCACGCCGACCGCAAGATCCGCGCGCTGATGGCCGAGCGGCGCTCGATCTACAACCAGGTGACGGAGCTGACGAACCGCATCAAGAACGGCTGACGCGGCCGTACGACCGCTCTGAGGGCTCCCCCGGGACGAGATCCCGGGGGAGCCCTCGGGCTTTCCACGGCCCTCCCCGGCTTCCGGGATTTCCAGGGTTTTTGGGGGTTCCCCCGGTTCCCACGGCAACGCGAGACGGTCGCCGGGCACCCATGGGCCTCTGCGCTCGACGGCGACACAACCTGTGGAGCGTCCTCCGCCGGCCATCCCGTGTTCGATTAAGTGCCTGGTTACGGCCACTCTCCACAGATTCGCCGACTTTCTTGCGTCCACATCCTGGGGACTGGGAAGTTGTCCCGAACCGTGTCCACAGGGAGCCTGGGGAAGCGGCGTCCGTCCAGCTCAGCAGCCTGTGGATTCGTGGACGAACGATCTCCACAGACTGTGGACGAAGCGAGGATCCACAGGCTGTGCACGAAGTTGTCCACGGGAAGCCCACAGGCTGGGGCCGGTTGTCCCCAGCGATCAGCCGCTTCTCCACATGGCTGTCCACTGTTCGGCAACCCGACGCACCCGCTCACCGCGTCGAGTGAAAGCCGTCACACGAAGGTGCCGGATTGGGGTGTGGGAAACGTGGGTAAACCTGGGGACACAGCTGGGGAGAACTGCCCTCGGTCTGTGGGCGGTGTGTGCAGAACTTTCCGTTCTCCACAGAGAGCCCCGGTTGTCCACCGTCTCCACCCACAGGGCCAGTGGACAAAATTCCCGCTCTGAGCTGGGCAAACGTGGTTATCCACGGTATCCACAGGCCCTACTACTACTCCCGACTAGAGAGAGCTGGGAATCCGCTTCGAAGCGGGGCCTGTGCACAACTCGCCGTCTCGAGCTCGGCTGCCCCTCTGAGCGACTTGACCCCGACAGGCACCTACTGTCAGTGCGGTGCGTCAGACTGGTCCCCGGTGTCCTTCCCTTCGCAGTGGGCGGTGACACCGAGTCGGAGGACTCAGTAGCAACAGCAGGAGGCGGCTTACGGTGAAGATCCGGGTGGAACGCGACGTACTCGCGGAGGCAGTGGCGTGGGCTGCACGCAGCCTCCCGGCCCGTCCGCCGGCGCCTGTCCTCGCCGGCCTGCTGCTGAAGGCCGAGGACGGCCAGCTGAGCCTGTCGAGCTTCGACTACGAGGTCTCCGCGAAGGTGAGCGTCGAGGCCGAGGTCGAGGAGGACGGCACGGTCCTGGTCTCCGGCCGCCTGCTCGCCGACATCTCCCGTGCCCTCCCCAACCGCCCGGTGGAGATTTCCACAGACGGTGTACGGGCGACCGTGGTCTGCGGCTCCTCGCGGTTCACACTCCACACCCTGCCTGTGGAGGAGTACCCGGCGCTGCCGCAGATGCCGAACGCGACGGGCACCGTCCCCGGTGAGGTCTTCGCCGCCGCCGTCTCCCAGGTGGCCATCGCCGCCGGCCGTGACGACACGCTCCCGGTGCTCACCGGTGTGCGCATCGAGATCGAGGGCGACACCGTCACCCTGGCCTCCACCGACCGCTACCGCTTCGCGGTCCGCGAGTTCCTGTGGAAGCCGGAGAACCCGGACGTCTCCGCGGTCGCCCTGGTGCCCGCCAAGACGCTCCAGGACACCGCCAAGGCGCTGACCAGCGGCGACAGCGTCATCCTCGCGCTGTCGGGCTCGGGCGCGGGCGAGGGCCTGATCGGTTTCGAGGGCGCCGGCCGTCGCACGACGACGCGGCTGCTCGAGGGCGACCTGCCGAAGTACCGCACGCTGTTCCCGACCGAGTTCAACTCCGTCGCCGTGATCGAGACCGCCCCCTTCGTGGAGGCCGTCAAGCGTGTGGCCCTGGTCGCCGAGCGCAACACCCCGGTGCGGCTGAGCTTCGAGCAGGGCGTGCTGATCCTGGAGGCCGGTTCCAGCGACGACGCACAGGCTGTGGAAAGGGTCGACGCCCAGCTGGAGGGCGACGACATCTCGATCGCCTTCAACCCGACGTTCCTGCTGGACGGCCTGAGCGCCATCGACTCCCCGGTGGCCCAGCTGTCGTTCACCACGTCCACCAAGCCCGCACTGCTCAGCGGCAAGCCGGCGGTGGACGCCGAGGCGGACGAGGCCTACAAGTACCTGATCATGCCGGTGCGGCTGAGCGGCTGAGCGGCCGGAAGTCGTCCACAGGCCGGTGGAGAACATCCCCGGCCTGTGGAAGAACCCGCAGGTGAGGGGCTACGTATGAGCGCGTATGCCCACAGCTGTGCGTGACCGTCCGGGTCTAGGCTCGGACGCGGGTGCGATCACGCCCCACACGCCACACAGCGACCTAAGGAACACAACTGATGGAGCTCGGTCTCGTCGGCCTCGGCAAGATGGGCGGCAACATGCGCGAGCGGATCCGCCGCGCGGGCCACACCGTCCTCGGATACGACCGCAACGCGGACCTCGCGGATGTCCACAGCCTGGAAGAGCTTGTGGGCAAGCTCAGCGGTCCGCGCGTGGTCTGGGTGATGGTCCCGGCCGGCGAGCCCACCCAGACCACGATCGACCAGCTCGCCGAGCTGCTGGAGCCCGGCGACGTGGTCGTGGACGGCGGCAACTCCCGCTGGACGGACGACGAGAGGCACGCCGGGGAGCTGGCCGCCAAGGGCATAGGTTTCGTCGACTGCGGTGTCTCCGGCGGCGTCTGGGGCCTGGAGAACGGGTACGCGCTGATGTACGGCGGCGACGCGGAGAACGTCGCCAAGGTGCAGCCGGTCTTCGACGCGCTCAAGCCGCAGGGCGACTTCGGCTCGGTGCACGCCGGCAAGGTCGGTGCGGGCCACTTCGCGAAGATGGTCCACAACGGCATCGAGTACGCGATGATGCAGGCCTATGCCGAGGGGTGGGAGCTGCTGGAGAAGGTCGACTCCGTGGAGAACGTCCGCGAGGTCTTCCGCTCCTGGCAGGAGGGCACCGTCATCCGCTCCTGGCTGCTCGACCTCGCGGTGAACGCCCTCGAGGACGACGAGCACCTGGACGGTCTGCGCGGTTATGCACAGGACTCCGGTGAGGGACGCTGGACTGTGGAAGCCGCCATCGACAACGCGGTGCCGCTGCCGGCGATCACCGCGTCGCTGTTCGCGCGGTTCGCCTCCCGCCAGGAGGACTCGCCGCAGATGAAGATGATCGCCGCGCTGCGCAACCAGTTCGGCGGCCACGCCGTAGAGAAGAAGTAATCCACAGGGTCGCCCCGCGATCCACAACCCCGGGGGAGGTCGGCGAACGACCATGCACGTCACGCATCTTTCGCTGGCCGACTTCCGCTCGTACGTCCGGGTCGAGGTCCCGCTCGACCCGGGCGTCACCGCCTTCGTCGGCCCCAACGGCCAGGGCAAGACCAACCTGGTCGAGGCGGTGGGCTACCTCGCCACCCTCGGCAGCCACCGGGTCGCCTCCGATGCCCCCCTGGTCCGCATGGGCGCCGAGCGCGCCGTCATCCGCGCGCAGGTCAGGCAGGGCGAGCGGCAGCAACTGGTCGAGCTCGAGCTGAACCCCGGCCGGGCCAACCGCGCCCGTATCAACCGGTCCTCGCAGGTCAGGCCGAGGGACGTGCTGGGGATCGTACGGACCGTGCTGTTCGCGCCCGAGGACCTCGCCCTGGTGAAGGGCGACCCGGGCGAGCGGCGCCGGTTCCTGGACGAGCTGATCACCGCGCGCTCGCCGCGCATGGCGGGCGTGCGCTCCGACTACGAACGGGTGCTCAAGCAGCGCAACACGCTCCTGAAGACCGCCGCGCTCGCACGGCGGCACGGCGGGCGGTCCATGGACCTGTCCACCCTCGACGTGTGGGACCAGCACCTCGCGCGCGCGGGCGCCGAACTGCTCGCCCAGCGCCTCGATCTCATCGCCGCGCTGCAGCCGTTGGCCGACAAGGCGTACGAGCAGCTGGCACCGGGCGGCGGCCCGGTCGCGCTGGAGTACCGGCCGTCCGCGCCCGGCGAGGCGCACACGCGCGAGGACCTCTACACCCAGCTGACGACGGCTCTCACAGAGGCGCGCAAGCAGGAGATCGAGCGGGGCGTCACCCTCGTGGGCCCGCACCGGGACGATCTGGTTCTCAAACTCGGTCAGCTGCCCGCCAAGGGCTACGCCTCGCACGGCGAGTCCTGGTCCTACGCCCTCGCGCTGCGCCTCGCCTCGTACGACCTGCTGCGCGCGGAGGGCAACGAGCCGGTGCTGATCCTCGACGACGTCTTCGCCGAACTGGACGCCCGCCGCCGGGAGCGGCTGGCCGAACTGGTCGCGCCCGGAGAGCAGGTGCTGGTCACCGCCGCAGTGGACGACGACGTACCGGATGTACTGGTCGGCGCCCGGTACGCGGTGGCCGACGGGACGGTGGAGCGCGTATGAGCACCGACGAACCCACTCCCGACAAGCCCCGGGAACCCTCCGGTGTCGACCTCGCGCGCGTGGCGTTGCGCGCCGCGAAGGAGCAGGCACGCGCGCGTGGGGACGCCGCGCGGCAGAAGAAGCAGGCGCGGCGCGGCGGCGGTCTGCGCTCCGGCGCGCGCGCCGACGGCCGCGACCCGATGGCGCTCGGTGCCGCGATCAACCGGCTGATCAGCGAGCGCGGCTGGGAGGCCCCGGCCGCGGTGGGCGGCGTCATGGGCCGCTGGCCGCAGATCGTCGGCGAGGACCTGGCCAGGCACTGTGTGCCGCAGCGGTACGACGAGGACGAGCGCGTGCTCTCCGTGTCCTGCGACTCGACGGCGTGGGCGACCCAGCTGCGGCTGCTCGCCCCGGCCCTGGTCGCCCGGCTCAACGATGACCTCGGCCACGGCACGGTCCGGCTGATCAAGGTCAACGGCCCAGGTGGCCCCGCCCGCCGCTACGGCCCGCTGCGCGCTCCGGGGAGCACCGGCCCCGGCGACACCTATGGGTGACGTACCTCACGTCACGGGGCCGGCGCACGTCGTCGCCGCGTCCTCGTCGCACCCCTGTCCACAGGTGTGGATCACGAGCTGACCCCCCAGTAGCAAAGGGTTGACGGGCCGAAGCGCTGAGTGCCGCTGTGAGCCGCTTGGAGCCCCCTTCCAGATATCGGGACCCGGCCGAGACCGGTTGAGGGCGGCACATGGGGACTCAGGTACCGGCAAACCCCCATCGATGTCGGCGCTACCGGTAGACTGGAAGACAATCCCGCCCCAACGTGGGGACCGCCCGGGAAAAGCTGAGCAACGCTGATCAAGGCTTACCAACGCAACATGCCGCAGCCGCTCCGGCAACCTGCCGACGAGCCCGGCTCGTGCTGTGCCAGAAAGGGCGCTTCGTGGCCGATTCCGGCAACCCCAACGAGAACATCCCGTCCACCGACGCCGGCGTGACCGGCGAGGCCGCAGCATCCGGCGCGGCCTCCGCCTCCTACGACGCCAGCGCCATCACCGTGCTCGAAGGGCTGGACGCGGTCCGCAAGCGACCCGGTATGTACATCGGTTCCACCGGTGAGCGCGGTCTGCACCACCTGGTGTACGAGGTCGTCGACAACTCGGTCGACGAGGCGCTGGCCGGTTACGCCGACACCATCGACGTGACGATCCTGCCCGACGGCGGCGTGCGCGTCGTCGACAACGGACGTGGCATCCCGGTGGGCATCGTGCCCTCCGAGGGCAAGCCGGCCGTCGAGGTCGTGCTCACCGTGCTGCACGCGGGCGGCAAGTTCGGCGGCGGCGGCTACGCCGTCTCCGGCGGTCTGCACGGTGTCGGTGTCTCCGTCGTGAACGCCCTGTCGTCGAAGGTCTCCGTCGAGGTCAGGACGGACGGCCACCGCTGGACGCAGGACTACAAGATGGGCGTCCCGACGGCTCCGCTCGCCAAGCACGAGGCGATCGAGCAGACCGGCACGTCGGTGACCTTCTGGGCCGACCCGGACATCTTCGAGACCACCGAGTACTCCTTCGAGACGCTCTCGCGGCGCTTCCAGGAGATGGCGTTCCTGAACAAGGGCCTGACGATCAGGCTCACCGACGAGCGCGAGTCGGCGAAGGCCACCAGCGGGGCGGACGAGGCGGGTGCGGACGAGAAGGCCGAGGTCAAGTCGGTCACGTACCACTACGAGGGCGGCATCGTCGACTTCGTGAAGTATCTCAACTCCCGCAAGGGAGAGGCCGTTCACCCCTCGGTGATCGACCTGGAGGCGGAGGACAGGGACAAGAGCCTGTCCCTCGAGGTCGCGATGCAGTGGAACAGCGGCTACAGCGAGGGCGTGTACTCCTTCGCGAACATCATCCACACCCACGAGGGCGGTACCCACGAAGAGGGCTTCCGTGCCGCGCTGACCTCACTGATCAACAAGTACGCGCGCGACAAGAAGCTGCTGCGCGAGAAGGACGACAACCTCACCGGTGACGACATCCGTGAAGGTCTGACCGCGATCATCTCGGTCAAGCTGAGCGAGCCGCAGTTCGAGGGCCAGACGAAGACCAAGCTGGGCAACACGGAGGCCAAGACCTTCGTGCAGAAGGCGGTCTACGAGCACCTCAACGACTGGCTGGACCGCAACCCGGTCGAGGCCGCGGACATCGTCCGCAAGGGCATCCAGGCGGCCACCGCGCGCGTGGCGGCCCGCAAGGCCCGCGACCTGACCCGACGCAAGGGCCTGCTGGAGAGCGCGTCCCTGCCGGGCAAGCTGTCGGACTGCCAGTCCAACGACCCCACCAAGTGCGAGATCTTCATCGTCGAGGGTGACTCGGCCGGCGGCTCGGCCAAGTCCGGCCGCAACCCGCAGTACCAGGCGATCCTCCCGATCCGCGGCAAGATCCTCAACGTCGAGAAGGCCCGGATCGACAAGATCCTGCAGAACCAGGAGATCCAGGCGCTGATCTCCGCGTTCGGCACGGGTGTGCACGAGGACTTCGACATCGAGAAGCTCCGCTATCACAAGATCATCCTGATGGCGGACGCCGACGTCGACGGGCAGCACATCAGCACCCTGCTGCTGACCTTCCTGTTCCGCTTCATGCGGCCGCTGGTGGAGGCCGGGCACGTGTACCTCTCCCGTCCGCCGCTGTACAAGATCAAGTGGGGCCGGGACGACACGGAGTACGCGTACTCGGACCGCGAGCGCGACGCGCTGATCGAGATGGGACGGCAGCGCGGCAAGCGCGTCCGCGAGGACTCCATCCAGCGCTTCAAGGGTCTCGGCGAGATGAACGCCGAAGAGCTGCGCGTGACCACCATGGACCAGGAGCACCGGGTCCTCGGCCAGGTCACGCTCGACGACGCGGCCCAGGCCGACGACCTGTTCTCGGTCCTCATGGGCGAGGACGTCGAGGCCCGCCGCGCGTTCATCCAGCGCAACGCCAAGGACGTCCGCTTCCTCGACATCTGAGTCGGTCTCAGCTGACCGCACCAGGAAGGATCTTCACCAGCAATGGCCGACGAGAACACTCCCGTCACCCCCGAAGAGGGCGGCGAACTCGCGATGCGCGTCGAGCCCGTCGGGCTCGAGACGGAGATGCAGCGCTCGTACCTGGACTACGCGATGTCCGTCATCGTGTCCCGCGCGCTGCCCGACGTCCGAGACGGACTCAAGCCCGTCCACCGCCGCGTCCTGTACGCCATGTACGACGGCGGCTACCGCCCCGAGCGCGGCTTCTACAAGTGCGCCCGTGTCGTCGGCGACGTCATGGGCAACTACCACCCGCACGGCGACTCCTCGATCTACGACGCCCTGGTGCGCCTCGCCCAGCCGTGGTCGATGCGGATGCCGCTGGTGGACTCCAACGGCAACTTCGGCTCCCCGGGCAACGACCCGGCGGCGGCGATGCGGTACACCGAGTGCAAGCTCGCGCCGCTGTCGATGGAGATGGTCCGGGACATCGACGAGGAGACCGTCGACTTCACGGACAACTACGACGGCCGCTCCCAGGAGCCGACCGTCCTGCCGGCCCGTTTCCCGAACCTGCTGATCAACGGTTCGGCCGGTATCGCGGTCGGTATGGCGACCAACATCCCGCCGCACAACCTGCGCGAGGTCGCGGCCGGTGCCCAGTGGTACCTGGAGAACCCCGAGGCCTCGCACGAGGAGCTGCTGGACGCGCTCATGGAGCGCATCAAGGGCCCGGACTTCCCGACCGGCGCCCTGGTGGTGGGCCGCAAGGGCATCGAGGAGGCGTACCGCACCGGCCGCGGCTCCATCACGATGCGCGCGGTGGTCGAGGTCGAGGAGATCCAGGGCCGCCAGTGCCTGGTGGTCACCGAGCTGCCGTACCAGGTGAACCCGGACAACCTGGCGCAGAAGATCGCCGACCTGGTGAAGGACGGCAAGATCGGCGGCATCGCGGACGTCCGCGACGAGACCTCCTCCCGTACCGGCCAGCGCCTGGTGATCGTCCTCAAGCGGGACGCGGTCGCCAAGGTCGTCCTGAACAACCTGTACAAGCACACCGACCTGCAGACGAACTTCGGCGCCAACATGCTGGCGCTGGTGGACGGCGTGCCGCGCACGCTGTCGCTGGACGCGTTCATCCGTCACTGGGTGACGCACCAGATCGAGGTCATCGTCCGCCGGACCCGGTTCCGGCTGCGCAAGGCCGAGGAGCGCGCCCACATCCTGCGCGGTCTGCTGAAGGCCCTGGACGCCATCGACGAGGTCATCGCGCTGATCCGGCGCAGTGAGACCGTCGAGATCGCGCGCGGCGGCCTGATGGGCCTCCTGGAGATCGACGAGATCCAGGCCAACGCCATCCTCGAGATGCAGCTGCGCCGGCTGGCCGCCCTGGAGCGCCAGAAGATCGTCCAGGAGCACGACGAACTCCAGGCGAAGATCAACGAGTACAACCAGATCCTCGCCTCCCCGGTCCGTCAGCGCGGGATCGTCAGCGAGGAGCTGGCCGCGATCGTCGAGAAGTACGGCGACGACCGCAAGACCAAGCTGATCCCGTACGAGGGCGACATGTCCATCGAGGACCTGATCGCCGAGGAGGACATCGTCGTCACCGTCTCGCGCGGCGGCTACGTCAAGCGGACGAAGACGGACGACTACCGGGCGCAGAAGCGCGGCGGCAAGGGCGTGCGGGGCACGAAGCTGAAGGAAGACGACATCGTCGACCACTTCTTCGTCTCCACCACGCACCACTGGCTGCTGTTCTTCACCAACAAGGGCCGGGTGTACCGGGCGAAGGCGTACGAACTGCCCGAGGCCGGCCGCGAGGCGCGCGGTCAGCACGTGGCGAACCTGCTCGCCTTCCAGCCGGACGAGGCGATCGCCGAGATCCTCGCGATCCGCGACTACGAGGCGGCGCCTTACCTGGTCCTGGGCACCAAGTCCGGTCTGGTGAAGAAGACGCCTCTGAAGGATTACGATTCGCCCCGCTCCGGCGGTGTCATCGCGATCAATCTGCGCGAGCGCGAGGACGGAACCGACGACGAACTGATCGGCGCCGAACTCGTCTCGGCCGATGACGATCTGCTTCTGATCAGCAAGAAGGCGCAGTCGATCAGGTTCACGGCCTCGGACGACACCCTGCGTCCGATGGGCCGCGCCACCTCGGGCGTCAAGGGCATGAGTTTCCGCGAGGGCGACGAGCTTCTCTCGATGAATGTCGTTCGAACCGGTACGTTCGTGTTCACTGCGACGGACGGTGGGTACGCGAAGCGGACCGCCGTCGACGAGTACCGCGTCCAGGGTCGCGGCGGCCTCGGCATCAAGGCCGCCAAGATCGTGGAGGACCGCGGCTCCCTCGTCGGCGCGCTGGTTGTCGAGGAGAACGACGAGATCCTCGCCATCACCCTGTCCGGCGGTGTGATTCGTACGCGAGTCAACGAGGTCAGGGAGACGGGCCGTGACACCATGGGCGTCCAACTGATCAACCTGGGCAAGCGCGATGCCGTGGTCGGTATCGCACGTAACGCCGAGGCGGGACGCGAGGCGGAGGAGGTCGACGGCGAGGACGCCGTCGACGAGGCCGCCGAGAGTGCCGCGAGCACCGGCACGGACGAGGGTGAGGCGCCCTCGGCGGAGTAGCACGAGGAGTGAGTCATCGTGAGCGGAGCCACGGGCGCCGGATCGGCCGGTACCCCACCGGGTACGGAAACGGACGGCGGCGGCCGTGGCTCCGCCGCGCGTGCGGCGGACCCGCACACGACCCAACTGCGCAAGATCGAGGCGGGCAAGGCCGACTCGTCCTCGCCCGCAACGCATGGATCCCAGGGGGGAACTGTGACGGACACCCGCGGTCCGCAGACCCAGCCAGGCCCGGCCGACGGGCGGCCGGCGTCCCCGCTGCCCGGGGAGCGTCGGGCCGAGCAGCCCGACGGGCCCTACCACCCGCCGCAGGCCTACCCGGCGCAGGCTCCCACCGGCGCCGTACGCCGTCCGCGCACCGGTGCGCGGACCGGGGCGCGCGCCCCAAAAGACCAAACGCCCATCCCCAAAGCCAACCCATTGTCCGTTATCGCAGTCAACCCCCCTTCTTCCCCCCCCTCTAGCACCC
>NZ_JBWKFL010000003.1:207336-233966 GCF_056434305.1 Streptomyces sp. NPDC044061 | reverse complement strand
TGGGGAGTAGCGTCCGCAAGGGGCCCACACCCCCCGCAGTGGCCTTACCCAGCGCGTCCCCCCCTGTGCTCTCTCCCTTCTCCTCATCTTTTTCCCTGCCCCGCGCCGCGCACCCGCAAGGCCCGGCTGCGCGTCGCCAAGGCCGACCCGTGGTCGGTCATGAAGGTCAGCTTCCTGCTCTCCATCGCGCTGGGCATCTGCACGATCGTCGCCTCGGCGGTGCTGTGGATGGTCATGGACGCGATGGGCGTGTTCTCGACGGTGGGCGGCACGATCTCGGAGGCGACCGGCTCCAACGAGGCGAACGGCTTCGACCTGCAGGCCTTCCTCTCCCTGCCGCACGTCCTGATGTTCACGACGATCATCGCGGTCATCGACGTCGTCCTCGCGACGGCTCTGGCGACGCTCGGGGCGTTCATCTACAACCTCTCCGCGGGTTTCGTGGGCGGCGTGGAGCTGACGCTGGCCGAGGACGAGTGACCCCACCTGCCGGGCTCTCCTGACAGTCCCCCGACAATCGATTTTGGGACTCCCGCCCTCGTGCGCTAATCTTCAGGAGTCAGCGCGCGGGACACACCGCAGAGCGCGGCGGGGCTATAGCTCAGTTGGTTAGAGCGCATCCCTGATAAGGATGAGGCCACAGGTTCAAATCCTGTTAGCCCCACCAGCGAAAAGACCCCCAGTCGATACCGGCTGGGGGTCTTTGACATCCATGGCTGACATCAGCCGATGAGTGGATCTTCCAGAAGCTCGGCGAGCAGCCCGACCGCTTCCCGCTCACTCTCGCCCACTACGTGCGTGTAGACGTCCATGGTCATGCTGATCTGACTGTGGCGGAGGATCGCCTGGGCGACCTTGGGGTGCACCTTCAGGAAGGCGAGCAACGTGCCGCAGGTGTGCCGGGCGAGGCGGACCGTGATCCGGCGGACGCCGGCGCGCTTCACGAGCCGATCGAAGGTGCGGGAGAAGCCCACCGGGTCGATCAGGCCGCCATGCTCGGCGGAGAAGACGAGGTCTTGGTCGGGCTCCTGGGACCAGTGCTCACCGGCGTTTTTCCGTTCCAGTTCTTGGAGCTCCCGACGCTCCTCGAGGACACGAGCGCAGAACCCCGGAAGCGGGAGCACGGCCTGGGAGGACTCTGTCTTGAGGTCCTTGAGGACCAGGCCCACGCCCTTGACCCGCTGCACCTGCTTGACCGGGGTGAAGTGGCCGGCCTCGAAGTCGATGTCCTGCCAGCGCAGGCCGAGCACCTCGCTGCGGCGAAGACCGAGGACCAGGACTAGGACGCAGGCCGCGTACAGGCGGTGAGCCCGGACCGAGCGAAGGAACGCGATCGCTTCCCGCGCGTTCCAGGCCGAGCCCTTGTCCTTGGACACCTTGGGCATGTCGACCAGCAGGCCGACGTTGCGCGTGACAAGCTCCTCGCGCATGGCCCGGTTGAGCGCGTTGCGAAGAACGCGGAGGACCTCGAAGCGGGCGGAAGCACCGACCTGCTCCCGAGCCAGCGCGGCCATGAAGGCGCGGATCTGCGCCGGGGTGAGCTTGACCAGTGGCTTCTTCCCAAGGTGAGGCACGAGGTAGAGCCTCACCTTGGACTCGTACTTGACGTACGTGTTGTGCTCGCGCTCCGGAGCGACGATGTGCTCCAGCCAGTAGGCCAGCCACTCGCCGAGCGTCCAGGACCGAGACGGCACCGGGATGCCGTTGCGCTCCTGGTCCTGGAGCTTGCCGAGCTTCTCGTTGGCTTCGTCCCAGGTCCGGCCGTACACGTACTTACGAACCCGGTTGCCGTCCGTGTCGGTCACGTACGCGGCGCCCTGGTAGCGACCATCGGACCGCTTGGTGATCGTGCCGCCGCCGTTGGGCCGACGCTTCGCCATCAGGCGGCCTCCCCGATCCGAGCAGTGATGAAGTCCTGGACCGCCTGGTCCGGGATACGCCGGCACCCGTCGACCTTGATGGACACAAGGCGGTGCGTACGGATCAGGTCGTAGACCTTGGTCCGGCCCACCTTCAGCCGCGTCATGACCTCGGGCACGGTCAGCAGGACAGGGGCGGCAGTGGTCATGCGTCGGCTCCTTCCAGGGCGAGCTGTGCGGGTAGTTCTTCGCGGGCGATCTCGCGGTTGTGCTGGATGTCGCGGCGGATGTTGGCGGCGAGCCAGGATTCGCCGGGGGTGTGGCCGTGGCCGGCATAGGCCCAGTGGGCGAGGACGAGAGTGGTTGTTTCCTCGTCGTCGGGGTCAGGCAGGCCGAGGGCAGCGCGTTGCTGGGCGGCGCGGTAGTCAGCGCGGACCTGGCGCAGCGCGCCGAGGGTGGTCGAGTAGCTGCGGGACTTGGTGGAGAAGTGACCGCCGAACCCGAGCATGTGGGCCCATTTGGCTAAGGGTCGGTCGGGGAAGAGCGGCTGGAGAGCGACGCAGACGGCCATGAGGCGGCGGGCGTGTTCGGAGATGTCGAGTCGTGCGAGGTCTTCTGCCAGGCCAGTGCCGTGGCATCCGGGGCATCGGCTGAGCGGCGAACCGGGGCGGTCGTACCGAGTCGATCGCCCGGTTCCCCTGCATTTGCGGCAGTGGACTGGAGTGTCAGCGGCGCCGGAGATCTCAGCCGCTTTGGTGGCGTACTTGGCGACGTATGAGGCCACGGCCTGTTCGGTGATCTCCTCGCCGTGGCCGAAGGCGCCGATGGCCTGGACGTCGAGCTGGGTTCCCCACCGCAGCGTGCGCGCCGGTTGGTCCCCGGCCGGGGCCACGTCGACGGCGACGCGAGCGGCGGCGGCGCGGATGGCGTCGGCGAGCAGGTCGAGGGTGGCCCAGGCCGGGGGCGGATCGTCGGGTCCGTCGGGGCCGTCGAAGCGGATCACGGCATGGAAGTGGACGGCACCGCGTTTTTGGTACTCGGCGACCTTGCCGAAGGAGACCCGGGACTGTTCCCGCGCGGCTTTCTGGGTGAGTCCGGCTCGCTTGGCGATCTCGCGGCGGAGGTAGATCGTGAAGTAGCGCCACAGGTCGGAGGCGTGGTTGTTCCACAGCACGGCGCCCGCGTAGTCGTACGTCTCCGGGTCGAGCGGGGTGCCGAGTTCGGGGGCGTCTTCCTGGTGGTGGGTGCCGCAGCGGCAGGACCGGGTGCCGGGCCGGTTGTGGACCGGGCCGAAGGAAGGCGCGGTAAGCGTGGCGAACACCCGCGGGTGATCCCGGATCGTGTGCGGGGTGCCCTTGGCGGGATCGCCGACGAGACCGGCGCGGATGAGGTGGTAGGTGTCACCCGCATAGGTCCAGGCGCAGGACGGGCAGCGGGAGGCCCGCCGGTTGCCGCAGGCCACGCGGAGGACGCCGCCGGGTTCGGTGGCGGTCGAGTAGGAGTGCAGGACGTGGCCGGTGGCCGCGTCGCGGGTGACGGTCGAGCCCATCAGGCGGATCGGGTCGGTGCAGCCGCCGGTGCGGCGGATCTGGTCCTGGATGCGGTCTAAGCCGGTGGACCCGGCCAGCCTCAGCACGTCGGCGAGGGTGGCCGGGTCCAGGCCCGCCATGGTGGCGGCATCGGTCACGCGGCACCGTCCGCGGTCTCGGCGATCCGGTCGAGGACCGAGGCGGCTTCCTCGGCGACGCGAGCCAGGGCACGCAGGGCGTCGGCAGTGCCCGGACGGGCGATCAGCGCAATGTCGACGAACTCTCCCCCGACACGGAGGCTGACGAAGCCTTCGTCCTCGGGCGTGGGGGTGAACACGCTCAGGCGGGCGGTGGTGTCCGGCTCCATGTGGGCGGAGGTGGTGATCGTCCTCATGACTGCGGTCACCTCCCGACGCGGGCGAGGCGGGCGGCAGGCGCGGTGCCCGAACCCTTGCAGGCCGGGCAGGTGACGCGGAGGGTGACGCGGGTGCCGTCGGCGTGGCGGGTGCCGGTGGTGATGTGGGCGGTGGCGTGGCCGTCGCAGTCGCGACAGATCCGTGCGCGGGTGGGCATGATGGGGCTTCCCTTTCGGGTCCGTTGGATCTGGAAGTGGGTGCAGGCGCCGGGGCGGCGGTCTTTGGCGAGAGAGCCGCCCCGGGGCCGTTCAGCTACGGCGCTTGCGACCGCGGGGAATGGGCGGGATGGAGTCGTAGGACTCCTGGCCCGAGCGGAAGTCGCTCAGGTCGGTCACGTCCTTGTCGTTGCCGACCTGCCGCATGATCCGGTTCATGGCCCTGGTGTCGCCGTGGCGGCGGGCGATGGCGTAGTCGCGGCCGAGTTCGACCATTTCCTCGTTGCGGGCGGGCTCGGGGTCGGGCTTGCGGTTGAAGATGCGCACGGTGTGAGTTCCTTTCGTGATCAGTGGTGGGTGTTGCGCCTGCCGTGGCCCTTGGCCGCGTACATCGAGGCGTCGGCCGTCGACAGGGCGTCGGTGAGGGTCGGCACGGGCAGGGCCCGGCGGTGGCAGAAGCCGACCGAGGCCGAGACCGACAGGATGCGGCCCTGGTGCTCGATGGGGCGGTCCAGGGCGGCCTGGAGGGCGCGGGCGCCGGGGGTGTGGGCGGGGTCGGTGACGATGGCGGCGAATTCGTCTCCGCCGAGTCGGGCGGCGATGCCGTTGCCTCCGCACCAGTCGCCGAGGCGGCGGGCGGTCGCGATGAGAACGGTGTCCCCGGCGGGGTGGCCGTGGGTGTCGTTGATGGCCTTGAAGTCGTCCAGGTCGACCAGGACCACGAGGGTGTCGGGGTGCTTGGCGAGCAGGCGTTCGGCGCGGGCGGTGAATCCGGCGCGGGTGTGCAGGCCGGTCAGCGGGTCGCGGCGGGCGGTGGCCAGGCGGCGGGTGAGCATGCCGCCGTGCACGGCCCAGCCAAGCGCCGGTAGGGCTGCTGCGAATAAGTGGCTGTCCATGCCGGTCACCGGGCCTTGTGGAAGTCGTTGACGAGCAACCGCAGGACGATGGCGACCACGGCGACGGAGGCGCCGGTGATGGCGACGGCCAGGAGCAGCGAGACCAGGACCGCGCCGACGACCAGGACCACGGCGCCACCACCGGCAGCGAGGGCGAGCGCACTGCCCGGAGTGAGCTGGATGGTCGGCCGGGTGGAGGCCGGCGGCGCGGCGGTGGCCGGGAGCGGTGCGGCGGTGGGCTGTGCCTGCGTGGTGGCCGGGGGCGAGGTGTCCTGGGGCGGGTACTTCGGGGTGAGCACGGTGGTTCTCCCTTCGGGTCAGTGGTTGAGGAGGGAGCCGACGGCGGGGCCGAGGAAGCTGTGTGCGATGAGGTAGCCGCCGAGGAGGAGCACGGCCACGAGCCACCACGAGGGGCGGGCGAGCTTGATGCCGAGGTAGCCGACGACGGCCACGGCCAGCCAGAGCGGAACGTTCATGACGGGGGTCTCCTTGTCAGGCCCGGCAGCGGTGGGTGCGAGCGGCGAGTTCGGCGCCCGCGCGGGTGGAGTAGTCGGCGTCGAAGCCGCAGCCGGGAGCGGTGCAAGCGGCGGTGTGCGTCTCGCGGCCACGGCCGTCGTAGGACGTGCCGACCTGCACGGGACCGATGCGGATCACGTTGCGGAAGCGGCGGTAGGCGGACATGAGCGAACCTCCCTTCGGTCAGGTGAGCTGGAGTTGTGTGGTGATCGCGCGGGTCATGTCCTCGGGCAGACCGAGGCGGGCCGAGAGCGTGTCAGCGGGCATCGGTGACCCGGCAGACGCCTGGTGGGCCTCAGTGAGCTTGCGGGCGTGATCGAGCAGGGCCGCCGGGACGACCGGAGCAGGAACCGCGGGCTTGACCGGTGCCGGTTCCGGCGCGGGAGCCAGTTCTGTAGCTGGCGCGGCTGGTTCGTCGGCGCGGTGTACCTCGACTTCCGCCACGGCCGGTTTCTCGGCCTCCGATGTGAGCGGCGCGGGGGCCGGGCCAACGGGTGAGTGGGCGAGAAGGGTGCCGCCGAGGAAGGCGAGGGCGGGCCAGCCCGCCACGATGATGCACAGCCAGGCGGGCACGTGGCCCAAGTCGAGGAGTCCGGCGGTGGCGATGTTGGCGCCGAGTGAGGCGCCGAGGGCGATGACGAACCAGGTCCAGGCCGAGCGGTCACGCCGGGCGGACCGCAGGCGGCGCCAGGCCGCGACCAACAGCAGGTCGACGGAGACCGGGTAAGCCCATGCCTTCCACCCGGACTGGCCGGCCGCGTTGGCGAGGTCGTGCAGGTGGGCGAAGGACAGCGCACCGGCGATCACGGCTTGGATGAGGACGGGGTCCGGGCGGATGGACGAGCGGGGCATGCGGAGTACCTCCCGTCAGGGTCAGGCGGGGCCGCTAGTCGGTGACCGATCGCGGCTTGACCAGCGACGGACTCTCCACCGGGGCCTCAGCGGGCGCGGAGGGGCGGAACGGTTCGAGGAACGGCAGGTCCGGGACCAGGTGGGCGAACGCGCGGCACGCGGCGATCACCTCGTCACGGGAGACGGCCGGGGTACGGATCTTCGACCAGCCGCCCGAGGTGTCCGCAGCGACAGCGGTACCGGGGCGTTCCATCGGGATCAGACTCGCGGCCGGGACCGCGTCCGGGGCGACGTCGACCAGGCCCATTTCGGCGGTCTGCTTGTCGTTGACGCGGTGGACGACCCGGCCCGTGAGCTGGGCCCGGAGCATGGTGGCGCCCTTGCCCAACTCGGAGCCGAAGCGCTGCCCGCAGATCTCCAGGTAGATACCGGCCGCGCGGGCCATCTGCGCGAGCCGGATCAGCGCGGTCACGATCCGTTCCCGGCGTTCCTCGTCCTTCTTGGAAGAGATCAGGAACAGTTCCGCGATCTCGTCCACCAGGACGACCACGGGCACCGGCCGGAGGTGGTCTGGCAGTTCCCAGATGCCGGAGACGCCGTGCTGGCTCAGCAGGTCGAAGCGGTCTTCCATCTCCGCGACCAGCACGCCGAACAGCGAGGCGGCATCGTCCGGAGTGGTGACCAGGGCCGACAGCCGAGGCGCATACCGTGCCTGCTCGACACCACGCTTGCAGTCCACCCCGACCAGGGCGACGGGCAGTTGAGCCAGCCCTTTGATCAGGTTGCGCTGGTACATGGACTTGCCGGACTGGTTCGCACCGAGGGTGAGCGCCATGGGGGCTTTGCGGTAGTCCCGCTCGAACGCGGTCCCGTCCTCCCGCAGAGCGACCGGCACGATCATGTCTCGCGGCTGAGCCTGGCGGGGCATCCGGACCCGGCGCAGCACGTCGTAGCCGGTCATCCGCAGCTCCACGAAGCCCGGCTTGATCTCCACCACGGTCACCGAGTACACGCCCCAGGCGTGACGCAGCCGTTCCGAGGCGGCGGCCACGTCGGCGGGCTCCAGGCCGGCCGGAAGCCGCAGCGTCACCCGCAGGCCCGTCGAGGTGCCTCGCACCCGGCGGATCTTCGGCGGAACCGGCTGCACCTCACGACGGGCGACGTTGCGAGTCACGAACGCCCGCAGACCCGACGGCCGTACCGTCAGCCCGCACACGTCCATCGTGGCCCGATAGGAGAACCCGAACCGGGCCAGCGTCACCGGCAGCCCGACCAGCGCCCAGTACGCGCGCGGCGCCCGCACCTTCGCGTAGCCGACACCGCCGACGGCGGATAAGCCAGCCGTGGCCTCCAGCCACAGGGTCAGGTCGGTCATGGTCAGGCCGCCGGGGTGATCGCGATGGCGCGGAACGAGATCCCGTGCCGCTTCTCGCCGTTGAAGGTGTTCTCCCAGTCCCGGGCCTTCAGCCCCGTCACCCGCACCGGCATCCCCGGCGTCAGACCCTCCGGGTATCCCGTCTCCGGGACGGTCACCTGGTAGAGGTTCCCCTCCCCCTCGTCCGAGACCAGCAGACCCACCGTGGACAGAGCGGCACCGGTCTCCCGGTCCATCGCCCGCTCACCGGTCTTGGCGTTGGCCAGCTTCGGCGTCGGCGCGGTCGCCACGAACACAACAGCGGTCGACGTGTCGATCTTGAAAGACGGCATGAAGTACTCCCAGTGTCGAAGCTTCGGAGCAGCCCAAAGAGGAGCCACTCTGCCTACAAGGCACTCGAAGCCGAGGGCTTGGTGACGTCCTCCCGTGGACACGGGACCGTCGTACGGCAGAGGGTCCCGCTCAAGCGACTCGGCATTGCCAGGTACGACAAGGCCAAGTGGCGTGACGGCGACGAGGTGGCTTTTATCGCGGACCGTGTGGCCTCCGGGCGCGGTTACCGCCGGAATGAGCAGACCCAGAGCGTCAGCTTGGTAGAAGCCCCACCAGCAGTCGCAGCAGCACACGGGCTGCCCGAAGGCGCCCAGGTGTATGCGAGGGCTCGGCTGGTGAAGGAAGGCAGCCAACCGACCCACACTCTGACCAGCTACTACCGACCCGAGCACGTCGAGGGCACGCGCCTGGTGGACCCCACTCCAGGACCGGCCGGCCGCGGCGGTGGCTTCCGGGTTCTGTACGACGCGGGGTACGAGATCGACCACATGAAGGAAGAGCTTTTCGCCCGAGCCGCCACGCCCGATGAGGTGAAGCTCCTCCAGCTGCCGCCGGGCGAACCTGTCGTCGAGTTGCACCGGACGACCTACACGGCCTCTGACACAGTGGTCGAGTTCGCCATCGGTGTGCACGCAGCTTCGCGTTTCGCCTGGGAGTACGACTTCAAGGTCCCCGACTCCGCGAAGGACAAGAAGGGGCAGTAATGATCTCCGCACAAGCATGGGCCGACACTCGACGCCTGTGGGACTACCACCAGATGGGCCACACCCTGCGGCCATGCTCAGTCGCCATCGGCCTGGGCAGTCACGACCTGGGTGTGGCCGAGACGGCAGTAGACCTCTACAAGCGCGGGATGGCTCCACTGCTTGTGTTCACGGGAGCCACCAGCCCCACGACGCGGGAACGCATGCCCCGAGGCGAAGCCGTGCACTACCGGGAGCGCGCACTTGAGCTTGGTGTTCCCGACTCAGCCGTCCTTGTGGAGCCGCGAGCGCGGAACACAGGCGAGAACATCCGCTTCTCCCGAGAACTGTTGGAGGAGGCAGGCATTGCAGTGTCCTCCGTGCTGCTGATCAGCAAGCCCTATGAGGAGCGGCGGGCTTACGCCACCGCGCGCAAGCTGTGGCCATCAGTCGAGATCGTCAGTGCATCCAGCCCGATGACCCTGGAGGGCTACGTCGACTCCATTGGGAACGCTCGCCTGGTCATCGACATGCTTGTAGGAGCGCTACAACGACTGCTGATCTACCCCGCACAGGGTTTCATGATCAGCCAGGACGTACCCGACGACGTGCTCCGGGCCTACGACCGCCTGTGTCATGAGGGCTTCACCAGCCGACTTCTGGTTACCGACCAGCCCTCTGCGTAAGCCGCATCGCTTCCTGACCGATCAGCCCGAGAGCTGTTACAGGTTTCTCTACCTCATCAAGCCCCGGCTGCGCTCCGCTCCGCCGGGCGCGCTCCCGGCTCCGCGCCGGGCGCCGCTCCTGCCTTCGGCCCGCTCCGCCCGCGCTGCGCCGACGCGCGCCCACATGTGGATAGGGCCCGAAGGCCATGAGTCGAGCACCGCAGAGAGGGGGCACGGTCAGAACATGCCTCCGGCGGGGGCGCTCAGGCTCCGAGATGGCGGGGGCGCCGTTCGCGGGTGCCGGCCGAGTGTGGCGTGCGCGGTGTGCTCCCATCCCGTCCGCCATCGACCCAGGCAGAGCCGAGCAGTCGCGGCCCAGGGCGTCAAGGTCGTTCGTCCAGCAGGGCGCTCCACCTTGACGCCCTGAACCACGCCCGCTCCACGGTGTGTGGGTCGACGGCAGACGGGACGGGAGCTGGGGCGAGTGGTGGGTGACGGGAGGATGGCTGCCAGGGGTAGCCTTCCCGTCCGTTCGAAGGTTTCTGGAAGGTTCCCTATGCACGCCATCGTTTTCCTGCTGCGGAGCGCACTCGGCCTTGGCGCCTGTCTGGTGTTCGCGTGGGAGCAGGACCGCCAGGCTTCGGGGCCGGGTTGGAGGAAGCCGCGAGTCTTCGCTGCGGCTGTGGCTGGGCTACTCGCCATCGTGTTGACCGCCTACGCCTAGAAGCCGCCGCTCGCCGTGCCCTTCCCGTGCCCGTTGAGTCGGGAAACAGCGGGGAGTCACGGGCGCTGGCGGACACTGGGCATGAGAACGGACCCCGACCGATTTACCTGGTCAGGGTCCGTTTCTGCTGGCGGTGGGTGTGGGATTTGAACCCACGGTGACTCGCGCCACGACGGTTTTCAAGACTTCACCGACGTCAGGGGTGTAGCCGGCCAGGTTCCGGCATTGTGCCCCGCCGTTGAGCGCTGAGATCATCATGGCGAGTGCCTAGGAGAAGGCGCCGGGGAGAGTCGTGTGTCGTCCGTCGTTCTTGTGGTCATTTTCGTGATGGCGTCGCTACTGGCCGTGACCGGTGTATGCCCAGGCAGGCCACCCGGCCCATACAGGGGCCCAGAATGGCATGCTGCGTCCGGCCCTTACCCCTCGCCCGGCGAACCAGTGCACTCGCCGACAGCATGGAACGGTGCAGCCATCGCCGCACTGGTCCTCTCACTGGTGTCGTTGCTGTTGCTTCTCGGTCTCGGCGTCCTAGGGCTGCTTGTGTCGTTCCTCGTCTTCGCGCCGCTGGCACTCATTCTCAGCATCACCGCCAGCATCCAGGTGGCCCGATGGGGCCAGCGCGGCCTGGGGCCTGGCCGTCATGGGATTCCTCCTCGTGCTACCAGGATGGCCGATCACCGCTTTCCTGTTGTGGTGATCGCGCTCTCCCTGCCGAGGGAAAAAGGGCGCCGTGCAGCCGGGCAGACCTCAGCGACCATCGCGCCCATAGTTCGCATCGAGGGGCGGGCCGTGACCGCTCCGACGGTATGCGAGGAAGCACGCAGCAACGCCTGTCGAGGTCGCATGGATCGGCTGACACCACCGGCTGACACCAACAAGTGCGAACAGCGACGGTCGGCGAGGAACCTCAGTGGACGGTCGCCCGAGGCGCTGCGCCGGTTGGCCGACGTCGACGGTCCCCCGCGATCGACCTGATAAGGATGAGGCCACAGGTTCAAATCCTGTTAGCCCCACCAGCACGAAGGCCCCTGGATCATTGGTCCGGGGGTCTTTTGCATGCCCCCCCCGGACGGGGAAGCCGTCGTCCGGCCAGTTCCGTTCCCTCGATTCCCACCGCCCCGGCGAGGCGCGGCAGGGGGACAGACTTGCCGCGCTGTGGCGTCTGCGAGTGGCAGGGTAGGCAGCGGCGGGCCAGGATTGGCGGCAACCGGAGGTCGCCGCCGGCGTCACCGGGGGTCCAGGCTCAGAGCGAGAAGGGGCTGCCGTCACAGTGATCGACACGGACGAGCTGGCCGAGCGGAACGCCGGGTTCGCCGACGGCGGATCATTCGCCGACCTCAAGCTCATGCCCAGTGGCAGTCTGACGGTCATCGGATGCGTCGACCCTCGTGTCGACCCGTCCGACGTGCTCGGGCTCAAGCTCGGCGAGGCAGCGGTGATCCGCAACGTGGGAGGGCGGGTCACGCCCGCGACACTCCGGACGCTGGGGATGCTCGCGAAGGTCGTGCAGGCCCGCACGGGCGGCCCCGGTCCGGTCGACAACCACTATGCGGTCCTGCACCACACCGACTGCGGGATCACGGACCTGGCCGCGTTCCCCGAGCTGCTGGCCGATTACTTCGACGTTCCGGCCGGAGAACTGGAGGCCAAGGCGGTCACCGACCCGGTCGCCGCCGTCCGCGTCGACGTCGAAATCCTCAAGCGGAAGCTTCGGGCCGGAGTCTTCGTCTCAGGGCTCGTGTACGACGTGGCCACCGGGCTCATCGGCGTCGTCGTCCCGCCCGCGCGAGTGGAAGCATGACACCGCGCGGCGCCCGCGGCCGGTCCGGCCGGCGCGACCACCGTGGGCCTGCGGCTCGTCCCGGGATCTGTTTCCCCGGCCGGTCGTATCGGCGGGGAGGCGCTTTCTAGCATGTGCGACGATCACGGACACTCGGCGGCCGAGGCGGCGTGGTCAGCGCCTCGCGTCGCGGAGGGACCGGCTGTCGACCCGGTGACGCTGCCCGAGGTCGACGAGGTCAGGGTCACGACGATGGTCGACAACACCGTCGACGCCCTGCTGGTCTCCGCCGAAGGCGTCACCCGGGCGTCGATGGGCGCCGGGCGGACCGCCGCGCGGCAGTTCGCCGGCGGCGAGGCCGTCGCGGGGCTGCGTGCCGAGCACGGCTTCTCCGCCCTGGTCACCGTCCGAAACGGGAACGCGAGCAGCACGCTGCTGTTCGACACCGGCGCGTCGCCGGACGGGCTGGCGGTGAACGCCGAGCGTCTTGGCATCGATGTCGGCGGCCTGCAGGGCGTCGTGCTCAGCCACGGACACTTCGACCACGCGGGCGGCTTCGACGGCCTGGCCCGGCTGCGCGGGCGCTCCGGCCTGCCGTTGACGGTCCACCCCGCGGTCTGGACCCGCCGCCGCCTGGAACTGCCCGCCGGCCAGGGTCTGGAGATGCCCACGCTGTCACGGGGTGCCCTGGAACACGAAGGGTTCGAGGTGATCGAGCGGCGGCAGCCGTCGCTGCTGGCCGGCGGCATCCTGATCACCGGCGAGGTGGACCGCGTCACGGAGTTCGAGCGCGGCATGCCGCCGGCACACCAAGCCTGGGACGGGAACGGCTGGCGACACGACCCCGCCGTCATCGACGACCAGGCACTCGTCATCAACGTGCGCGGCCGGGGACTTGTCATCATCACCGGGTGCGGCCACGCCGGAGTGGTCAACATCATCCGGCACGCCATGAGGCTGACCGGCGTCAGCAGACTGCTGGGCCTCATCGGCGGCTTCCACCTGAGCGGCCCCGCCTTCGAGCCGGTCATCGGTCCGACGGTGGCCGCGCTCACCGAACTCGCACCCGAGCTGATCGTCCCCGGTCACTGCACCGGCTGGCGCGCCCAGCACACCCTCGCCGCAGCTCTCCCGGACGCATGGGTGCAGACCAGCGTCGGGACCACCTACACGCTCAGCGCCCCACAGGCGGGTGATGCCTGATCCCGGCTCGACCGGTGCAAGTGGACGTGCAGCTTCGGCGGTACACGAACGGGCTGCCAGGGGTGGTACGCGCCGTCGACCGAGGCGATGGACCTCTTCGCCGGGCGCGGCCCGGATCGGCGCACGGGTCGCAGGGGCCCCGCTCCTCCACGTCCCGTCCGGTTCACGGCATACGAAAAGGCCCGACCGCTGGCGACGGGGGATGCACCAGCGATCGGGCTATGGCCAAGGGTAACAAGGTTGGGCGGTTCAGGGGAGGCAACCGGCCTGTTGGTTGCGGTAGTTGGCCGATCTTGGTCGGTCAGCGGGGGCACGGGGGGTCGTAGGAGAGGCGGGGGAGGTACTCGTGCCACCTCTGGGGGCTCAGTACGCCCCGGGTGACCGAGCAGATGTGGCGGATCGCCGCGTCGTCGTCCAGGCGCCACAGGCGGACCGTGTCGGCGCCGCTCGACACCCCCAGGACATGGCTGTTGGGGCTGAAGGACAGGAAGTTGCCCGTCTTGGCGTAGGGGCTCATCGACTGGCCGATGGGTGTGGCCGCGGAGGGCTGCGTCACGTTCCACAGCCGGACCGTATTGTCGTTGCCGCCGCTCGCCAGGGTGTGGCCCGACTCGCTGAACGTCAGGGACGTGACCGCCTCCGTGTGCCCGGTGAGCGGGGAGCCCAGCGCCGTCACCGCGCCGGAGTCGGTGACGTCCCAGAGCCGGACCGTGTCGTCGTCGCTGCCGCTGGCGAGTGTGTGGCCGTCGGGGCTGTACGCGAGCGCGTTGACCGGGCCGGAGTGCTGCGTGAGGGCGGGGCCGACGCGGGTGACCCGGCCGGGGTCGGAGACGTTCCACAGCTGGATGGTGCTGTCCGCGCTGCCGCTCGCGAGCGTGCGCCCGTCCGGGCTGAAGGCGAGGGCGTTGACGTAGCCCCGGTGGCCGGTGAGCGGCTTGCCGAGCGGGACGGTGCGGGAGGGGTCGGTGACGTTCCACAGCTGGATGGTGCGGTCGTCGTACGCGGTGGCCAGGGTGTGGCCGTCGGGGCTGTAGGCCAGTGAGTCGGGGCCCGCGAAGCGGGTGCGCAGGGTGAGGGGCGGCCGGGCCGGGACCGGGTGGGCCGGGTCGGTGACGTTCCACAGGTACAGCGCCCCGTGCCCGGTCCGTACGGCGAGGCTCCGGCCGTCCGGGGAGAACACCATCGAACGCTGGTAGCCGTCGGCGGGCATGAACGGGGTGCTCAGGGACACGGGCCGGCCGGGTGCCGCCACGTCAAACAGCCGGATCCTGCCGTCGCGTGCGGCCGTGGCCAGCACCTTCCCGTCCGGGCGGAACGCCCCGCTGCGGCCGATCATGTCCTGCGTCGGTACCGACCACAGGCGGGCCTTGCCGTCACCGCTGCCGGTGGCCAGGGTGCGGCCGTCGGGGCTGAAACCCAGGGCGTACATCTCGCCGCTGCTGCCCGCGAGCGGCTCGCCGACCTGCGAGGGGGACGCCGGGTCGGTGACGCTCCACAGGCTCGCCGTGCTGTCCGCGCTGGCCGCGGCGAGCCGGCCGCCGTCGGGGCTGAACGCCACGGACCAGATGGGGCCGGTGTGCCCGGTGAGCGGTGAGCCGATCGGGGCCCCGTGCGCGGGGTCGGAGACGTTCCACAGCCGGATGGTGTCGTCCGCGCTGCCGCTCGCGAGGGTGCGCCCGTCGGGGCTGAAGGCCACCGAGTGCACGATGTCCGTGTGCCCCTTCAGCACCGTCGGCAGCGGCTCGGGGTGCCGTGGATCGGCCGTGTTCCACAGCCGGATGGTGTCGTCGTCGCCGCCCGCCGCGAGCGTGCGCCCGTCGGGACTGAACGCCACACAGCGCACGGCGGCGGTGTGGCCGCCCAGCGTGCGGAGCGGCTGGGGCCGACGCGGGTCGGCCACGTTCCACAGGCGCACGGTGCGGTCCTCGCCGACGGAGGCCAGCGTGTGTCCGTCGGGGCTGAAGGCGACCAGGTAGATCGTGCCCGTGTGGCCGGTCAGCGGCCGGCCGAGCGGGGCCGGGTGGGCGGGGTCGGAGACGTCCCACAGCCGGATCGTGCCGTCGTCGCCTGCGCTGGCCAGGGTGTGCCCGTCGGGGCTGAAGACCGCGCTGCTCACCCAGCTCGTGTGGCCGGTGAGGGGCTTGCCCAGCGGCTTGGGGTCGCTGCGGTCGGTCACGTTCCACAGGCGGACGGTGCGGTCGTAGGAGGCCGTGGCCAGGGTCTTGCCGTCGGGGCTGAAGGAGGTGAGGTAGACGGCGCCGGTGTGGCCGAGCAGGGGGGTGGCCAGGGGCGCGTTCACGATCGAGATCAGCCTGCTGTACGTCCCCTCGTCGTCGGGGCGCAGATCGTGGGCCACCAGGTCCAGCTGGGCGGCCAGCGAGGGATCCGTGTGCTGGACCCGGTCCGCCTCCGCTAGCACCTGCTCGAACACGGCGTCGTCCCGCTGCTGCCAGGCCACCACCGCCGAACCGGCGGCGAGGACGGCGAGCACGACCAGGGCCGCCACGGCGGCGCGGCTGATCAGGACCGTGCGCCTGCGCAGCCTGACCGAGGCGGCCAGGAAGTGCACCGCGCTGCGCGTGAGGTAGGTGTTCCCGGCGGACTTCGCCCAGGTGCGGGCCTGCTCCAGCCGGGAGCAGCGGTAGAGCAGTGAGCTGTCGCGCTCCGAGGCCTCCCAGGCGCGGCCGTCCTCCTCCAGCCGCTGGCGCAGCAGGTGGTCGCCCCGGTCCTCGTCGATCCAGTGGCGCAGCCGCGGCCAGGCGTGCAGCAGCGCCTCATGGGTGATCTCCACGGTCTCCGCGTCGAGCGTCACCAGCCGGGCCCGCACCAGAGCCTCGAGCGACTCCTCCGTCTTGCCGGGGTCCGCCGACTCCTGCGCCAGCTGGCGGCGCGTGCCGCGCCGGCGCGTGGCCTGGGTGTCCTCGCCCAGCCGGACGAGCCGCAGCAGGAGCAGCCGGGCGGCCGAGCGGGCGGCGGGGTCGAGGCTGGACCAGGCGCGCTCGGCGGTCGCCGCCACCGCCCCCTGGATACCGCCCGCCGCGCGGTAGCCGGCCAGTGTCAGCCGGCCCGCCTTGCGGCGCTGCCAGGTGGCGAGCAGGGCGTGGGAGAGGAGCGGGAGCACTCCGGCGTCGTGTGCTCCGCGCGGTCCGTCGGCGCTCACCTCGCGCACGATCAGCTCGGCCAGCCCCGGCTCCAGCTCCAGTCCCACGGCCTTGGCGGGGCCGGTCACCGCCTCGCGCAGCTCCGCGGTGGTCAGCGGGCCGAGCACCATGTGCCGGTGCTGCAGCGCGTCGGCCAGCTCGGGGTAGCCGAGGCACTGCTCGTAGAAGTCGGCGCGGATGCCGAGGACGACGAGGACGGGGGCGGCGCCGGGCGAGTCGGCGGGCGGGGTGCAGGCCGCGTGCAGGAACTGGACGAAGGTGCGGCGGCCGGACTCGTCGGGGCAGAGGGTGAACGTCTCTTCGAACTGGTCGACGATGATGACCGGGCGGGCCGCCGATGAGGTGTCGCCGTCTCCTCCTGAGCCCGCGTCACCGCCTGAGCCCGCGTCTCCCACGGCGCCCCTGTCACCGTCCGGTTTCTCGTCCGAGGACGTCTGCCGGTGCGCCCATGCCGTGACCGCTTCCCGTACCGCGCGGGTGAGGCGCGGTGCGTCGGAGCCCGGCGCGGCCGGGTTCCGCGCCGCTTCCTCCTCGGCCTCGCGCGCTTCGGCGGCGAGGGCGGTGAGTTCCGGTATGCGGCGGGTCAGTTCGCCGAGCGGATCTGCGCCCGGCACGATCTGGAGCACGGGGCCCGCCCGGTCGCTGCCGTCCCCCAGCGCGCCGCCTCGCACCGCGGGCACCAGACCGGCGTTCAGCAGTGACGACTTGCCGGCGCCCGAGGCGCCGACGAGCATGGTCAGGCCGCCCGTCTTCGCCGCAGCGCGCAACTGGGCCACCAGGGCCTCCGTGCTCCGCTCCCGTCCGAAGAACCACCGGGCGTCCTGGCGGCGGTAGGGCGCCAGCCCCCGGTACGGGCACACACCCCCGGCCACGGGCGGTGCCGGGTCCGGTGGCCGCCGGTCCTGTTCCGCCGGCACCGCGGGCCGGTCGCCGGCCGGGTCGGCCAGCGCGCGTTCCCACAGGCGCTGCCACTGGGCGAGGTCGTACAGGCCGGTGGATACGGGGACGGGCCGGGAGCGCCGTGCCTCAGGTATCAGGATCTGCAGGACGGCCGCGAGGGCGGTGAACTGGGCCGGTACGTTCTTCGCCCGCCGCCAGTCGCTGATGCGCTGGGCGGACACCCGCACGGGCCGCCCGCGCTCGTCCACCCGCTGCAGCCGTACGACCGCCTCGGCAACGCTCTTGAGGGGAGGATTGCCGGCCTCCTTGTACAGCAGTGCGAGGCGCTCGGCGAAGGCTGTGCGTGCCCCTGAGTCGGAACCCAAGGCCCCACCCCTTACTCCCCCCGAGTCTGAACGTCCGGACCGGAAAACTCACCCTATACGCCTGACCTGCGGTGAAGTCCGGGCCGGGAGGCCGGAACCTCCTCTGCGGGTGCGACAGATGGCAGGATCACGACGCGGTAGCCGATTCATCACGCACCGTCCGGACAGGCCACCGGCTCGGCACGCGGAGACACCGCCGGGGACACCGAACGTTCTCGGTCAACTTCGGCCGGGGCTCCGCAGACGTCGAAGACACCCGAGACACCCGAGACACCCGAGACACCGAGACACCGAGACACCCGAGACACCACGGACCCGCCTCCGCTCCGATACCTCGATCCGCACCGACACGCCGACCCGGCGCGGTTCGACGCCACCCGCTCCGTCCGGCACCGGTCCCCACGAGGGGAGGGACCGGTGCCGGACGGGCCGGTGCGGCTGAAGCGGGCTCGCGGCTCGGGCCTCTCCGGAAGAAGGACCTCAGGCCGTCCATCCCGCCGCGCGGGCGGCGGCGACGGCGTCGCGTTCGGCCTCGTCGGCGGTGGCGTTCAGCGACGCGTCCCGGCCCCGGGCCGTTCCGCCCGCGGCTGCCGCGGCCGCCTGGGAAGCGGTCAGCGCGGCCCGAAGGGCCGGCCCTGCCCCGCTTCGCGACGCGGCCACCTGGGCCGCCAGCGCCGCCGCCGCGGCGGCGTTCCGGGCGCAGCGGGCGTCCGCCGCGGGATCGGGCGCGGTCGATGCCAGGGCGTCGAGCGATCCGGCCGCCAGCCGCAGCGCACCCGCGGCCCTGCCGACGGGAGTCGTCGGCACGAGCTGGGCGGCGTCCTCGGTGATCCCGGCGTGGCGGCAGGTGGCGACGGCACGGTCGTACGCGCTGTGTGCCCGGTCGGCATGGATCTCTCTCAGCGCCGCCGCCGACGGCGCGGTGCCTGTCACTGCCTCTTCGAGTCCGCTCATCTTCGGTCTCCCTCGGGCCGGGACGGCCCGGTCCGGTGGGGGACCGGGCGCGGGCAGGGTGCCACGCGGGCCGTGAAGAGACCAGAAGCGTGCGGGAACCCGGCCGTACGACCGGCACCGGGCCCTGGGCCGCGCTGGAGATCTGACGGAGCGTCAGCTAAGGTCTGCCGACCGGCTGTTCCCGAAGGGGTGAGTGCCATGGTGAAGCGTCCCGACTGCCCGCGACCTCCCGGTGCCCCGCGCTGGGTCGCGATGTTCTACCAGCCGTCCGGGGCCCGTTGGCGGGTCGGCGCCGAGTCCCCCGACCGAACCCCCGTGCTGTACGCGGTGGGAGACATGACCCAGACGGTACGCGCGCGTGGTGACGACGTGGCGGTCGCTCTGTGGGGTCCGCGGGACGGGACCTGGCACCGGTACGACACCCCGGCCGCCAACCCGTCCGCCCCCTCGCCCGGCCCGGCCCCGGAGCGCGCCGAGGCGCCGGTCAAGCTCGCCGAGCGGATGTCGGACCGCCGGCACCAGGTGCTCATGGCCGGTCTGGGCAAGGCGGGTCTGTACGACCTCTCCCCCGAGGACGAACGGGCGGTGAGCGCGCTGGTCGACCGGCTCGACGAACCCACCGTCCGCCGCGTCGCCCACTGGCTCTCCGCCGCCGGTGGGCGTCAATACACCTAGGGGCCCGGTTCACCGTGCGGTCCACCGGGCAGTGACGTCCTGATGAGTCGGTGGGCCGACCGGCGGGCCGCCCACGGGGGAGGCCGGGGTCACGTACTGCTGGAGGACGCATGAAGGTCTCCGTGGACCGCGGGGTGTGCTACGGCTCCGCCGAGTGCGCGCACCGGGCCCCGTCCGTGTTCGCGTTCGAGGACGGATACGGCGTCGTCCGGCCCGGCGGGGAGGGGACCGGGGACGATCCGAGGGTGCGCGAGGCGGCCGAGAAGTGCCCCTCGCAGGCCATCGTGCTCACCGGATGAGATGACGGGGATCGGCAGGCGCCCCTGGTCAGCCGCCGGCGGGACAGGACCAGGCGAGGTCCGTAAGCGCTCGGGCCCTGGCCTCCACCACGGCCATGCGGGCCTCCCGCTCGGCGGGATCGACGTGCGGGGCCTGCCCGGTCACCTGCCCCTCCCACTTCCGGTACAGCAACCCCACCTCACCGGAGAACCAGCCGCGGGCCACCGCGTTCAGGGCCAGCAGCAGGCCCGTGTCCTCGGAGGCGGGCAGGGCCATCCAGCCGCCCAGCGCGGTCAGCAGGTCCCGGCGGACGAAGAGGGTCGCCGGATGCACCTGGGCGCGGAAGTCGTTCTCCTTCCAGAAGCGCAGCACGGTCCCGCGCTCCACCGGACCGTCGTCCGGGTCGCCCGGGAACCCGGCCGTGGAGCCGTCGGGCAGCAGATCGAGGACCCGGGAGGTCGACCAGCCGATCGTGCGGTCGGCCTCCAGCACGGCGAGGTCGCGGGCGAGCGTGCCGGGTGTGAGCTGGTCGTCGGCGTCCAGGACCTTGACGTACGCACCCTCGGCGTGCGCCAGCGCGATGGTGCGGGCGACGCCGGGGCCGCCGGGCCTGCCCTGACGGAAGCTCACCCGCTCGTCGTCCGGGACGTACGGCCGGACCTCGTCCGTCCTGCCGTCCTCCTGGATCACCCAGTGCCACTCCCAGCCGTCCGGGAGCCACTGCTCGCACAGCGACTTGTGGGCCTCCGGCAGGAAGCGGGCGGACGGCGCGTGGACAGCGGTGACGACGGTGATGCGCCGGGGCACGGCGGCATTCACCACCTTTCCAGAGAAGTGGTGAAGAGCAGTTCGGTACGGTCCCCGGCCAGCACGACGTCCGAGACCTCCACGACACGGCCGCCCGTGTCGTACGACGTCTTGCGGAGCTGGATCACCGCTGTCCCGTCCGGCAGCGCCAGCTCGCCGATCTCCCGCGCTGTCGGCGGACGCGCGGTGACGCGTTCCTCGATGCGGTCGATCTCGACCCCGACGGTGGAGAGCTGGTGGTGGGTGCCGCCGGGCCAGGGCTCCCTGGAGGCGTCCAGGAGAGCGGGGTTGGCCGCCGCGACGGCGTGCGGGAGGTACGAGGTGACGAGACTGAAGGGGGCCGGCTCCGCCGCGTACCGGGTGCGGTAGCTGCGTTCGAGGAGTGCCGTTCCCTCCGCCACCGCGAAGGCCTCGGCCAGCTCCGCGGGCGCCGGCAGTGTGCGGTAGCGGGCGACGAAGACGAGGTCGTCCGGGAGCAGGCCCGTGTCGTGCTCCGTGGCGCCGGTCGCGGACCTGGTGGCCGAGGGCTGCCGCGCCCGGTCCTTCTCCCACTGGTGCCGTCCGTTGTCGCGCACGACCCGCGCGCGAGGACGCCGTAGGAACGTGCCGCGCCCGTGCTGCCTGTCGTCCGCGATCTCCTCGTAGGCCCTGGGCACCCGTCCAGGCTACGACCTTTGAAGGGGACCCGACGACTCGGCGGCCGGGTCCTGAACATGCAGGACCCCCGGCCGGGCCCGGCCGGGGGTCTGTCCGTGTCGACTGATGCGTACGCAAGTCGCCCCTGGTGTCGAAACGTCTGCGGTTCTGCGTGCTGCGGTCTGCTCAGCAGTCGAGCGGTGCCGTCTGCTGGTTCGCCTGGTCCGTCTCAGCCTCGGTCTCGGTGAGGGGGCGGTGCCGGCAGCTGGGGGTCTTTCCGTGGGCCTCGGCCCGGATCCGCTGTTTCATCGTGGGGGGCAGGGCCCTGCCGTAGGACCAGGCCCAGTGGTTCGTCGCCGGGATCGTCGGGGCGGTGCGGTTCGCGGTCTCGGCCTTCGGGATCTCAGTCTGGGCCGCCGCGGTGGTGGCGGTGACGAGTCCGAGCGCCGTGAACAGCGCGAGGAATGCGGTGACGATGGCGGTCCACAGCTTCACGACCTTGTTCTCGGTCATGGCCCCTCACTTTCGGGTTGGGCGATTTGCGTACTTTGTTCATGATGTGTATGGGGGTCGCGAAGTGGTGGACCTGCGCCCGTGGCGCGTCGATGTTCCGATGAACACCACCCGTATGGACGCAAGCGGGTCGTAAAAGCCGCAAAAGCAGGTGAGGACGAGCGAAGAGGGAGAAAGTAACGGTCCGTGCGGGCCCGATCACCCTCCGGCCGTAACCGTCGCCGACCTGGCCTATTGCGCTGCCGGAGGCGGGAGTTGGGGCCCGACGCAGGTCACCGATCGATATCGGTCGGTGTGTATAGTCGGGCGCCAGAGGTCCCCTACGTCAAAGAAAGACGAGGTCGCGCGGTGAAGAAGCTGCTCCTGGTCGCACTGGCCGCCATCGGCGGGCTCCTCGTGTACCGCCAGATCCAGGCGGATCGCGCCGAGCAGGACCTGTGGACGGAGGCGACTGACTCCGTGCCCACGGGTTCGTGAGTACCGATCCAGAATCTGATCAGACCCCGGCCGCCTGTGCGGTCGGGGTTTTGTGTTGTCCGGGCGGCCGCACGGTGAGGTCTCGTGTTGCCGGTCCGCGAGGGGTGGTGTAGGCGTACCGCGAGACGGGCCGTGAGCGCGTCTGCGTTTCGGACGGCCGTACGGATTCCACGGATGGCGCAGTCGTGCCCGGGGCAGGATGGGCCACGGCCGAAAGCGCGGTACGGAGCGACGGGAGCGGCACGTGCGGGGGCGAGGGCGCAGGACGTGGTGGCGGGGCGGCCGGCCGGCGGCTGCCGGGGCCCGGGTGGCGGTCGTGACGGCCGTGCTGGGCGCCGTGGCCGCGCTGCCGGGCGGTACCGCGGCCGCAGACGGGACCACGACGTACGCCTTCGCCCCGGACGCCTCGCGGGTCGCGGGCGCGACGGGCACCGCCGAAGCGCGCCGGCTCGAAGCCGGCCGGACCTACCGCAGCTCCCTGCCCGGGAACGGCAGGCTCTCCTACCGCCTCGACCTCGCCGCGACGACCACGGCGTACGTCCCCGTCACCGCCGTGCCCCCCGCCCACGCCACCGTCTCCGCCACCGACGGCATCCGCGTCTCCGTCCAGGACGCGCGCGGCGGCTCCTGCTCCTACGCCTCCGCACGCTTCGGCGCTGCCCAGAGCCCGCGTCCCGTCACGGCCCTGGGGCAGCGCGAGGCCGGCCGGACACGGTGCCAGGGGGCCGGGACGTACTACCTCGTGGTGGAACGGCTGGACTCCGGGGACTCCGGTGCGGCGGACTCGGCGCAGCCCTGGGAACTGGAGATCGCCCCCGTCACAGAACCGCGCCTGGCGCAGACCGGTCCGACGACCCCGCCCGAAACCCCGGACTCCGCCTCCCTCGAGCCGCTCGCCGGCGAGCCCCGCGACCGGACCGGCGGGCCCGGTTTCGCCCGGGCGCGCCCGCTGGACCAGGGGGTCTGGCGGACCGGCGTCTCCCCGGGGCAGACCCTCTTCTACAAGGTGCCGGTCGACTGGGGCCGCCGGGTGCACGCCGTCGCCGAGTTGGGCAGCGCCACGACGGGCCACGGCTTTGTCGGCGGCGCCCTGAACCTGTCCCTCTACAACCCGGTCCGCGGATACGTCGACGACGCCTCCCTCGGCTACACCGGCACCCAGAACTCCGTCGCGCTGGAACCGCTGCCGCCCGTGGAGTACGCCAACCGGTACGCCGTCCTCACCGGGGAGAACGCGGTGCGCTTCGCCGGCGGGTACTACCTGGTCGTGCACCTCGGCCGGCAGATGGCCGACACGTTCGGGCCGGGGCCGTTCGAGGTGACGCTGCGGGTACGGATCGACGGTCGGGCGCACGGCGGGCCGGGATACACCGGGCGGTCCGTGCCGGACGGCGTCTTCACGGTCACCGAACGGGACCGCGAGGCCGCGGCGAGCGGGGACACCGGGGGCGGCGGGTTCGCGATGAAGGCGCTCGCGGCCGGCGGGATCGGTGTGGGCACCGCGCTGCTGGTGGTGCTGGGGCTGTGGACGGTGGTGGCCCGGCGGGGTCACACGCGGGTCAGCGCCCAGAAGCCCACGGCGTAGCAGGCCAGCGCGAGCAGCAGGAGAGGGATCGCCACCTTGGCCGGGGGACCGGGGCGGCGGGCCCGCATCCGGTGGCCGCGCGGGCGGCCCGGCC
Source organism: Streptomyces sp. NPDC044061 (assembly GCF_056434305.1). NCBI lineage: Bacteria > Bacillati > Actinomycetota > Actinomycetes > Kitasatosporales > Streptomycetaceae > Streptomyces > Streptomyces sp. NPDC044061. The sequence continues at coordinate 210,534 of NZ_JBWKFL010000003.1, read as the reverse complement.
GCGGGAGCGGGGGAGGAACCCGCGGGTCCCGGGCGGTGTAGGAGGCGGTGGGGGCGTCGACGCGCTGCTCCGCTTCCGGTACCGGGACCGGAGGGGTGGGGTGCCAGGCGGGGTGCGGCTCGGGTGAGGGCTGCGCAGGAGCGGGGGCGTGCGGGGGGAGCGGGACGGGGCCCGTGGTCGGAGTAGGGGGGTGTTCGGCGGGGTGCACGCCGTACGGGCTGCCGTGCTGCGCCCGCGGGGTGTACGTCTGGGGGCTCGGCGTCGGCCGCGGGGGCGGGAGGTGGAAGCTTCCGGTGTCCGACATCGAGGGCATCGACGGCGCCGAGGGCATCGAGGAGGGCGCGGAGTGCTGCGTTCCGTCACTCTCCCGGCGGGAATCCAGGGGTACGGCGGCGGACGCGGTGCCCCCCGTGCTCCCGGTCCCGTCGGCGGCGTCCGTGGCCGGCCGCGTCGCCCGCACCCGCACTCCGGAGGCGGGTTCGAGCGGACCGTCGGGGCCGAACCCGGGCGGCAGCGGGCCGATCTGGTCGAAGATCTCGATCAGTTCGTCGTCGGGGCCCGGCTCTTGCAGGAGTTCCGCGGCGGCGGCCAGCGCCTTGCGCGCGCCCGTGGCCGTGCGGAAGCGGGCCGCCGGATCGGGCTGCAGCAGGGTGGCGACGACCTGCCAGAGCGGCTCCGGGACGCTCTTGGGCGGGCCGGGTGTGCCGTGTTCCGCGAAGTACTGCACGAGCGCCTTGGCGTCGGGCTTCGCGCCCTCGAGCAGATAGAGGGCGACCAGGCCCACCGCGAACAGGTCGGCGGGGAAGTCCGGTTCGGCGCCCAGCATCTGCTCCGGCGCCAGATAACCCGGCGTGCCCACGACCAGGTTGGTCTCCGTCAGACGGGGCTCGCCGAACCGCATGGCGATGCCGAAGTCGGACAGCCTGAGCCGGGGCCGGCCGGTGCCGGTGGCTTCGAGCAGCACGTTGGCGGGCTTGATGTCCCGGTGCACGACCCCTTCCGCGTGCACCGCGGCCAGACCCGACAGGAGCTGGTCGAGCAGGGTGCACACGAACGACGGCGGCAGCGGGCCGTAGTCGCCGACGAGGTGGACCAGCGAGCCGCCCCCGACCAGGTCCATGGTGAACAGGACCTTGTCGTCGTCGGCGGCCCAGCTGGCCGGAGCGAGGACATGGGGGTGATCGATGCGCAGCGCCTGTTCCCGTACGAAACGCAGCAGTGAGTGGGCGTCGCGCTGCTGGAGCACCTTGGCGGCCACATAGCGCCGGCGTCGGTGGTCCCAGGCACGCCACACGGCACCCACGCCGCCACGCCCGATCGGGTCGGCCAGCTCGTACCGGCCGGCGAAGACCTCACCCATGACAGTCCGCCGCTCCTCCCCCTAGCCCCTCGTCTCCCCCTCTACCCCCCGTGCCCCCCCGCACCCCCCGGTGCTCCCCCCGGATGAGCGACACGCCCGGCGCCCCGCAAAAAAAGGGGGCCGCCCCCGCGACTCCGCCCTGGGCCCGGCCCCGGACCCCCTCCGGGAAACCGGGCCCCGGGGTCAGTTCTGGTGGGACTGGTAGTGCGCGACCGCGTCGGAGGTGCGGCCGGCACCGTAAACCCGGAGGAACTCCGCCAGTTCGGGGTGGCTGGGGGCGAGGCTGTCGGCAGCCTCGATGATGTCACCGGCGGCGGCCACCGAGCGCAGCAGCGACTGGATCTCGCGCACCACGCGCTTGACCGTCGGCGCACCCGAACTGTTCGTCGTCTGCGTGGTGTTGTTGAGCACGGATCCCCCCTGCGACTTCTTGATCTCGTCCATGCGGTCGGTCGCTTCGGCGGCGCTGACGCTGCCGTCCGCGACCTGGGCCGCCAGCTCCTGCAGCAACTGCACCCGCTGTACCACGGCGGGATTGCCGATCTTGGCGCGCTGGCCGCTCATCAGCTGTGACAGCATCGGAGCCGACAGGCCCAGCACCGCCGCGAGACGGGCCTGGTTCAGCCCGAGATCGTCGATGAGCTTACGGAAGAGCGCCCCCAGCGGCTCCCCGTACCAGTTCCGCTGCAGCTCCCGCGCTCTCGCGGTGGCTTCCTGCTGTGCGGCGTCCATTGCGTCTCCCCATCGCTTCCCCTGAAAAACCGCGGTTCGCTGTAGCGAACCACGCCGAGCATCTTACGGAGAGTGGTCATCCGCGGGGACCCCCAATCTTTTTGCGGGATACGGGGGGTGACCCGGTACTCTGGTCTGCGGCGCCCGCCGGATCGTGAGATCTCCGGTCGACGCTTCCCTTCCGGGGCCTTAGCTCAGTTGGTAGAGCGCCGTCTTTGCATGGCGGATGTCAGGGGTTCGACTCCCCTAGGCTCCACTTTCAAGACCTCCTCCGACCTGCGGTAACGCGGTCGGAGGGGGTCTTTTTCGCACCTGGGCGGCCGACGGTGCGACGGGGGTGCGGGTGGTCGGAAGACGATCAGCCGACGGCCGCGCACTCCACCAGCGGCCAGCCGCTCATGGGCTCAGCACGTGGTGGCAGGTGATGCCCGGAGCGTGGCCAGGTCGTACGGGCGGCAGCGAACGAGGTGCCGGCCGTCCCGGACGATGTCGAGCACCGGGGCGCCGAGGACGGTGGCGTCCACGGCGGCGTCGGCGCCCTCCGGCAGCGCACGCCGGTGGGCCTCGGCCGTCTCCTCGGCGCCGCCCGAGCGCCCCGGTCGCGCCGGTCACGGCCAGGGGCGCCCGCTGGGCCCCAACTGCCGTAGGGACAGGGCCTGATGAGTGGTCAGCCGGTTCATGAGCAGTCCGACGGCGAGGTCCGTGGCACCGTCATCCAGAGCGTCGACATGGCCGGAGGCATCCTTCCCCCGGGGGGAAGGGAGGGGTGAACGCGTCCATATCTGCGCCGAGTTCGCCGGAGCGCAGCATCAGGTCGGCGGGGTTCACAGCGGCGACCGTGACCCGGATCCGTATCTCTCCCGGTTGTTCCACGCCCGGCTGCGCGCCGAGCGGGTGGGCACCTGGCTGCTGCGCAGCGACCTCGATCACCCCGTGCTCTTCGATCACCCCGTCGACCACGTCCGCAGCCTGCTGCAGCGGTTTCACGTGAAACGAGGCGTGGGGGGGGGGGGCGACCATCGTCCCCCCCCCCCCCCCCTCCCCACCGCGCCACCACGACCCCCCCCCCGGTCTTTCGCTTCCCCGTACCCTCCCCCTCCCCCCTT
>NZ_JBWKFL010000003.1:124627-207326 GCF_056434305.1 Streptomyces sp. NPDC044061 | reverse complement strand
CTGAAGACCACCTCCCCACCCCCCCCTGCCTCCGTCGACCCCCCGCTACTCCGCTCAGCGTCCGGGGCGCGTCGGCCGGGGGGGAGGGGGGGGGGGGCGCCCCCCCCCCCCCCCCCCCCCCCCCACGACTCTGTCGACATCGCGACGGCCGGCCTCACTCCTGGTCGTCGCGATCCGCGGCCTCCTCCTCGGCCTGCTTCGCCTGAACCTCCGGGTCCAGCACAGAGGCGCCGCTGCCGTCCACGGAACTCAGCCGGCCCGACTCCGGCACCTCCGTCGCGGCGGGCGGCTCCACCAGCCAGTCGGGGTTGGCCTGCTTGTCCCACCACTTCCAGGCCGCGAACGCGCCCCCCGCCACCAGGCCCACCAGCGCCAGGACCTTCACGACGCGGCCGGTCCGGGACCGTCGCTCGTGCTTGCGGGCGAGCTTGTGGATCTCCTGCGCCGAGACCTGACCGCGCAGCGCGGCAAGCGTGGCGGCACCGGCGGCGGCACTCCGCGCGGCGGCCTCGTCGCGCACCGGGGCGGTCGCGGCCACCGCCTGCTCGATCTTGGGGCGGGAGTACTCGGCTGCCTGCCGGGCAGCCTTGCGGGTACGGGCGGCGGCCTCCTGCGCGGCGAGGTCCACCTTCGGCGGCACATACGCACGGGCCTGCTCCAGACGCGGGGCGAGTAGGGCGTCGTACTGCTCGCGGGCCTGTTCGGCGGCCTGCGACACCACGGGCGCCAGCCGTACGCGTGCCTCTTGCGCGTAATACGCGGCACGCTCCTTGGCCGTGTCGGCGTAGGGCGCCACCACTTCCGCGGCGTGCAGCACGCTGTCCTTCGCCGAGCCGGTCGCGGCGCGCACGCTTTCGATGCGGGTCACGGGTTCCTCCTCCTCGGTGGCGTACGGTAATTCGACTTTCCACCCTTTTACGGATCATGCCTGCCAACGGCCCGCGCGGCATGCGTGGGCGGGCATATGGGTGCAACAGGTGCTTCCCGTCGACACTCCCACGAATCGCCGCCGCGCGCCCCCTCACCGGGGGAACTCGCCGCGGCCCGACTTCGTCCGGCCCTTACCGTGCGAGGATCTGGGTGTCACAAAAGGACAACGGAAGGCAGACCGTGGCCGAGCAGCTCTACGCCACCCTGAAGACCAACCACGGCGACATCGAGGTCCGGCTGTTTCCGAACCACGCGCCCAAGACGGTCGGGAACTTCGTCGAGCTCGCCCAGGGCGAGCGCGAGTGGACGCACCCGGGCACCGGCGCGGTGAGCACGGACAAGCTCTACGACGGCACGATCTTCCACCGGGTCATCAGCGGCTTCATGATCCAGGGCGGTGACCCGCTGGGCAACGGCATCGGCGGGCCCGGCTACGAGTTCGGGGACGAGTTCCACCCGGACCTGCGCTTCGACCGGCCCTATCTGCTCGCCATGGCCAACGCGGGCCCGGGCACGAACGGCTCCCAGTTCTTCATTACGGTCAGCCCCACCACGCACCTGAACCGCAAGCACACCATCTTCGGCGAGGTCGTCGACCCGGCCTCTCAGAAGGTCGTGGACGCCATCGCCGCCGTGCCGACCACCCTCCCGAACAACCGGCCGGTCAACGACGTGGTCATCGAGACGGTCGTCGTGGGCAAGCGCGAGGGCTGAGCCCCGGCACGGCCCGGAATCCCCTGGGGGGAACCAAACGTCCCGCTCGTCCGTATGGAAGAGCGGGGCGGGGTATGTGCCGAGGGACAGGACCTACGACCAGCAAGGGGATCTCATGGAGCAGGCCGCAGGCAGCGCACAGGGCGCCCGGAGCCTGCCCGTGTGCTACCGGCACCCGGACCGCGAGACCGGTGTGCGCTGCACCCGCTGCGAACGCCCCATCTGCCCCGAGTGCATGGTCAGCGCCTCGGTCGGCTTCCAGTGCCCCGACTGTGTGCGCGGCGGCTCCGGCACGGGACACGCTGCGACGGCGTCGCGGCCGCGTACGGTGGCGGGCGGCACGGTGACGGCGGATCCGCGCCTGGTCACCAAGATCCTCATCGGTGTCAACCTGGCCGTCTTCCTGGTCCAGCTCACCGTGGGCGACCGCTTCACCAATCGGTTCGAGCTCATCGGGCACGCCTACGCCCCTCTGCTCCACGGGGTGCAGGGCATCGCCGAGGGCCAGTACTACCGCATGGCGACAGCGATGTTCCTGCACGGCGGCTATGCCCACATCCTGTTCAACATGCTCAGCCTGTGGTGGATCGGCGGGCCCCTGGAAGCGGCGCTCGGCCGGGCCCGCTATCTCACCCTCTACTTCGTCTCGGGCCTGGCAGGCAGCGCGCTCACCTATCTGCTCGCGGCCCCGAACCAAGCCTCACTGGGCGCCTCGGGAGCGATCTTCGGCCTCTTCGGCGCCACCGCCGTGCTGATGCGGCGCCTGAACTACGACATGCGGCCGGTCATCGCCCTGCTGGTGATCAACCTGATCATCACCTTCGGGGTGTCCGGCATCGCCTGGCAGGCCCACATCGGCGGCCTCGTAGCCGGTGTCATCACCGGCTATGCCATGGTCCACGCCCCTCGTGACAAGCGGGCGCTGATCCAGTACGGCACCTGTGCCCTCGTGCTGGCCGTGGTGGTGGCTCTGACGCTGGTCAGGACCGCACAGCTCGCCTGATACCGAACCGTTGTCCACAGCGTGTGCCGGATCTTGTGCACACGGTGCGGGCACAGCTGTGCCCCCTGCCGCTCGTATGTGTTTCCGCAGGTCGAGCAGGGGGCGAACAGGTGTATGAGCACCGGTAGGGCAGTCACACCGGCGTCAACGGCCGATGGGTTATCCACAGATCGTAGTCTTTTCCCCAGGAGGGTGTGGACAGGGCGTCAAGCCTGTGGATAACTCAGCGAACAGCCCTGGGCAGAGCTGTCCCGGCGGTGGCTACTTCCACTGGGTGGAGACACCGAAGCCGGCGGCGATGAAGCCGAAGCCGACCACGATGTTCCAGTTGTCCAGGCTGTCGATCGGCAGCGAGCCGTCGGTGACGTAGAAGACGACGATCCAGGCCAGGCCGATGAGGAACATGGCCAGCATGACCGGCGCGACCCAGGCGCGGTTGGTGAGCTTGATGGCCTGCGCCTGCTTCGCGGGCGGCGGCGTGTAGTCGGCCTTCTTGCGGATACGTGACTTCGGCACGAGGGTCTCTCCTGTCGATGCGCTGCGTGGCCGCGCAGGTAACTGGGTCGGGCTCGGGGCAGCGTACAAGGGTCCGTAATGACGACTCTGTGTGCTCCCCCGGCCGTCCGTTAGCGTAGTGCTTCCGCGGCGCCGAAGGAGATAAGGGTACGTTGAGCAATTCTGCCGACTCCCCCGGGACGGGATCAACGGGTTCCGGCCCCGGTCGTGGCTTCCGCTTCCCTCCTGTGCGGATTCTCACGGTGGCCGTCTTCGCACTGGCGGGGCTCATCTTCTTCACGAGCTTCAACACGGCCAAGGGCACCGACATCCGCACCGACTCCTCCCTGCTGAAGCTGTCCGACCTGATCCAGGAGCGCAGCCGCAAGAACAAGGAGCTGGACGAGTCCAACGCGACGCTGCGCGGAAACGTGGAGTCGCTGGCCGAGGGCGACGACGGCAGCACCCGGGCCCAGGACGAGAGGCTCAGCGGGCTGGAGAAGAACGCCGGCACCCAGAAGCTCACCGGCAAGGCGATCACCGTCACCCTCAACGACGCCCCGCCGAACGCGACCGCCAAGCTCCCCGGCTACCCCGAGCCGCAGCCCGACTACCTGGTCATCCACCAGCAGGACCTGCAGGCCGTGGTGAACGCGCTCTGGCAGGGCGGGGCCAAGGGCATCAAGGTCATGGACCAGCGGCTGATCTCCACCAGCGCCGTGCGCTGCGTGGGCAACACCCTGATCCTTCAGGGCCGCGTCTACTCACCGCCGTACAAGATCACGGCGGTCGGGGACCCGGACAGGCTGCAGCAGGCGCTCGCCGCGAGCAAGGCGATCCAGACCTACATGGTGTACGTCAACGTCTACGGCCTCGGCTGGAAAGTCACCGACGACGGGACGGTGACTCTGCCGGGCTACTCGGGCACAGTGGATCTGCACTACGCGAAGCCCGCCCGCTAGTACGGCTGGTACGACTGGTACGGCCGGCACGTGCAGGTCCCCTGTCAGGAGCCGCCGGTGCGCGTGATCGTCAGGACCGTCAGCGAACTGTGCATCACCGTCGGCACCCTGATCGTGCTCTTCGTCGTCTACGTGCTGTTCTGGACCGGCGTCCAGGCCGACGGCGTCATGAACAACCAGATCGACCAGCTGCACCAGCAGTGGTCCAGGGGGACCGTCCGCCCCACGACGGGAAGCTCCGGGGCCCCGGAGGGCGCGCCGGAGCCGACCGCCTACCACTACGGCAGGCCCTTCGCGATCATGTACATCCCGCGGCTCGGTTTCACGTGGAACAAGCCGGTGCTCGAGGGCACCGGCACCGACGTGCTGAAGAAGGGCCTCGCCCACTACGCCGGGACGGCCCGCCTCGGCCAGGAGGGCAACTTCGCGGTAGCCGGCCACCGGCGCACCTACGGCGACCCCTTCAAGGACTTCCCACGACTGCGGCCGGGTGACGCGGTGGTGCTCACCGACGGAACCACCTGGTACACGTATCGGATCGACAAAGGGCCCTACAAAACCGTCCCGAGCGACGTTGAGGTGATCGACCCTGTCCCACGTAAGTCGGGGTACAGGCGTCCGGGCCGGTACCTGACGCTGACGACGTGCGATCCGGAATGGGGACACAGCCACCGGCTGATCGTCTGGGCGCACCTTGACTCCACACAGCCTGTGGAGCAAGGCCAACCGAAGGCTCTGCGCCGTTAGTCTGGTGCTGTACGGCGTGAGTCAGGTGCCGTGGTGGAACGAAAGGGACGGCATGTACGGCTGGATCTGGCGGCATCTGCCGGGAAACGTGTGGGCGAAGGCACTGATCTCACTCCTCCTGGTCCTGGCCGTGGTCTACGTCCTCTTCCAGTACGTCTTCCCCTGGGCCGAACCGCTGCTGCCCTTCAACGATGTGACGGTGGACAACCAGTGAGTGCGCGGATTCTCGTCGTCGACAACTACGACAGCTTCGTCTTCAACCTCGTCCAGTACCTGTACCAGCTGGGTGCCGAGTGCGAGGTGCTGCGCAACGACGAGGTGTCGACGGCCCACGCCCAGGACGGTTTCGACGGCGTGCTGCTCTCGCCCGGCCCGGGGACTCCGGAGGAGGCGGGCGTGTGCGTGGACATGGTCCGCCACTGCGCCTCGACCGGGGTGCCGGTCTTCGGCGTCTGCCTCGGCATGCAGTCGATGCAGGTGGCGTACGGCGGTGTCGTGGACCGGGCGCCCGAGCTGCTGCACGGCAAGACCTCCCCGGTGGAGCACGAGGGCAAGGGCGTCTTCGCCGGGCTGCCCTCCCCGTTCACCGCGACCCGCTACCACTCGCTGGCCGCCGAGCCGGCCACCGTCCCGGCGGAGCTGGAGGTCACGGCCCGTACGCACGACGGCATCATCATGGGCCTGCGCCACCGCGAACTCCCGGTCGAGGGCGTCCAGTTCCACCCCGAGTCGGTGCTGACCGAGCACGGGCACCGGATGCTGGCCAACTGGCTGGTGGAGTGCGGCTACGAGGACGCCGTGGCGAGGTCGGCGGGGCTCGCCCCGGTGGTGGGCAGGGCCACGGCGTGACCGCGCTGCGCCCGGAGCGCGAGACCGATGCCTCGTACGGGGATCAGTCGTACGAGGCTTCCGGTGCGCTTGGGGACTGGCACGCGGCGGGGGCGCTGCCCGAGGAGCCGTACCGTGCGTCGCTGGACGACGAGACGATGGCGCTGCGGATCCCCGATCCGCAGCCGGGCCGGGGCGGCGAGGCTGTGCGGCCCTCTCACGCCGCTTCCGCAGCATCCGCCGCGGGAACCCCGACGGGCGGGCGTGCGGCCCGCAGAAAGGCCGCCAAGCGGCGCGGCGGGCGCCATGGCGGCGGACGGGAGTCGGCGCATCCGACGGGCACCTCGCCGGAGTCCGGGCCGCAGCGGCCGCTCTCCCGGGTCGAGGCCCGGCGGCAGGCCCGGCTGCGCAAGCCGAGCCCGGCCGTGCTCGCGAGCCGGGCGATCGGTGAGGTGTTCATCACCACCGGCGTGCTGATGCTGCTGTTCGTCACCTACCAGCTGTGGTGGACGAACGTCCGCGCCCACGCACAGGCCGGCAGCGAGACCCACCAGCTGCAGAACGACTGGGCCAGCGGCAAACGGGCCCCGGGGGTGTTCGAGCCGGGACAGGGCTTCGCCATCCTGCACATCCCCGAGCTGGACGTGGTGGCGCCGATCGCCGAGGGCGTCAGCAACAAGAAGGTGCTCGACAAGGGCATGATCGGGCACTACGGCGAGGGCGCGCTGAAGACGGCGATGCCGAGCGCCAAGACCGGCAACTTCGGACTGGCCGCGCACCGCAACACGCACGGTGAGCCGTTCCGGTACATCAACAAACTCACGGCCGGTGACGCGGTCGTGGTCGAGACGCAGGACACGTACTTCGTGTACAAGGTGACGTCGACGCTGCCGGTGACATCGCCGTCCAACACGGGCGTGCTGAACCCGATCCCCAGGGGCTCGGGCTTCACCGAACCGGGTCGGTACATCACCCTCACCACCTGTACGCCGGAGTTCACCAGCAAGTACCGGTTGATCGTCTGGGGCAAGATGGTCGAGGAACGCCCACGCAGCAAGGGCAAGCCGGACGCGCTCATCGAGTAGGGGCTGAAGGAACAGTGGCAGGGACCGCCGACGACACCGAAGAGCACACGGACGCGTCCGACGCGGCGCCCGCCCCGCGCCGCCGGGGTCCGGGACGCATCGCCCTCGCGGTCAGCGTCTTCGGTGAACTCCTCATCACCGCAGGCGCGTTGCTCGGCCTGTTCGTCGTCTACTCGCTGTGGTGGACGAACGTGATAGCGGACCGCAAGGCGGACCGGGAGGCGGACAAGGTCCGTGACCACTGGGCCCGTTCGACCGACTCGGCTCCCGGCGCGCTGGACACCAAGGACGGCATCGGCTTCCTGCACGTCCCGGCGATGCGCAACGGCGAGGTCCTGGTCGCGAAGGGCACCGACACGGACGTCCTGAACGACGGCGTGGCCGGCTACTACACGGAGCCGGTCAAGGCGACCCTCCCGATGTCCGGCAGGTCCGGCAACTTCACCCTCGCCGCCCACCGCGACGGCCACGGCGCGAAGTTCCACAACATCGACAAGCTGAGGAAGGGCGACCCGATCGTCTTCGAGACGAAGGACGACTGGTACGTCTACAAGGTGTTCTCGATCCTGCCGGAGACCTCGAAGTACAACGTCAAGGTCCTCACCCAGGTCCCCAAGGAGTCGGGCAGGAGCAAGCCCGGCCGCTACATCACGCTGACGACCTGCACTCCCGTGTACACCTCCCGCTACCGGTACGTGGTGTGGGGCGAGCTGGTCCGGGTGCAGAAGGTGGACAGCGAGCGGACTCCGCCGAAGGAACTGGGCTGAGACGAGCGTCTCACCGCGACGAAGTGGGCCCCCTGCCGGAATCCGGCAGGGGGCCCACTCGTGGGCGCGAGGCCTCAGCCGCTGGTGCCGCCGAAGATGTTCGGGCCGCCGTTGGTGTTGTTGCCGTTGTTCCCGCCGCCCTGGTCGACGGTGAACAGGGTGACCGTGTCGCCCTGGTTGACGTTGCTGCCCGGGGTCGGGTTGGAGGTGACGACGAGGGCGTTGTCGTCCTGCGAGCCCTGGACGTTGACCTGAAGGCCGAGGTCCTCGAGCATCTTCCGGGCGTCCTTGAGCGTGTGGTTCTGGACCTGCGGGACCTGCACCTGCTGCTGGCCCTGCGCCTTGCCGACGTTGATCACGACCGGCGTGTTCTTGCTGACCTGCTGGCCCGCCACCGGGTTGGTGTTCTGGACCTTGCCGTCCTGGTTGGGGTCGGTGACGGCCACGTCGTTGCAGCTCGGCGCCAGGCCCTTCGCCTGCAGCTCGGCCTTGGCCTCGTCACAGGACTTGCCGGTGACGTCCGGGACGGCGATCTTCTCCTCGGCCTTGGCGACCGTCAGCGTGATCGTGGTGCCCTTCTGCTTGGCCGTGCCGCCCTCCGGGTCCTGGGTGATGACGATGCCGGCGGGCTGGGTGGACACCTGGGTCTTCTTGTCGACCTGGAAGCCCTTGGCCTCCAGCTGGGACTTGGCCTTGTCGAACTGGATGCCGCGGACGTCCGGCACGGTGACCTTGGGGGCGCCCGTCGACACCGTCAGGGTGATCGTGTCGCCCTTCTTGACGTCCGCGCCCGCCTTGGGGTTCTGGTCGCAGACGTTGCCCTTCGGCTGGTCGGCGCACGGCTTGCGCGTCGGCGCCGCCAGTTTCAGGTCCGAGTTGACGGCCATCTTCTGGGCGGTGGTGTAGCTGTTGCCGACGAAGTTCGGGGCCTGGAACGTCCCGTCCGTGTTCTTCCCGTCGAACGCCCACTTCCCGATCAGGATCGCGCCGACCAGGACCAGGATGCCCGCGACCACGAGCAGGATCGTGGAGGTGTTGTTCTTCTTCTGCTGGCGGCGCCGGTCGGGGCGCTCGTCGTAGCCGTAGCCGCCGTCGTCCGGGTTCATCGGCGGCAGCATGCTGGTCGGCGCTCCCGCGTCCGCGCGCAGCGCCGTCGTCGGCTGGTCGTCGGGGTAGCCGCCGTAGCCCACCGCACCCATCGCGGCCGTCGCCGCGACCGGCTGGCCGTCGAGGCAGGCCTCGATGTCGGCGCGCATCTCGTCGGCCGACTGATAGCGGTAGTTCGGGTCCTTGACCAGCGCCTTCAGGACGATGGCGTCCATTTCGGGGGTGATCTCGGGATCGAAGACGCTGGGCGCCTGCGGTTCCTCGCGAACGTGCTGGTAGGCCACGGCCACCGGGGAGTCGCCCACGAAGGGCGGCCGTACCGTCAGCAGCTCGTAGAGGAGACAACCGGTCGAATAAAGATCGGACCGGGCGTCCACCTGCTCGCCCTTCGCCTGCTCCGGCGACAGGTACTGCGCGGTGCCGATGACCGCCGCGGTCTGGGTCATGGTCATGCCGGAGTCGCCCATCGCGCGGGCGATGCCGAAGTCCATCACCTTGACCTGGCCGTTGCGCGTCAGCATGACGTTGGCCGGCTTGATGTCACGGTGGACGATGCCGCTGCGGTGGGCGTACTCCAGACCCTGGAGGATGCCGACGGTCATCTCCATGGCCCGCTCGGGCAGCAGCTTGCGGCCGCTGTGGAGAAGCTCACGGAGCGTGGACCCGTCGACGTACTCCATCACGATGTACGGGATCGAGACCCCGTCGATGTAGTCCTCGCCCGTGTCGTAGACCGCGACGATCGCGGGATGGTTGAGCGAGGCGGCCGACTGGGCCTCCCGGCGGAAGCGGGCCTGGAAGGACGGATCACGCGCGAGGTCCGCGCGCAGCGTCTTCACCGCCACGGTGCGGCCGAGGCGGGTGTCATGCGCGAGGTAGACCTCCGCCATGCCACCACGGCCGAGCACCTGGCCCAGCTCGTACCGGCCGCCGAGGCGACGCGGCTCTTCCATAGCTACCTACCAGCCCTCTCCGTCGGTCTCGGCCGCGCACGTGCGTGTGCGGCCGGAGGCTGCCGTCCGGGCCTACCGTACCCGGCTCGCTCCGTGTGACCTGGCCAAGCCCGTAACCCGATACAGGACCGGTATCGCAACGTGCAACGATGTGAAGAGGGCGTGATGGGGGTCACTTCTTGGAGTCGATGACCGCCTCCATCACGTTCTTCGCGATCGGGGCGGCCAGGCCGCCGCCGGAGATGTCGTCGCGGTTGGCGTTCTCGTCCTCGACCACCACGGCCACGGCGACCGGCGAGCTGCCGTCGCTGAGCTTGGCATATGAGATGAACCACGCGTAGGGGTTCGCGCTGTTCGCCACACCGTGCTGGGCGGTACCGGTCTTGCCACCGACGGTGACACCGCCGCCGATCTGCGCGTTCTTACCCGTGCCGTCCTTGACGACCGTCTCCATCATCTGCTGCAGGACCTGTGCGTTCTTCGGCGACAGCGGCCGGCTCATCTCCTCCGGATCCGTCTTCGCGACCGGGTCGACGTTGGAGGACTCCAGCTCGTCGACCATGTACGGCTTCATCAGCCTGCCGTCGTTGGCGACGGCCGAGGCGATCATGGCCATCTGCAGCGGGGTGGCCGCGGTGTTGTACTGCCCGATGGAGGACAGCGCGGTCTGCGACGTGTTCATGCCGTCGGAGAACACCGAGGCGTTGGAGCGGACCGGCGTGAACTGCTCGCTGGTGAAACCGAACTTCTTCGCCTCGGCGAGCATCTTGTCGTTGCCGAGGTCGGCGCCGATCTTGCCGAAGACCGTGTTGCACGAGTACTGCAGCGCGACCCGCATGGTCGCGTTCTCGCACGGGATGTTGCCCTCGTTCTTCAGCTGCGTGGTGGTGCCCGGCATGGTCCACGGCAGCGGCGAGTCGGTCTTCTCGTCGGCCGAGGTGTACTTGCCGTTCTCCAGCGCGGCCGCCGCCGTGACCACCTTGAAGGTGGAGCCCGGCGGGTAGGTCTCGCGCAGCGCCCGGTTCAGCATCGGGTCGGCCGGGTCGTTCTTCTTCTGGAGCTTGTTCCAGGCCTTGGCGTCGTCGCCGGAGTTGCCCGCGAAGGACGAGGGGTCGTACGACGGGTAGGAGGCCAGCGCGAGGATCTTGCCGGTGGACGGTTCGAGTGCGACCACCGCGCCCTTGCCGCCGCGGGACCTGAGTCCGTTGAACGCCGCCTTCTGCGCGGCCGAGTTGAGCGTGGTGACGACGTTGCCGCCCTGCTGCTCCTTGCCGGTGATCATGTCGAGCGTCTTGCGGAAGAAGAGCCGGTCGTCGTTGCCGGTGAGGATGCCGTCGTCGAGCTTCTCCAGCTGGCTGCCGTCGAAGGCCTGCGAGGAGTAGCCGGTGACCGGGGCCCACATGGCCCCGTTCTTGTAGGTGCGCTTGTACTTGTAGTCGCCGCTCTTGGCCTCGACGGACCCGGTTATGGGGTCGCCGTCGACGATGATGTCGCCCCGCGGGTTCGCGTACCGCTCGATGGCGACCCGGCGGTTGGCCGGGTCGGTGCGCAGGTCGTCGGCCTTGAGGTACTGGAGCCAGTTGTCGCGCAACAGCAGAGCGAGGACGAGCAGTCCACAGAAGATCGCGATCCGGCGCAGGGGCTTGTTCATGACGGGCGGACCACCTGGGTCATCTCGGCGTCGGGGTTGCTGGCGGGGGTGGGCGCCGGGCGGCGCGCGGTGTCGCTGATCCGGATGAGGATGCCGATCAGGGCCCAGTTGGCCAGCACGGACGAACCGCCGTACGCGAGGAACGGCATCGTCATACCGGTCAGCGGGATGAGGCCCATCACACCGCCGGCCACGACGAAGACCTGCAGCGCGAAGGCGCCGGACAGGCCGACGGCGAGCAGCTTGCCGAACGGGTCGCGGGCGGCGAGGGCGGTGCGCACGCCGCGCTCCACGATCAGGCCGTAGATCAGCAGGATCGCCATGACGCCGGCCAGGCCCAGCTCCTCGCCGAAGGTGGCGAGGATGAAGTCCGAGTTCGCGGCGAACCGGATCAGGTCGGAGTGGCCCTGCCCCCAGCCGGTGCCGAGGGTGCCGCCGGAGCCGAACGCCCACAGGGCCTGCATGGCCTGCTCGGAGTGGAGCGTGCCGTCGTGGACGCCGGCCTGGCTGAGCTTGTACTCGCGCATCGGGTCGAGCCAGGCCTGCACGCGGGTCTGGATGTGCGGCTCGAAGCTCGCCACGCCGACGGCGCCGACCGCGGACATCAGCAGACCGAAGACGATCCAGCTGGTCCGCTCGGTGGCGACGTACAGCATGATGACGAACATTCCGAAGAACAGCAGCGAGGTGCCGAGGTCGGTCTCGAAGACCAGGATGAGGATCGAGATCGCCCAGACGACCAGGATGGGACCGAGGTCGCGGCCGCGCGGCAGGTACAGGCCCATGAAGCGGCGGCTGGCGAGGGCGAGGGCGTCCCGCTTCACCATCAGATAGCCGGCGAAGAAGATCGCGAGGACGATCTTCGCGAACTCGCCGGGCTGCAGCGAGCCCAGACCCGGCACCCTGATCCAGATCTTGGCACCGTAGATGTTGGCACCGAGTCCGGGCACCAGCGGCAGCACGAGCAGCACCAGCGCGCCGAACATCGAGATGTAGGTGTAGCGCTGCAGGACGCGGTGGTCCTTGAGGAAGATCAGCACGACGACGAACAGGGCGATGCCCAGCGCCGTGTACAGCAGCTGGCGGGGCGCGGCCGTGACGAAGTTGGGCAGTGACTGCAGCAGCTTCGACTGGTCCAGCCGCCAGATGCACACCAGTCCGAGCCCGTTGAGCAGCGTGGCCAGCGGCAGTAGCAGCGGGTCGGCGTACGGGGCGAACTTCCGCACGCCGAGATGGGCGACGCCGGCCAGCAGACCGAGGCCGAGGCCGTAGCTCAGCAGCCCCGCGGGCACCTGGCCGTCGATGGCCAGGCCCACGTTGGCGTAGGCGAACACCGGGATGACCACGGCGAAGACCAGCAGGGCCAGCTCGGTGTTGCGGCGGCTCGGGGCGCCGATCGCACCGATCGTGGACGTGTGGTGCGTCGGCGAATTCGAAGTACTGCTCATCGTGTGACAGGGCCTCTCACGGCTTGCCTACTGCTTGCCGCACTGATCGACGACCTTCTGCTCATCCTCGGAGAGGCTCGGGCCGGGGTTCGGAGTGGCGGTCGCGGTCGGGGTCGGGGACTTCGAGGGGCTCTTCGAAGAGGCCGAACCCGACGGGTTCGGGGTCGGCGATGCCTTGGACGTGAAGGAGGTACGGGTGGTTCCCGTGGTGCCTCCGGCCTCGCCCTGACCCGTCTTCGCGTTCTTCTCGCTCTCGGCGGCCGTGCGCTCCGCCTGCTTCCGGCACGCGGAGGCCTGCACGGACAGTGCCTCGATCTTCGTCTGGGCCTGCTGCAGGCCGCCCGCCGCGATCGTGTTCTTGACCTGCTTCTGCTGGTAGGGCGGCAGGTACTTGAGTTCGATCTCGGGGTGGTCCTTCTCCACCTTGGACAGCGACACCCAGGCCAGGTCCTGGCTGATGCCGCGGTACAGCGCCACGTGCTCGCCGTTGGTGCCCACGTAGTACTGCGTCTGCGTCCAGCGGTAACCGCCGTACAGGCCGCCGCCGATCACCGCGAGGGCCAGACCGCCGTACAGGGATCTCTTCAGCCACCTGCGGCTCTTGCGCGGCTTGACGAAGTCCTCGTCGGTGTAGTCGCCGAAGCCGCCGGTCGGGACGTAGCCGGTGGTGTCGCCGGAGCCGGGCGGGCCGAACTCGCCGCCGCCCTGTCCGTGGCCCTGGCGGCCCAGGTGGGAGGCCCGGCCGGCCGGGGTCTGCATGATGCCGTTGTCGTGCTGGTGGTGCTGGTTCTCGGCGACGGCGCCGACCACGACCGGGGTGTCGGACAGCTGCCCGGCGAGAGTGTCACCGGTGTCCAGGTCGAGCACGTCGGCGACGATCACGGTGATGTTGTCGGGGCCGCCGCCGCGCAGCGCGAGCTGGATCAGCTCCTGCACGGTCTCCTGCGGGCCCTGGTAGCTGGCGAGGGTCTCCTCCATCGTCTGGTGGGAGACGACGCCGGACAGGCCGTCGGAGCAGATCAGGTAGCGGTCGCCGGCCCGGACCTCGCGGATCGACAGGTCGGGCTCGACGTGGTCGCCGCTGCCGAGCGCGCGCATCAGCAGCGAGCGCTGCGGGTGGGTGGTGGCCTCTTCCTCGGTGATCCGGCCCTCGTCCACGAGCCGCTGCACCCAGGTGTGGTCCTGCGTGATCTGGGTGAGCACCCCGTCACGCAGCAGATACGCACGCGAGTCGCCGACGTGCACGAGCCCGAGCCGCTGCCCGGTCCACAGCAGCGCGGTGAGGGTCGTCCCCATGCCTTCGAGCTGGGGGTCCTCCTCGACCATGGCGCGCAGCTGGTCGTTGGCGCGCTGCACGGCGACGCCGAGCGAGGTGAGGATGTCGGAGCCGGGCACGTCGTCGTCGAGCGTGACCAGGGTGGAGATGACCTCGGAGGACGCGACCTCGCCGGCCGCCTGGCCGCCCATGCCGTCGGCGATGGCGAGCAGGCGCGGACCGGCGTAACCGGAGTCCTCGTTGCCCTCACGGATCATGCCCTTGTGCGATCCGGCGGCGAAGCGCAGTGACAGACTCATGCGCACCTCGCCCGTCGGCTCCGGGTACAGCCGGTCGTGTCGAGCCACACTGCCCACCCTCCGGTCGGGAGCGCGCCGGAGACCGGGTGGCGGCCTGCCGCTGCGTGCTCGCTCCGCTCGCGCTCACTCATGACGTAGCACTACTTCCGCAGCTCGATGACGGTTTTGCCGATGCGGATCGGCGCGCCCAGCGGGATCGGTGTGGGGGTCGTCAGCCGGGACCGGTCCAGGTAGGTGCCGTTGGTGGACCCGAGATCCTCGACGATCCACTGGCCGTCGCGGTCCGGGTAGATCCTGGCATGGCGGCTGGAGGCGTAGTCGTCGTCCAGCACGATCGTGGAGTCGTGCGCCCGGCCCAGGGTGATGGTCTGGCCCTGCAGCGCGACGGTGGTACCGGTCAGTGTGCCTTCGCTCACGACCAGCTTGCTGGGAGCGTTGCGGCCACGTCGGCCGCCGCCGCTCTGCTGGGCGCGCTGGGGCGGGGGCGCGGCCTGCTGCCGGGCTGCCTGCTGCGGACGCGCGGCCTCCCTACGCGATCCGCGCTGGGTGACGCGCGTACCGAACAGGTCGCTCCGGATGACCTGCACGGCCACGATCACGAACAGCCACAGTACGGCCAGGAAACCCAGCCGCATGACCGTGAGGGTCAGCTCTGACATTGCCCCCGCTTCACCCTTCGGCTTGCCTATAGATAACGGTGGTGCTGCCCACGACGATCCGCGAGCCGTCGCGGAGCGTAGCGCGGGTGGTGTGCTGCCCGTCCACCACGATGCCGTTGGTGGAGCCGAGATCCTGGATCGTCGAGGGCGTCCCGGTCCGGATCTCGCAGTGCCGGCGCGAGACGCCGGGGTCGTCGATCCGCACGTCGGCGTCGGTGCTGCGACCCAGCACCAGCGTCGCACGGGAGATCTGGTGGCGGCTGCCGTTGATCTCGATCCAGTAGCGGGTGCGCCCGCCGCTCATCGGAGCGGCGGCGGGCCGCTGGGTGGCGGGCTGGGGGTAGCCGTAACCGCCGGGGCGGGCGCCGGGCGGCGGCGCGGACGGCATCGGGGGCGCTCCGGCGGGAGCGGCCGGCGGGTAGCCGTAGCCGCCCTGGGCGCTCTGGCCGGGCCGGCCGGCGGGCGCCGCGGGTGCGCCGCCCTGCTGGCTGGCGGAGGAGGCGAGGGTGCGCGAGCGCACCCGGTACAGACCGGTGTCGAGGTCGTCGGCCTTCTCCAGGTTGACCTTGATCGGTCCCATGAAGGTGTAGCGCTGCTGCTTGGCGTAGTCGCGCACCATGCCGGCCAGCTCGTCGCCGAGCTGCCCGGAGTAGGGGCTGAGGCGCTCGTGGTCCGGCGCGCTCAGCTCCACGATGAAGTCGTTGGGTACGACCGTGCGGTCGCGGTTCCAGATGGTGGCGTTGTTGTCGCACTCCCGCTGGAGCGCACCGGCGATCTCCACGGGCTGGACCTCGGACTTGAAGACCTTGGCGAAGGTGCCGTTGACCAGACCTTCGAGACGCTGCTCGAACTTCTTCAGGACTCCCATGGGGCACCTCCTCCGTCGTTGCCGTTCTGTCTTGCCCTGCTCTGTGCCGCTGTCCTGCCCGGTACTGCTTACTGATCGTATCTACGCTGTCCGGCAATGAGCCGGTTCCCCGAGCGGCTCCCCTTCGAACTCCTCTGACAAGGATCGTAGAGGGGGGCGAAGACCAGTGTCCCGCACCCGGCTGTGGACCCGGTCCGCCTCCTGCGTAGATGACCGTGACCGGTACGAGGTTGATACGTGAACAGGCACTCCCTGATACGTCGGTGGCGCGGGGCCGGGCCGGGCGGGCCGTAAGGGATGTGAACCCACCCCGTACGACGTGCTAATGTTCTGGATGTCGGAAGGGGCCGGCCCACAAGGGACGAAGTCGGAAGACACACCCGATGCGCGGGTGGCGGAATAGGCAGACGCGCTGGATTCAGGTTCCAGTGCCCGCAAGGGCGTGGGGGTTCAACTCCCCCCTCGCGCACACAGAGGCTACGGGCCCATCGTGAAGACGGTGGGCCCGTAGCCGTTTTGGTGCGTCCGCTTTGTGAGGAAGGTCTCAAGGGCTGCGGCGGCGCAGTGCGAGGGCGGCCGGCACGGTGGCGGCTGTCACGGCCAGGAGGGTGCAGGCGGCCACTGTGCCGCCGGTCACGGTCCAGGGCACGCGGACCGTGACGGGGGCCGACAGCAGGTGCAGAGCGGTGGCCAGGCCCGCGAGGTGTACCGCGGCGGCCAGCAGGCCCAGCAGGGTGCCGGCCGCCACGACCGTCAGCGCTTCGAGGGCCACCAGCCGCAGCAGTTGACACCGGGTCGCGCCGGTCAGCCGCAGGGCGGCAAGGTCGCGCAGCCGGTCCGCGTTCGCCATGACCATGGTGTTGGCCACACAGATGCCGGTGTAGAGCAGAGCGATGCCCAGCACCAGGAACAGACCGAGCCGAGTCGTGCGGTCGTTCGCCGGGTGACCGGCCGCGGTCCACTGCTCCCCGGTGCGGACCCGTACGTGCGCGTCCCGCACCGCCGCACGCAGTCCCGCGGCCACGGCGGCCGTGTCCGCTCCCCTCGCGACGGCGACGTCGACCCGGTCCAGCGGGGCGCCCGGGGCGTTGTGCGGTGTGACATACACCCCGTTGTCACCGGTGCCGGTGGCCATCACCGCTGCGATCCGCAGGGTGCGCCGGGTACCGTCGCCGAGCCGGACGGTGACGTGCCGGCCCACGGTGTGCCGCTGCCACTCCTCGTTGACGCGCCGTGATCCGTCCGGCGGTGAGCGGCAGGCGGGCGGTGGCGGCCAGCGCGGCCGGATCGGCGGCCCGCGCCTCGGACCTGACCAGGGCCACGCCGTCCTCCACGACGAACACCTCGTCCGACGCGCTCGCCGACACCAGCGCACCCGGTACCGCGCGCAGCCGCCGCAGGGTCGCCGCGTCGAAGGCCGACCCGGGCGGCGGGGTGAGCACGAACGCGGCCGTCGTCCGCGCGCGTGCCTTGGCGGCCTTCGCCGCGTCCAGCGTCGCCGTGCTGCCGGGCAGCGCGGCCGCGAGGGCCACCGTGACGAGGAGGGGCGCGGCGATCGCCGCGGTGCGCCGCACGGCACCGGCCGCGCTCTCCCGCACCAGCAGACTCGTGACGCCGGGCAGCCGTACCAGCGCGCGCACCAGGGGCCGCACCAGAGCCGGCGCCAGGAACGCGAGCGCGCCGGTGAGCAGCATCGGACGACTGACGTACGACTTGCGGTGCAGCAGGTCGCCCGGATCGCCGGCCAGCGCCGACGCGAGCGTGACGGCGGCCGTCAGCAGCAGCGCCGTACCGGCGACCCGCCTGCCCCACGTGGTCGCCCGGCTGTCGACCTCGGCCGCGCGCAGCGCCTGGAGTGGGCCGGTGCGGCCCGCCCGCCACGAGGCCGCCAGCACCCCGCACAGGGCGACCAGCAGACCGGTCCAGAAGGCCAGGTGGTACGGCCAGACGGCGGCGCCGAGGCGGAACCAGCGCGGGGCGAGACCCTCGGCCACGACCCGGGCGACCAGGCGCGGCGCCAGGTACCCGCCGAGCGCGCAGCCCGCCGCCGAGGCGAGCGCGCCGGCCACCAGCGCCTCGGCCACGACCATCCGGCGGATCTGGCCCGGCGTCGCCCCGGCGGCCCGCAGCAGCCCGAACTCCCGGCGCCGCTGGGCGACCGCGAAGGCGAACGTGGACGCCACCACGAACACCGACACGAAGACGGCGACCCCGCCGGCCGTGCCGAACAGGGCGTTCAGCGCGGTCATCGCCGTACGGTCCCGGTCGGGGCCGGGCTCGGCGCGACGGCGTTCGTCGCCGGTGAGGACCTGGGCCCCGGTGCCCCGCACCACCTCCGTCACGGATCCCGGGTCGGCGTCCACCACCAACCGGTCGCTGATGGGGTCGAGTCGGGCCGCGCGGGCGTCGGTGTAGAAGACGGCGTGCTCGAAGCCGCGCGCGGGCACGGTGCCCACGACCCGCACCGTGCCGCGGTCGGTGCCGACACGGCTGCCGGCGCGGGCCCAGCCGCCCGTGACGACGACCTCGTCCGTACGGCGTGGAGCACGGCCGCTGTCGAGGGCGTAGCGGGCGAAGACCGCGGTGGACCACGGGTGGCCGACCAGGTCCCGCGGCCCTCCGTCCGCCCGTACAGGGAACGACCGGTCCTCGACGACCGTTCCCAGTGCCCTCAACTGCCGCACCACGGCGGCGGGAAGGGGCTTCGGCCGGGCCAGCTGCCGCACCCGGTCGCCGGCCGGGGTCGCGACCCGCACCGTGTCGGCGCCCTTGACCACGACCGGCGCGGCGGCGAACCGTTCCGGCTCACGGGCGGGCGCGTCCAGGGAGGCGGCGAGGGCCAGGCCCATGACGGTGAGCAGGGCCGTACCGAGCGCCAGGGCGACGAAGCGGCCGGCGAAGGCGGACCGGCGGGCCCGCAACGCGCGCAGAGCGAGGGTCAGCACGGGACCGCCTCCAGCCGGGCCATCCGCGCGGCGACACCGTCCGCGCCCGCACCGCCGAGTTCGCCGCCCAGCCGCCCGTCCGCCAGGAAGACCACCCGGTCCGCGTACGCGGCCGCCACCGGATCGTGCGTCACCATCACGACGGTCTGCCCGTCCCGGTCGGCCATGCCGCGCAGCAGCTCCAGCATCTCACGGCCGGTACGGGAGTCCAGCGCCCCCGTCGGCTCGTCACCGAAGAGCATCTCGGGGCGCGTGATCAACGCCCGGGCCAGGGCCACCCGTTGCTGCTGGCTGCCGGAGAATTCGGCCGGGCGGTGCCGTGCCCGGTGCGCGAGGCCCACCCGCGCCAGCACGTCACGCACGCGCGCGTGGGACGGACGACGGCCGGCCAGACACAGGGGGAGTGCAACGTTCTGCTCCGCGGTCAGATACGGCACGAGGTTGAACGCCTGGAAGACGAACCCGACGCGCTCGCGCCGCAGCAGGGTCAGCCGCCGCTCGCTCAGCCCCGTCAGCTCGGCGCCCCCGACGCGCACCGACCCGGAGGTGGGCCGGTCCAGGCCCGCCGCGCACTGCAGCAGCGTCGACTTGCCCGATCCGGAAGGGCCCATGACCGCGGTGACGGCCGAACCCTCCGTGTAGTGCTCGCCGAGGACAGCGTGCTGCTGCGCGAGGGCCTGATCGGGCTGCTCGGCCGGTTCGGACACGAGGTCGTCGCCGCCGTCGGTGACGCCGACGCACTGCTCGCCGCCGTCGAGGAACACCGACCGGACATCGTCGTCACGGACGTCCGCATGCCCCCCGGCTTCCAGGACGAGGGCCTGCACGCCGCCGTCCTCCTGCGCACCCGCCGGCCCACCCTGCCCGTCCTGGTCCTCAGCCAGTACGTGCAGCGCGCCTACGCCTCCGACCTGCTGGACTCCGGCGTCGGCACCGGCGTCGGCTATCTGCTCAAGGACCGGGTCGGCCAGGTCGAGGAGTTCGTGACCGCCCTGGACGAGGTCGCCTCCGGCGGCACGGTCGTCGACCCCGAAGTCGTACGCCAACTGTTGCGCCGCCGCCGCGACCCGCTGGAACGCCTCACCCCGCGCGAGCGGGAGGTACTGGGGCTCGTCGCCGAGGGCCGGTCGAACGCGGCGATCGCCCGCCACCTGGTCGTCTCCGAGGCTGCCGTCGGCAAGCACATCGGGAACATCCTCACCAAACTCGACCTGCCGCCGGCGGAGGAGACGCACCGGCGGGTGTTGGCCGTGCTCGCGTTCTTGCGGGCTTGAGGGGGCACCTTGGGTGCCGTGGGCGTAGGCGTGGGCGTAGGTGTGGGTGTGGTGCGCGTGGGTGTGGGTGTGGTGGGTGCGGTGGACGCCGGGGGCGCCAAGGTTTTCCACAGGCGCCCGGTTGTCCACAGGGTCTGACGCGTTTCGACCACCGGCTGTACGGTCTGCACGAGTTGATGTTCGGCTCGACGTTCGTTCAAGCACATGTGTTCGGGGGAGGCGGTCGCGATGACCGAAGCCGGTGTGGAAGTGGCGGAAACGACCGAACGGGCGGTGGCGCGCCGGCTGCCCCGGATACGTGGCTTCGCCGAGTGGCCGCAGCAGGGCTCACCCAAGGAGGAGGGCAAGGCACTCAGGGCGAGCGTGCCGCGCGGCGCCCACCGAACCCTCGACCTGGACGGCTCCCGCCCCGACGCCGTCGCCGCGGTGGAGGAGTCCAACGCCGGCCGCATCCCGGAGCTGACGCCCATACGGGTGGGCCGGATGGCGGCCACCCCCTTCGCCTTCCTGCGCGGCTCGGCCGGACTCATGGCCTACGACCTGGCACGCACTCCCACCACCAGGATCGGCGCCCAGATCTGCGGCGACGCACACGCGGCCAACTTCGGCCTGTACGGCGACGCACGCGGCGGCCTGGTCATCGACCTCAACGACTTCGACGAGACCGTGCACGGCCCCTGGGAGTGGGACCTGAAGCGGCTGGCCGCCTCGCTGGTACTGGCCGGACGGGAGGCCGGCGCCGACGAGGACACCTGCCGGAAGGCCGCCCAGGACGCCGTGGGCGCCTACCGGCGCACCATGCGGCTGCTGGCCAAGCTGCCGGTGCTGGACGCCTGGAACGCCATCGCGGACGAGGAACTGGTCTCCCACACCGACGCCCACGACCTGCTCGGCACGCTGGAACGGGTCTCCGAGAAGGCACGGGCCAACACCAGCGGCCGCTTCGCGGCGAAGTCCACCGAAGAAGCCGCCCACGGCGGACGGCGCTTCGTCGACGCACCGCCCGTGCTCCGCCGGATCCCGGACGCCGAGGCGGCCGCGGTCGCCGCGTCCCTGGAGCCCTACGTGGCCACCCTCTCCGAGGACCGGCTGCCGCTGCTGGCACGGCACGCGGTCCACGACGTGGCCTTCCGCGTGGTCGGCACCGGCAGCGTCGGCACGCGGTCCTACGTGGTGCTGCTCCTCGACCACCGCGGGCAGCCGCTGGTGCTCCAGGTGAAGGAGGCCCGGCCGTCGGCGCTCGTCGCGCACCTGGCCACGGCCGGCTTCGACGCACCGCCGGTGGAGCACGAAGGGCGCAGGGTCGTCCTCGGCCAGAAGCGGATGCAGGTGGTCAGCGACATCCTCCTGGGCTGGACCACGGTCGACGGCCGGCCCTTCCAGGTCCGCCAGTTCCGCAACCGCAAGGGCAGCGTCGACCCCGCCGCGCTCGCCGCCGACCAGATCGACGACTACGGCCGTATGACCGGCGCCCTGCTGGCCCGCGCCCACGCCCACAGCGCGGACCCACGACTGATCGCCGGCTACTGCGGCAAGAACGAGGAAGTGGACGAGGCGATGGCCTACTTCGCCGTCGCCTACGCCGACCGCACCGAGGCGGACCACGCAGAGCTGGTGGCGGCGGTGCGGTCTGGGCGGATCGCGGCCGAGACGGGTGTGTGAGGAAGGGAGTACGGCGGGGACGGTGCGAAGGCGGGGGTACGACGACCGGACGTGTCACGGCTGGGATCTCGCTGCCCGGGAGTCCGGCGGCTGGGAGCTCGGCGGCCGGCCCGGGAGGTCTGGGAGTCTGACGGCTGGAAGCCTGGCGGCGGGACAGGGAGGTCTGGGAGTCCGGCGGCTGGGAGCTCGGCGGCCGGCCCGGGAGGTCTGGGAGTCCAGCGGCCGGAAGCTCGACGGCCGGCCCGCGAGGCTCGGGAACCTGGGGCCCGCATACCGGGCCCCAGCCCGCGTGGCCACCGGTCGGCTGCCCGGAAGCGGAACCGGCCGACCGAGCCGGGTGATCCCCGCCAACGGGTTTCGGCCGTGGCCTACGCTGGTCGGGTGACGACCCCGGAAGCTGAGCAGTCCAAGGCACCGCGGCCCGAGGAGCGGCTGGAACAGGCCGTACGGGCCGCCGAGCAGGCGTTGATCGAGTACGAGATCGCCGTGGAGACCTTCCGCGTCGAGGTCGAGAACTTCTCCCGCCTGCACGAGCAGAAACTCGGCCCGCTCTACATGCGCATCGAGGAGCTGGACGCGCAGATCGCCGAGGCGAAGGCCGCCCGCACCGGCGACCCGGAGGACATCCTCCGGGCCGAGGAGGCCCGCGCCCGCGTGCTGCCCATCCCCGGCGTCGAGGAACTCCTGCACGGCTGGATGGACGGCCACGGCCTGTTCCCGGAGGCCGCCGCCATGCTCACCGAGCAGGCGGTACGGCCGCCCGAGCGGGTGCGGCCCAGCGAGGAGGCCCGCCGGCTCTACCGCGAGCTGGCCCGCAAGGCCCACCCCGACCTCGCCCAGGAGGAAGCGGAACGGCAGCGGCGCGAGGAGTTCATCACCCGCGTCAACGCCGCCTACGCCCGTGGCGACGAAAAGCTCCTCGCGGAGCTGGCCGAGGAGTGGGCGGCCGGCCCGGTACCGCCCGAGCGCCGCCCCAGCCCGGCCGAGGAACTGTACGCCCGCCTGGAATGGCTCACCCAGCGCAAGGAACTGCTCACGCTCGTCGCCCGCGAGCTCGAGGACGGCGCCATCGCCGGCATGCTGCGCCTCGCCCCGGACGACCCCGACGGCCTGCTCGACGAGATCGCCGGCCGGCTGCGCACCGACATCGAACAGCGGGAGGCCGAGCTGGCGGCCCTGATGGGGCAGGAAGGAACCCCGCCGTCCGTCGGGTAGCGTCGGGGGCATGAGTTTCGGAGCTGGTGTGCCCACGGTCGAGGTCACCGACCTCAAGGACGGCGACTTCCTGCTGGACGTCCGCGAGGACGAGGAGTGGGAGGCGGGCCACGCCCAAGGGGCACTGCACATCCCCATGAGCGAGTTCGTGGCCCGGTACGGCGAGCTGACCGAGGCCGCCCCCCAGGACGGCCGAGTGAATGTCATCTGCCGCTCCGGCGGCCGCTCGGCCCAGGTCGCCATGTACCTGATCCAGCAGGGCATCGACGCCGTGAACGTCGACGGCGGCATGCAGATCTGGCAGGCCACGGGCCGACCGGTCATCACCGACAGCGGGGCACCGGGCGCGGTCGTCTAGGACAGGCCCGGCCCCCAGGGCGCCGGGTCAGCTGAGCGGATGTGCCGCCAGCAGGTCCCCGAGCGTCTCCTCGTACGCCGCCGCCGGGCCGAGCGCCAGCTCCAGGTGCTTGGCCCAGGCGTGGTACCGGTGCAGCGGATAGTCGGTGTCCGCACCGAACCCGCCGTGCAGGTGCTGCGCCGTCTGCACCACGCGCCGCACGCCCTCCGCCGCCCAGATCTTCGCCACCGCGACATCTCCGGCGGCGGGCAGCGCCCCCGGAGCGCCCGAGGCGATCCGCCAGGCCGCCTGCCAGAGCGTGGCCTCCATGGCGCGCAGGTCGATGTACCGGTCGGCGGCCTGGACGGCCACCGCCTGGAACGTCGCGATCGGATACCCGAACTGCTCGCGCTTGCCGGTGTACTCACCGGTCATCCTCAGCACACGTTCGCCCAGGCCGAGCGCCAGCGCGCAGGTGCCCGTGGCCAGCATCGCGTGCAGCCACTCCCAGGCCCCCTCGGCCTCGACGACATCGGCGGCCCGGACCCGCGCGGACTGCAGGCGCAGCTCGGCCAGCCGCTCCCCACTGGTCGAGATCTGCTCGGCGAGCACCAGCCCGTCCTGCTCACGCGGCACCAGCGCGAGCACGGTCCCGTCGGCATCGGTGTGCGCCGGTACGACGACGAGGTTCGCGTCGTACGCCCACGGCACCGCGGTCTGTACCCCGTCCAGCACCCATGCCTGCCCGTCCCGCCGTGCGGTGACGGCGAGTTCGGCCGGGTCGTGCCCGGTGCGGCCGTGCGCTGCGACCGTCAGCACCAGCTCGCCGCGCCCTGCCCGGGTCAGCACCCGCTCCGCCAACTCCTCGCCCCCGTAGGCCTGTACGGCCGCCGCGGCCGCGCTGTGCTCCAGTAGCGGCACCCGCGCCAGCACCTTCGCGGACTCGCGCAACACCAGACACAGTGCGATGGCGTCGAGACCCGCCCCGCCGTACCGCTCGCCGAGCAGCAGGCCGATCAGGTCCGCGCCGGCCAGCCGGGACCACAGCTCCCGGTCGAAGCCCTCGGCCACGGCGCCGGTGGTGAGAGCCGGACTGGGCACCGCGTCCGGCACCATCCCGGCGAACACCCCCCGCGCCGCCTCGGCCGCCGCCAACTGCTCCTCACTGAAGGTGAAGTCCACGGCCTGTCCTCCTGGCGGTCCGGTCATCCGACGGTTTGCCTGACGGGCCGTCAAGATAGAACAGGTTCTAGAAGAAGGGAACGGGGGTGGGGGTGGAGAACGCAGAGGGGAGGGCGGAGGGTGGAGGACGGGGAGGGCGGGGAGGGCGGGGAGGGGATGGTGAAGGACGGGAAGGGGATGGTGGAAGCGAGGCGTCGGGGGTGGGGTGGGGGGCGTCTTCGAGGTCGTTTCGCTGCTTCTGGGGCCCCCGCCCCCTCCCCCCTCCCCTCAGCCCCTCCCCGCCAAGCCGCCTCTCAGTGGTCGAAGCCCATCCCGCCTTCTCCGTCAGCGGACGGCCGCGTCGAAGGCGCGTTGGCACTCCGCCGTATCGTCAGCGGTGCCCGGCGTGTCATCCGCCTCCGGGCCGGCCGTGCGCTGCGCGGCCGCCGTGGCCATGCGGTCCCCCCTGACCTCGGGCTTATCTGCGACCGAGTCCCAACCGATCGTTCGGTCCGCGTTTCATCAATGGTGTCCCGGGTCGCTGCCGGGTGTCTACCGCTGTGGAAAACCGCGCAGGGCGCCTGTGGAAAACGGTGGGAGGGGCGGTGCGGCGTGGTGAGGGCCACTGCATCGGGCCGTACCCGGGGCTGCGCCGGGCGGCCGGGGCTGAGTACCGTTCCGTGCGAGTGCCGAGGAGTGGCGCTCGGGAAGGGTGCGGCCCCTGTGGCGGTGCCCGGGACGAGACCGAGTGGAAGCGGGGGACGGGGCGGAATGGACGCGTACGACGAGGACTCGAGGGCCCCTGACGGGCCGGACGGGTCGGCCGGGGCGCGTCGCCCGGAGCACTTCGGGCACCAGGAAAGCCCTGCCCGTGAGGCCGCCGGTGACCCCGACGGCTCGCCGTCGCCGGGGCCCCCGCCCCTGCCGTCCGCGCCCCGCACCGGCGTGGCCGCCCTCTCCCCCCGCTACCAGGTCGGGGCGGCGGTGGCGCTCGCGGTGGTGGCCGTCGCGGCCTGTGTGCATCTGGCGATGGTGTTCCTGAGCGTCGCGCCGGCGAACACAGTGACCAAGCAGCACGGCAAGGCGATAGAGGAGTGGGTGTACCCGGAGTTCGAGCAGAACTGGAAGCTGTTCGCCCCGAACCCGCTGCAGCAGAACATCGCCGTCCAGGCGCGCGCCGTCGTGCGGATGAAGGACGGCAGCCTGCGCACCACCGGCTGGAACGACCTGTCCGCTCAGGACGGCGCGGCCATCGACGGCAACCTGGTGCCCAGCCACACCCAGCAGAACGAGCTGCGTCGCGGCTGGGACTTCTTCGTCGCCACGCACGGCACCGACAACCGGCCCGTCGGCATGCGCGGCGCGCTGTCCGAGCAGTACGTGCGCCGGATCGTCGTGATGCGCCTGCTCCGGGACGACGCGATCAGCCGGGAGGGTGTCATCCAGCGCGTGCAGGTCCGTTCCAGCACCACCAATGTGCAGCCGCCCGAGTGGAGCCGGGAGCGGTTCTCCGACAAGCCCGTCTACCGTCTGCTGCCCTGGTGGACGGTGAGCGCCGACGAGGCCGCCGGAGGTGTGCGGTGAACAGTCTGTCCCTGACACTGTCGCGGGGCATCGCCCGTGTCACCGAGTCGCCGCTCGGCCGGTACCAGAGCGCCGTGATCCGCATCGGTTTCGCCGCGACCTGGCTGCTGTTCCTGCTGCGCGAGTTCCCCCACCGCCAGGAGCTGTACGGTCCCGACGGCCCCTGGAGCTGGGACCTGGCCCAGCAGCTGACCTCCGACAACCACGCCTTCACGGCCCTGATGTGGTCCGACGGGCAGGCCTGGTTCGAGGTCTTCTACCTGCTGGCGATCCTCTCCAGCGCCGCGCTGCTGCTCGGCTGGCGCACCCGGACCGCGTCCGTGCTGTTCATGGTGGGTGTGCTGTCGCTGCAGAACCGCAGCGTCTTCGTGGGCGACGGTGGCGACAACGTCCTGCACCTGATGTCCCTCTACCTGGTGTTCACGCGCTGCGGTCAGGTGTGGTCGCTGGACGCGCGGCGGGCCGCCCGTCAGGAGGCGGCACGCGCGCGGGGGGAGCGGGTGCGTGGTGACCGGGTGGGGCCGGTGCTGTGGGCGGTGCTCGGGCTCGCGCTCGGTGCCGTGACGCTGGCGGGCCGGTTCGACAACGGGTGGCTGGTGCCCGCGCTGCTGTGGACGGCATGGGTGGCGCTCGGCCTGTGGGGTGCGGTGCAGCGCCGGGAGCGGGCGCGCGAGCCGCGGATCCTGCTGGACGTGATCGCCAACGTCCTGCACAACGGCGCCCTGTTCGTGATCATGGCGGAGGCGTGTCTGATCTACGCCACGGCAGGCTGGTACAAGATCCAGGGCTCGCGCTGGCAGGACGGCACCGCCGTCTACTACCCGCTCCACCTGGACTACTTCTCCCCCTGGCCCGCCCTGGCCGACCTGATGTCCTCCAGCGGCACGATCATGATGATCGTGACCTATGGGACGGTCATGGTGCAGGTCGCCTTCCCGTTCACCCTGTTCAACCGGCGGGTCAAGAACGTCCTGCTGGTGCTGATGATGACCGAGCACGCCGTGATCGCGGTCGTCCTTGGCCTGCCGTTCTTCTCGCTGGCGATGATCACCGCCGACGCGGTGTTCCTGCCGACGTCGTTCCTGCTGCTGCTCGGCGGTCTCGCGGCACGCGCGCGTGGTCGGCTGATACGGCGCGGCGACGGCGACCGCACGCTGCCGCCGCCGCGCACGCCGGAGGAGAGCGCGCAGGGCCGCGTAGGGTTCACGGCATGACCGATCCCGCGTCCCGCTGGCGCGAGCGCGCCGGTGCCGCCGTGCTGCTCGACGGCTTCCACGCCCTCAAGCACGCGCTGCGCTTCGGCGCGGAGGTGCCGGTGGCGGTCACCACCGACCGGCGGGCGGCGCTGGCCCTCGCCGAGGAGCTGGCCGGCGACGTCCGGGACGCGCTGGACGCGCTGCTGAGCGAGGTGCCCCAGGAGACGTACGCCTCGCTCGTGCCGCGCCCCCATCCGACGGGTGTGGCGGCCCTGGCCGTACGGCCCTCTCGCGAGGTGAGTCTGCGGGCGCTCGCCCGCACGCCCCGCACCGCGCCGGTCGTGGTCCTCGACAACCCGCGCAACCTCGGCAACGCCGGTGCGGTGATCCGGCTGGCCGCCGGTTTCGGGGCGACCGGGGTGGTCACCACGGGCACGCTCGATCCCTGGCACCCCACGGTGGTGCGCGGCGGAGCGGGGCTGCACTTCGCCACCGCCGTGGAGCGGCTCGACGTCGGGGAGCTGCCTCCCGGGCCGCTGTTCGCCCTCGACCCGGAGGGCGACGACATCCGGGGCACGGAACTGCCGGACGACGCCGTGCTGGCGTTCGGCTCGGAGCGCAGCGGGCTGTCGCCGCAGGTGCGCGCGCGTGCCGACCGTCTGCTGCGGCTGCCGATGCGCCCCCAGGTCTCCAGCTACAACCTGGCCACGAGTGTGGCCATGACGCTGTACCACTGGAGTGTCACCGGGGGCGCACCCGCGCTCTCCTAGGCCTGTCGGCGGACCTCCACCACCCGGAACCGGCTCGCCACGAACGCGCCGTCGGTGAGGGCGGCGTTCGCCGCCGGGTTGCCGCCCGAGCCGTGGAAGTCGGAGAAGGCTGCGGTCTGGTTCACGTACACTCCGCCGGTCAGGTTGAGGGACAGCTGGGCGGCCTCCTCCAGGCAGACCTCCTCGACGGCCCGCTCGACGTCCGCGTCGGTGGTGTAGGCGCCGACCGTCATGGCGCCCTTCTCGCGGACCGTGCGGCGCAGCAGTTCGACCGCGTCGCTCAGCGAGTCGACCGCGACGGCGAAGGAGACGGGGCCGAAGCACTCGCTCATGTAGGCGGCCTCGTCGTCCGGCTTGGCGCCGTCCAGTTTGACGATCACGGGGGTGCGGACGACGGCGCGCGGGAACTCGGGGTTGCTGATCTCCCGGGAGGCGAGGGCGACCTCACCCAGGCCGGCCGCCGCCTCCAGGCGCGCCTTGACGTCGGGGTTGACGATCGCGCCCAGCAGGGCGTTCGCGCGGGCGTCGTCGCCGAGCAGGCCGTCGACCGCGCGGGCGAGGTCGGCGGTGACCTCGTCGAAGGTCCGGGGGCCCTCCTCGGTGCGGATGCCGTCGCGCGGGATCAGCAGGTTCTGTGGGGTCGTGCACATCTGGCCGCTGTACAGCGACAGGGAGAAGGCCAGGTTGGACAGCATCCCCTTGTAGTCGTCCGTCGACTCCACGACGACCGTGTTGACGCCGGCCTTCTCGGTGTAGACCTGCGCCTGGCGGGCGTTGGCCTCCAGCCAGTCGCCGAAGGACGTGGAGCCGGTGTAGTCGATGATCCTGATCTCGGGGCGGGTGGCGAGCGTCTTGGCGATGCCCTCGCCGGGGCGCTCGGTGGCCAGCGCGACCAGGTTCGGGTCGAAGCCGGCCTCGCTGAGTACCTGGCGGGCGACCTGAACTGTCAGGGCGAGCGGCAGCACCGCGCGCGGGTGGGGCTTGACCAGGACCGCGTTGCCGGTGGCCAGGGAGGCGAACAGGCCGGGGTAGCCGTTCCAGGTCGGGAAGGTGTTGCAGCCGATGACCAGGCCGATGCCGCGCGGGACCGGTGTGAACGCCTTGGTCAGCGCCAGCGGGTCGCGCTTGCCCTGCGGCTTGGTCCACTCCGCCGTGTCCGGTGTGCGGACCTGCTCGACGTACGCGTAGGCCACGGCTTCCAGGCCGCGGTCCTGGGCGTGCGGGCCGCCTGCCTGGAACGCCATCATGTAGGCCTGCCCGCTGGTGTGCATGACCGCCTGCGCGAACTCGTGCGTGCGGTCGCTGATCCGCTTCAGGATCTCCAGACAGACCACCGCGCGGGTCTCGGCGCCCGCGTCCCGCCAGGCGCGCTGTCCCGCCTTCATGGCGGGCAGCAGTGCGTCGACGTCCGCGTGCGGGTAGCTCACGCCCAGTTCGATGCCGTACGGCGAGACCTCGCCGCCGACCCAGTCGTCGGTGCCGGGCTGGTCGAGGTCGAGGCGGGTGCCGAGCAGGGCGTCGAAGGCGGCCTTGCCCGCGGCCGTGTCCAGACTGCCGTGCTCGCCGTAGGCCTTGGGGTGCTCGGGGTGGGGGGACCAGTACGCGCGCGTGCGGATCGCTTCCAGCGCCTGGTCGAGAGTGGGCCGGTGCTTCGCGATCAGCTCGTGCGCGGTCAGTTCGGCGGCCATGCGGGACCAACTCCTCGTCTGGTGAACTCGTGGTCGAGTTCACGACCTGGCAGAAAGAGCAGCGGGATGGGACGGTCAGGGCTAGAGTAACCGAACGATCGGTCGGGACAAGGGGGTCCGCCGCATCTGTGGAAAACGCCGTGCGGGAGGATCGCGCACATGACAGCACTCGCCCTCAGCAGCCCCGTGGCCGTCGTCGGCACCGGCACCATGGGCCAGGGCATCGCCCAGGTCGCGCTGGTCGCCGGCCACCCCGTGCGGCTCTACGACGCCGTTCCCGGGCGGGCCCAGGAGGCGGCCGAAGCGATCGGCGCGCGCCTCGACCGGCTCGTGGCGAAGGACCGGCTCACCGCCGCCGAACGGGACGCGGCCCGGGCCCGGCTCGCGCCCGCGGCCGGCCTCGCCGAGCTGGCCGACTGTGCGCTGGTCGTCGAGGCCGCCCTGGAGCGGCTGGACGTCAAGCAGCAGCTCTTCCGCGAGCTGGAGGGGATCGTCGCCGACGACTGCCTGCTCGCCACCAACACCTCGTCGCTGTCGGTGACGGCCATCGGTGGCGCCCTCGGCAACCCCGGCCGCTTCGTGGGCCTGCACTTCTTCAACCCGGCCCCGGTGCTGCCGCTGGTCGAGGTCGTCTCCGGGTTCGCCACCGACGTCACGTCGGCCACGCGCGCGTACGAGACCGCACGGGCCTGGGGCAAGACCCCCGTGGCCTGCGCGGACACCCCCGGCTTCATCGTCAACCGCATCGCCCGGCCCTTCTACGCCGAGGCCTTCGCCGTCTACGAGGCGCAGGCCGCCGACCCGGCCACCATCGACGCGGTCCTGCGAGAGTCCGGCGGCTTCCGGATGGGCGCCTTCGAGCTGACCGACCTCATCGGGCAGGACGTCAACGAGTCCGTCACCCACTCGGTGTGGCAGTCCTTCTTCCAGGACGTCCGCTTCACACCCTCGCTCGCCCAGCGCCGGCTGGTCGAGTCCGGGCGGCTCGGCCGCAAGAGCGGGCACGGCTGGTACGACTATGCCGATGACGCCGGTGCCGCCGAGCGCCCCGAGCCGCACACGGCGGAGAAGGAGCGGCCGCCCGCCCACGTCACCGCCGAGGGCGGCCTCGGCCCCGCCGCCGAGCTGCTCACGCTGATCCGCGAGGCCGGCATCCAGGTCCGCGAGGAGGACGAGGACAACGGCACCCGGCTGGTGCTGCCCAGCGGTGGCCAGCTGGTCCTCGCCGACGGCCAGACCTCCGTGGAGTTCCGCGACGTCGTCTACTTCGACCTCGCCCTCGACTACCGCAAGGCCACCCGCATCGCCCTGTCCGCCTCCCAGGACACCTCCCCGCGGACCCTCGCCGAGGCCACCGGCCTCTTCCAGGCGCTCGGCAAGGACGTCAGCGTCATCGGCGACGTGCCCGGCATGATCGTCGCCCGCACGGTCGCCAGGATCGTCGACCTCGCGCACGACGCCGTCGCCAAGGGCGTGGCCACCGAGGAGGACATCGACACCGCGATGCGTCTGGGCGTCAACTATCCGCTCGGCCCCTTCGAGTGGAGCCGCAGGCTCGGCCGGGGCTGGGCCTACGCCCTGCTGGACGACCTGCACCTGCGCGATCCCTCCGGCCGGTACGCGCCGTCCCTCGCGCTCTACCGTCACGCGTACGCCACCGAGAAGCGGGAGGGCACCGCATGACCACCGCCAAGCGCGACACGTACACCCCAGAGACGCTGCTCTCCGTCGCCGTCAAGGTCTTCAACGAGCGGGGCTACGACGGAACCTCCATGGAGCACCTGTCCAGGGCGGCCGGCATCTCCAAGTCCTCGATCTACCACCACGTCAGCGGCAAGGAGGAGCTGCTGCGCCGGGCCGTCAGCCGGGCGCTGGACGGGCTGTTCGGGATCCTCGAGGAGGAGCACGCGCGCGAGGGGCGCGCCGCGGACCGGCTGGAGCACGTCGTGCGGCGCATGGTCGAGGTGCTCATATCCGAGCTGCCCTACGTGACGCTGCTGCTGAGGGTGCGCGGCAACACCGAGACCGAGCGCTGGGCGCTGGAGCGGCGCCGCGACTTCGACCACCAGGTCGCCGAGCTGCTGAAGGCCGCGGCCGCCGACGGGGACATAAGGGGCGACGTCGAGGTGCGCCTGGCCACCCGGCTGGTCTTCGGGATGATCAACTCCGTCGTGGAGTGGTACCGGCCGGACACGCGCGGTGCCAGCGGCCGCGAGGTGGCCGACGCGGTGGTCCGGCTGGTCTTCTCGGGCCTGCGCCAGAGCTGAGGGCCGGGCCACCCCGGCCGGCTCGGTGCCCGGGCTCAGCGCTCCGGCTCTGGGCTCCGGCTCCGGGCTCCGGCTTTCGGCTCCGGCTCAGTGCTCCGGTTCAGGCCTCCGGCTCCAGGTCCTCCTCCTCGAACACCAGCAGCGTGCGGGTGCTGAGCACCTCTGGGATGGCCTGGAGCCGGGTGAGCACCAGCTCGCGCAGCGCCCTGTTGTCGGGCGTGTGCACCAGCAGCAGCACGTCGAAGTCACCGCCCACCAGGGCGATGTGGGAGGCGCCCGGCAGCTGCCTGAGCTGCTCGCGGACCGTGCGCCAGGTGTTCTGGACGATCTTCAGCGTGATGTACGCCGAGGTGCTGTGCCCCGCCCGCTCGTGGTCGACACGGGCGCTGAACCCCCGGATCACCCCGTCCTCGACCAGCCGGTTGATGCGCGCGTAGGCGTTGGCCCGGGAGACGTGGACACGCTCGGCCACCGACCGTATCGAGGCGCGGCCGTCCGCCTGGAGAATCTTCAGGATGTCCTGGTCGATGGCGTCCAGCGGACGCGGTGGCGGCAAGAGGGCCCCGTCCTGCGGTCCGTCGACCATTTGTTCAGCTGCCATGTCCCCCCGCTTCATCGCCGTGGACGTCCTGCATTCATTCCAGGTTGTGGAGAACCGTTTGTCCACAGCCTGACGGGGCCTGTAGCCAAAATGTGCCGACGACCGAACAATCGGTAGGTGAGGCGCTTCACAGCCGACGCGCCTCCCGTAGCCGCTCCCACGAGGAGGTGCCGTCATGACGGTCATGGAGCAGCGAGGCGCGTACCGGCCATCGCCGCCGCCCGCCTGGCAGCCCCGTATGGACCCCGCGCCGCTGCTGCCCGACGCCGAGCCGTACCGCGTCCTCGGCACCGAGGCGGCCGCGAAGGCCGACCCGGACCTGCTGCGCCGGCTGTACGCCCAGCTGGTGCGCGGCCGCCGCTACAACACGCAGGCCACCGCGCTGACCAAGCAGGGCCGCCTCGCTGTCTACCCGTCCAGCACCGGCCAGGAGGCCTGCGAGGTCGCCGCCGCCCTGGCCCTCGAGGAGCGCGACTGGCTGTTCCCCAGCTACCGCGACACCCTCGCCGTGGTCGCCCGGGGCGTCGACCCCGTCGAGGCCCTCACCCTGCTGCGCGGCGACTGGCACAGCGGCTACGACCCGCACGCCCATCGCGTGGCACCCCTCAGCACCCCGCTGGCCACCCAGCTCCCGCACGCCGTCGGCCTCGCCCACGCCGCCCGCCTCAAGGGCGACGACGTGGTCGCGCTCGCCATGGTCGGCGACGGCGGCACCAGCGAGGGCGACTTCCACGAGGCCCTGAACTTCGCCGCCGTCTGGCAGGCCCCGGTCGTCTTCCTGGTGCAGAACAACGGCTTCGCCATCTCCGTCCCGCTCGCCAAGCAGACCGCCGCGCCCTCCCTGGCCCACAAGGCCGTCGGCTACGGCATGCCGGGCCGGCTGGTCGACGGCAACGACGCGGCCGCCGTGCACGAGGTCCTCAGCGACGCCGTACGGCACGCGCGCGCCGGCGGCGGGCCGACCCTGGTGGAGGCGGTGACGTACCGCATCGAGGCCCACACCAACGCCGACGACGCCACCCGCTACCGCGGCGACGCCGAGGTCGAGGCGTGGCGCGCCCACGACCCGATCCAGCTGCTGGAGCAGGAGCTGACCGCGCGCGGCCTGCTCGACCGGGCCGGCCTCGAAGCCGCCCGGCAGGACGCCGAGGACATGGCCGCGGACCTGCGAGAACGCATGAACCGGGACCCCGAACTGAACCCCATGGACCTCTTCGACCACGTCTACGCCGAGACCACCTCGCAGCTGCGCGAGCAGCGCGCCCTGCTGCGCGCCGAGCTCGAGGCGGAGCAGGACGACCAGGAAGGCGGCCTGCGATGACGACGGTCGCCGTCAAGCCGGCCACCATGGCGCAGGCCCTCACGCGCGCCATGCGCGACGCGATGGCCGCCGACCCCTCCGTGCACGTCATGGGCGAGGACGTCGGCACCCTCGGCGGTGTCTTCCGGGTCACCGACGGGCTCGCCAAGGAGTTCGGCGAGGACCGCTGCACCGACACCCCGCTCGCGGAGGCCGGCATCCTCGGCACCGCCGTCGGCATGGCCATGTACGGCCTGCGCCCGGTCGTCGAGATGCAGTTCGACGCCTTCGCCTACCCGGCGTTCGAGCAGCTGATCAGCCACGTCTCCCGGATGCGCAACCGCACCCGCGGCAGGATGCCCCTGCCGATCACCGTGCGTGTCCCCTACGGCGGCGGCATCGGTGGCGTGGAGCACCACAGCGACTCCTCCGAGGCCTACTACATGGCCACCCCGGGCCTCCACGTCGTCACCCCCGCGACCGTCGCCGACGCCTACGGGCTGCTGCGCCAGGCCATCGCCTCCGACGACCCCGTGGTCTTCCTGGAGCCCAAGCGGCTGTACTGGTCGAAGGACACCTGGAACCCCGAGCAGCCGACGGACGTCGAGCCGATCGGCCGGGCGGTCGTCCGGCGCACCGGCCGCAGCGCCACGCTCATCACCTACGGCCCGTCCGTCCCCGTCTGCCTGGAGGCCGCCGAGGCCGCACAGGCGGAGGGCTGGGACCTGGAAGTCGTCGACCTGCGCTCCCTGGTGCCGTTCGACGACGAGACGGTCTGCGCCTCCGTCCGGCGCACCGGACGCGCGGTCGTGGTGCACGAGTCGACCGGGTTCGGCGGACCCGGCGGCGAGATCGCGGCCCGGATCGGCGAGCGCTGCTTCCACCACCTGGAGGCGCCGGTGCTGCGCGTGGCCGGCTTCGACCTGCCCTACCCGCCGCCGATGCTGGAGCGGCACCACCTGCCCGGCGTCGACCGCATCCTGGACGCCGTGGCGCGCCTGCAGTGGGAGGCCGAGGGCTGATGGCACAGGTGCTGGAGTTCAAGCTCCCCGACCTCGGCGAAGGCCTCACCGAGGCGGAGATCGTCCGCTGGCTGGTGCAGGTCGGTGACGTCGTCGCCGTCGACCAGCCGGTCGTGGAGGTCGAGACGGCCAAGGCGATGGTCGAGGTCCCCTGCCCCTACGGAGGGGTGGTCACCGCCCGCTTCGGCGAGGAGGGCACGGAACTGCCCGTCGGCGCCCCGCTGCTGACGGTGGCGGTGGGCCCCCAGGCCTCCCCGGCCCCCGGAGGCGGCAGCGAGGGATCGGGCAACGTCCTCGTCGGATACGGCACCTCTCAGGCGCCTGCGCGGCGCCGCAGGGTGCGCTCGACGGCTGCCAACGGGCAGGTCAGGGAGCCCTCTCCGGCACCGCCCGCCCCGGCCCCCGAGCCCGCCGAGGGCCCGGTGCCGGTGATCTCCCCGCTGGTGCGCAGGCTCGCCCGTGACAACGGCCTGGACCTGCGGCAGCTGACCGGTTCGGGTCCCGAGGGGCTGATCCTGCGGGCCGACGTCGAGGGCGCTCTGCGGGCCAATGCCGCTCCCGCCCCGGTGGCGGAGGCACCGGCCGTCCGTACCTCCGCGGTCCGCAACGGCATCCGTACCCCGCTCAAGGGCGTCCGGGGCGCCGTCGCAGACAAGCTCTCCCGCAGCCGCCGCGAGATCCCCGACGCGACCTGCTGGGTCGACGCCGACGCGACGGAACTCATGCGCGCGCGGGCCGCGATGAACGCCGCCGGAGCACCGAAGATCTCCCTCCTCGCGCTGCTCGCCCGGATCTGCACCGCCGCGCTCGCGCGGCACCCCGAGCTGAACTCCTACGTCGACACCGACGCCCGCGAGGTCGTCCAACTCGACCAGGTGCACCTCGGGTTCGCCGCGCAGACCGAGCGCGGCCTGGTCGTGCCGGTCGTCCGGGACGCCCACGCCCGCGACGCCGAGTCGCTGACCGCGGAGTTCGCCCGGCTCACCGAGGCCGCCCGCACCGGGACCCTGACGCCCGGCGAACTCACCGGCGGGACCTTCACGTTGAACAACTACGGCGTCTTCGGCGTCGACGGCTCCACCCCGATCATCAACCACCCCGAGGCGGCCATGCTCGGCGTCGGCCGAATCGTCCCCAAGCCCTGGGTGCACGAGGGCGAGCTGGCCGTGCGCCAGGTCGTCCAGCTCTCGCTCACCTTCGACCACCGGGTGTGCGACGGCGGCACGGCGGGTGGCTTCCTGCGGTACGTGGCGGACTGCGTGGAACAGCCGGCGGTGCTGCTGCGCACCCTCTGACCCGGCGGGCAGTCTCCCGGGGAACGCCGCACGCGCGCGTTCCCCGGGAGCCGCCGCCGCCCCTCGGTTCCCTGTGATCAGTGCGGCACGCATACTCGGGGGGTGACCGAGAACGCTCCCGCCGCCTCCGGGACCACCGTGCCGTACGACGCCGTCGTGCTGGCCGGCGGGGCCGCGCGGCGGCTCGGCGGGGTCGACAAGCCCGGTCTGCGCGTCGGAGGGCGCGCGCTGCTCGACCGGGTGCTCGCGGCCTGCGCCGGTGCGGCCACGACCGTCGTCGTCGCCGAACCCCGGCCCACCGTCCACCCGGTGCGCTGGACCCGCGAGGAGCCGTCCGGTGCCGGTCCCGTCGCCGCGCTGGAGGCCGGCCTGCGGCACACCACCGCCGACCACACCGTCGTCCTCTCCGCCGACCTGCCGTTCCTCGAAACGACCACGCTCGAGCGGCTGTTGACCGCACTGCGCGGCACGGGCGCCGACGGCGCGCTGCTCACCGACGCCGACGGCCGCGACCAGCCGCTCGTCGCCGCCTACCGCACCACCGCGCTGCGCCGCGAACTGGCCGCCCTCGCCACCGAGCACGACGGCCTGACCGGGCTGCCCCTGCGCCGGCTGACCGGCGCCCTCCGTCTCACCCGCGTCCCGGACCCGCTCGCGTCCTTCGACTGCGACACCTGGGACGACATCGCCAACGCCAGGGCACGCATCAGGGAGCATGGGCACGTGTTGGATGAATGGATCTCCGCAGTCAAGGACGAGCTGGGCATCGACCTGGACGTCGACACCGGCGTCCTGCTCGACCTGGCCCGCGACGCCGCGCACGGCGTGGCCCGGCCCGCCGCGCCACTGACCACCTTCCTCGTCGGCTATGCCGCCGCCCAGGGCAAGGGCGGCCCGGAGGCCGTCGCCGAAGCCGCCCGCAAGGCCGCCGCGCTGGCGCTGAGCTGGGAGGAAGACAACCCGAAGAACGCAGGGAACCCAGAGAACCCAGAGAACCCAGAGAAGGGTGCGGGCCCCACCGGCCCGGACGCCGGATGACCGCCCCCGGCATCCGGGCCCAGGCGCCCGCGGAGGACGGCGACGACCTCGACGTTGAGGAGGCCCTGGCCCTAGTGAGGGAACCGAAGGACGCCGGCGACGGACCCGTGCCCGCCCCCGCGCACGGCGAGCGGCGCCACGAACGGCACAAGGCCACCCCCTGGCCCAGGGCCCGCGAGATCGCCGCCCGCGCCGCCCGCTCGGGCAGTCGCCGCACCCCCGCCTCCGTCCCCCTCGGCGACGCCCTGGGGCTGGTCCTGGCCGACCCCCTGGACGCGCTCACCGACCTGCCCTCCTTCGACACCTCCGCGATGGACGGCTGGGCGGTCGCCGGACCCGGCCCCTGGGAGGTACGGGACGAGGGCGTGCTCGCCGGACACGCGCAGCCCGGGCCGCTGACCGACGGCGAGGCCGTCCGTATCGCCACCGGCGCCCGCATCCCCACCGACACCACCGCCGTCCTGCGCAGCGAACACGGCCGCATCGACACCCAGGGGCGGCTGCACGCCACCCGCGAGGCAGGCCACGGTCAGGACATCCGCCCGCGCGGCCAGGAGTGCCGCAACGGCGACCAGCTGCTGCCCGTCGGCACCCTCGTCACCCCGGCCGTCCTGGGCCTGGCCGCGGCGGCCGGATACGACACGGTCACCGTCGTGCCCCGTCCCCGCGTCGAGGTTCTTGTCCTCGGGGACGAGTTGCTCACCGAAGGGCTTCCGCACGACGGGCTGATCCGGGACGCGCTCGGCCCGATGCTGCCGCCCTGGCTGAGCGCGCTGGGTGCCGAGGTGACCGCCGTACGCCGACTGGGTGACGACGCCAGGGCGCTGCGCAGGGCGCTGACCTCCTCCACGGCCGACCTCGTCGTGACCACCGGCGGTACCGCGGCCGGACCCGTCGACCATGTCCACCCGACCCTGGACCGCATCGGCGCCGAACTCCTCGTCGACGGCGTCAAGGTGCGCCCCGGCCACCCCATGCTGCTGGCCCGCACCAAGGAGAACCAGCACCTCGTCGGCCTGCCCGGCAACCCCCTCGCGGCCGTCTCCGGCCTGCTCACGCTCGCCGAGCCCCTGCTGCGCACCCTCGCCGCCCGCCCCGCCCCCGAGCCGTACACGCTGCCGCTCAGGGAGACGGTCCAGGGACATCCGTACGACACGCGGCTCATCCCCGTGGTGCTGCGCGGCGACCACGCCGTACCGCTGCACTACAACGGCCCGGCCATGCTGCGCGGCATCGCCGCCGCCGACGCGCTGGCCGTCGTACCGCCGGGTGGCGCCCGGCAGGGGGAGGAGACGGAGCTGCTGGACCTGCCGTGGGCGGCGGCCGGAATCGGGGTGTGTTTCACGTGAAACTTCCGGGCCATGACGCCATCGCCCGCCAAGCGGACGAGCATCTGGTGACCCATCGGGTGAAACTCCCGAGGAAAGTGGTGGAGCGCCCGATCCGCCAGGTCGTCAAACGGCTGCTCATGGCCCTCGCGGTGCTGGTCGCCACCGCGCTGATCGTCTACGCCGACCGGGACGGTTACAACGACAACTCCGATGGCTCGGTCGACTTCCTCGACGCGTTCTACTACGCGACCGTCACCCTCTCCACCACCGGGTACGGAGACATCACCCCGGTCAGCGACAGCGCCCGGCTCACCAACATCTTCGTCGTCACGCCCCTGCGCGTGCTCTTCCTGATCATCCTGGTCGGCACCACGCTGGAAGTCCTCACCGAACGCACCCGGGAGGAATGGCGCCTGAACCGCTGGAGGTCCACCTTGCGTGACCACACCGTCGTCATCGGCTTCGGCACCAAGGGGCGGTCGGCCGTCCAGACCGTCTGCGCCACGGGACTGAAGAAGGAGCAGGTGGTCGTGGTCGACCCCAGCTCCAAGGTGATCGACGCGGCCACCGCCGACGGCTACGCGGGTGTCACGGGCGATGCCACCCGCAGCGACGTCCTCAGGCGCGCCGAGGTGCACAGGGCGCGGCAGATCATCGTGGCCCCGCAGCGCGACGACACCGCGGTCCTCGTCACCCTGACCGCCCGCCAGCTCAACCGGGGCGCGAAGATCGTCGCCGCCGTGCGCGAGGAGGAGAACGCCCCGCTGCTCAAGCAGTCCGGCGCCGATGCCGTCATCACCAGCTCAGGCGCGGCCGGCCGGCTGCTCGGCCTGTCCGTGCTCAGCCCGGCGGCCGGCATGGTCATGGAGGACCTGATCCAGCAGGGCAGCGGCCTGGACCTCATCGAACGCCCGGTGGTCCGGGCCGAGGCGGGCAGGTCCCCGCGCGAGACGGACGACCTGGTGGTGAGCGTCGTACGCGGACACCGGGTGCTCGGCTACGACGACCCCTCCATCGGCAGCCTCCAGCTGACCGACCGCCTGATCACCATCGTCCGGGTGACCCCCGGCGCAGCCGTGGTCGCCCCGCACACCCGCCCGCTGCCCGGTGACTGAGCGGGCCTGCCCCGGAGGCGGCGCCCGCGGGGAGTAGCGTCGCGTCCATGCATGCGATCACGATTCCCGAACCTGGTGGGCCCGAGGCGCTGGTGTGGGACGAGGTCCCCGACCCGGTGCCCGGCGAAGGCGAGGTGCTGGTCGAGGTGGTGGCCAGCGCCGTCAACCGTGCCGACATCCTGCAGCGGCAGGGCTTCTACAACCCCCCGCCCGGCGCGTCCGCGTACCCCGGCCTGGAGTGCTCCGGCAGGATCGCCGCGCTCGGCCCCGGTGTCTCCGGCTGGGCCGTCGGGGACGAGGTGTGCGCGCTTCTCGCGGGCGGCGGCTACGCCGAGAAGGTCGCCGTTCCGGCCGGGCAGTTGCTGCCCGTGCCCGACGGTGTCGACCTGAAGCGGGCCGCCGCGCTGCCCGAGGTGGTCTGCACCGTGTGGTCCAACGTCTTCATGGTCGCCCACCTGAGCCCGGGCGAGACCCTGCTGGTGCACGGCGGCTCCAGCGGCATCGGGACGATGGCGATCCAGCTGGCCAAGTCCATCGGCGCCAAGGTCGCGGTGACCGCCGGTACGAAGGAGAAGCTGGACTTCTGTGCCGAGCTGGGCGCGGACACGCTCGTCAACTACCGGGAGCAGGACTTCGTCGCCGAGATCGGGCAGGCCACGGACGGGGCGGGCGCCGACGTCATCCTCGACAACATGGGGGCCAAGTACCTGGACCGCAACGTCCGGGCGCTCGCCGTCAACGGCCGGCTCGCGATCATCGGCATGCAGGGCGGGATCAAGGGCGAGCTGAACATCGGCACGCTGCTGAACAAGCGGGCCGCGATCACCGCGACCTCGCTGCGGGCCCGGCCGCTGAGCGAGAAGGCGGCCATCGTGGCCGCCGTACGCGAGCACGTGTGGCCGCTGCTCGTGTCGGGGCACGTCCGTCCAGTCGTCGACCGAGAGGTGCCGATGCCGCAGGCGTCGGAGGCACACCGGGTGGTGGAGGCGAGCGGGCACATCGGCAAGGTGCTGCTGGTCGCGCCGTAGCGGGCCGGTCAGTTTCGCCGCACCCGAAGGCCGAGGAAGGCCAGGGCCAGGCCCAGGCCGATGAGGACCAGGCCGGTGCCCAGGGGCAGGATCTGCAGGGTCTGTTCGGCAGGGGACCCACCCTGGTGGACGGCGTCCTGCGCGGCGGGTCGCTGCGGGGGCCGGGCGGGGTCCAGCCCGGCCTCCGCGGGCGAGTCCGAGGCCGCCGGTGTTCCGGCCGGGGAGTCCGCCGTCTCCGGCTCCTCCGGGTAGCCGTCATGCGGGTTCGCGGTGCCGGGGGCCCGGGTGACCGTGCCGTCGTCGCCCTCCTCCTCGGCGAACGGCCCGTCCGGGCGTCCCGGACGCATCCGGCCCTCACCGGCGCCGCTCCCGGCCCGCGACGGCTCGGCGGTGGCGGAGAAGGCCGAGGACCGCGCTGCCGG
This sequence comes from Streptomyces sp. NPDC044061, assembly GCF_056434305.1. NCBI lineage: Bacteria > Bacillati > Actinomycetota > Actinomycetes > Kitasatosporales > Streptomycetaceae > Streptomyces > Streptomyces sp. NPDC044061. Next base: position 166,283 of record NZ_JBWKFL010000003.1, on the reverse strand, counting down.
GGCGGCGGACGCGGTGGGCCGGGACGAGGGCATGGGGGAGTCCGGCGGGGTGGCCTCCGCGCCGAAGGCGGAGGCCGTGCCGTAGACCGGTGCGGCCGTCGCGAGGACGAGCAGCAGTCGTACGAGCCGGAGCGTGAGTCGCAGCCATGGAGTCACGTCGGTGACCTCCCGGAGCCCAGTCGTCGAACATCGACGAGAGCCAGCCTCACATTTCATGGCGTACAGGGCATTTTGGATTGGGCCGTCGGGTCTAAACGGTGGATCAGCCCCCTGAGGGGGCAGCACGGTGATGAGGTGTAGGCGTGCGAGAGAATGGCGGCATGGAGATGCCGAGGAACGAACGGTCGCCGGAGAATCCTCAGATCCTTGTCGTGGGCCAGGACGGGTTGGCCCTCGGCGGCGGAGGAGACGAGGACTCCCGCGAGATCCCGGTGACGGAGCAGGTCGAACAGCCGGCCAAGGTCATGCGGATCGGCAGCATGATCAAGCAGCTTCTGGAGGAGGTGCGGGCGGCTCCTCTGGACGAGGCCAGCCGGGTGCGGCTGAAGGAGATCCACGCCAGCTCGGTCAAGGAGCTGGAGGACGGCCTGGCGCCGGAGCTGGTCGAGGAGCTGGAGCGGCTCTCCCTGCCGTTCGCGGACGAGGCGACCCCGAGCGACGCGGAACTGCGTATCGCGCAGGCCCAGTTGGTGGGTTGGCTGGAGGGTCTGTTCCACGGCATCCAGACGACGCTGTTCGCCCAGCAGATGGCCGCGCGGGCCCAGCTGGAGCAGATGCGCCGCGCGCTCCCGCCGGGCGTGGGAGGCCATGAGGGCGGCGACGAGAACCGGGCCGGGGGACGCTCGGGCGGACCGTACCTGTAAGCCGCATGAGCGAAGGGCCCGGCGGACGGTCGCCGGGCCCTTCGCTCATGCGGTGATGCCGGTCCCGGCACCTCGGTGCGGCGGGACCGCCCGTCACTGCTGGGGGTTGCCCGTCGACACGCTCAGCTCGACCGGCTGGTCACCCTTGGGGTCCACGTCGGTTCCAGGCGAGGGGAACTGGTTCAGGACGGTCCCGTCGCCCCAGGTGTTGTCGTCTTCCTTCTTGATCTTGTACTGCCAGCCGGCGGCCTGGAAGCACTCCTTCACGGAGTCGATGTTCTTGTATCGGAAGTCGGGCATCCGGACCTTCTTCGGATCGCTGTACGACTCCTGCGGCTCCGTGCACTCGGTCTTGTCGACCGTCTTCGACTTGTCCGGGCCCCGGTAGCCCGCCGCGTGGGTCGACGCCGAGGGGCTGGCGCCGCCACCGCCCCCGGTGTCGTCGCCGCCCTTGTTCAGCGTCAGCGCGACGATCAGGCCGGCGACCGCGACCAGGGACACGACGACGGACCCGATGATCACCGGCTTGTTGCCCTTGCCGCCGCCCCCGCCCGGGTTCTGGACCGCGGTCTGGGGCGTGATGTTGTACGGCGGCGGGGTCGCGGGCGCCTGCTGCCCGTACCCGGCCGGCGGGGTCTGGTAGCCGCCCTGCTGCGGATAGCCGTACGCCGGGGCCGGGGTGGGCGCCGGGGTGCCGTACGGGTGCGGGGCCGGAGTCGGCTGGTACGGCGTCTGGACCGGCCCGGTGGGTGCCGGGGTCGCCTGGTCGACCGGCGGGAACACGGCGGAGCCGACGCCCGCGCCGCTCTGCGCCGGCGCGGCGCCCGGCACGATGCTCGGTGCCACCGCCTGGAAGGAGGCGGCGACGCGCAGGCACTCGTCGCGCATGGACTCGGCGGTCGGGAAGCGCTCGTTCGGGTTCTTCTTCAGCGCGCGGGCGACCAGTGCGTCCACCGCGGGCGGCAGGGAGCGGTTGACCGACGAAGGAGCCACCGGCTCCTCCTGCACATGGGCGTACGCGATCGCCAGCGGGGAGTCCGCCTCGAACGGCAGCCGCCCGGTGACGAGCTGGAACAGCATGATGCCGACCGAGTACAGGTCGGAGCGGGCGTCCACTCCGCGGCCGAGGGCCTGCTCTGGCGAGAGGTACTGCGGGGTGCCGACGACCATGCCGGTCTGGGTCATCGAGGTGACGCCGGACTGCATGGCGCGGGCGATGCCGAAGTCCATGACCTTGACCACGCCGCGCTTGGTCATCATCACGTTGCCCGGCTTGATGTCGCGGTGGACCAGCCCCTTCTCGTGGCTGATCTCCAGCGCCGCCAGCACGTCCGCGGTGATCTTCAGCGCCTTGTCGGCGGGCATCGCGCCGAACTGCCGGACGTCCTCGTCGAGGACCGAGCCCAGCGGGCGGCCCTCGACGTACTCCATGACGATGTACGGCGTCGTCATGTCGTTCAGCTCGTCCTCGCCCGTGTCGAAGACGGAGACGATGTTGGTGTGCGTGAGCTTGGCCACGGCCTGGGCCTCGCGGCGAAAGCGCTCGCGGAAGGCCTGCTCCCGGCCCAGTTCCGTGTGCAGGGTCTTGATCGCGACCTGGCGGTCCAGCACGGCGTCGTACGCCAGGTGCACCGAGGCCATGCCGCCCTCACCGAGCAAGTCGCGCAGCTGGTAGCGACCGCCGGCCAGCGCCCGCCCCGCGTACCGGCCCTGTGCGCCGTCCTGGCTCATCTCTCCGCGTCCCCCACTGGCCGTCCGGCGCCGTCTTTGAGCGAACAAGCCTTGATCGAATGTGTCATTCCCGGCCAAGTCTGCCCCAGGGCACGGACACGTCAAGCGCGGTGCCCGTTCCGTGACCGTACGCGAAAGAAGCGTCGCGCAAGCGTTACAGCGGACGTACGAGCGGTACACAGAATTTGCACGAGAGCGCGTGCTAGAGGTTTCATGGCCGGTCCGTCTGGGGCCGGTCCCGGTACCGGATCCGGACCGGCGGCCCCCGCGAAGGCTGTAGCGTGGCCGACGGAGACCGTAACAACACCGCGCGCACCGCGGGCAGAAACGACGGCGAGGACCGATGGCACAGACGCACAGCGCCCAGGGCCCGTCCGACCCCGAGGCGTCTGGCGGCGGCATGTCAGAGACGCCGGAGATGTGGGGCAACGGAGGGCTCGTCGGCGACGGCCGGTACCGGCTGACCCACCGGCTCGGCCGCGGCGGCATGGCCGAGGTGTTCGCCGCCGAGGACGTCCGTCTGGGCCGCACGGTCGCGGTCAAGCTGCTCCGCGCGGACCTCGCCGAGGACCCGACCTCCAAGGCCCGCTTCACGCGCGAGGCCCAGTCGGTGGCCGGCCTCAACCACCACGCGATCGTCGCCGTGTACGACTCCGGCGAGGACTTCGTGGGCGGCCAGTCCGTGCCGTACATCGTGATGGAGCTGGTCGAGGGCCGCACCATCCGCGACCTGCTTCTGAACGCCGAGGCGCCGGGCCCCGAGCAGGCCCTGATCATCGTCTCCGGGGTGCTGGAGGCGCTCGCCTACTCGCACCAGCACGGCATCGTGCACCGCGACATCAAGCCCGCCAACGTGATCATCACGGACAACGGCGCCGTCAAGGTCATGGACTTCGGCATCGCCCGCGCCCTGCACGGGGCGTCGACGACGATGACGCAGACCGGCATGGTCATGGGCACCCCGCAGTACCTCTCCCCGGAGCAGGCGCTCGGCAAGGCCGTCGACCACCGCTCCGACCTGTACGCGACCGGCTGCCTGCTGTACGAACTGCTCGCGCTCAGGCCCCCGTTCACCGGCGAGACCCCGCTGTCGGTGGTCTACCAGCACGTCCAGGACATCCCGACCCCGCCGTCCGAGACCTCCGACGCCTGCCCGCCGGAGCTGGACGGCCTGGTCATGCGCTCGCTCGCCAAGGAGCCCGACGACCGGTTTCAGACGGCCGAGGAGATGCGCGGCCTGGTCCAGTACGGCCTGCAGATGCTGTACGACCAGGGCGGCCACACCGGCACCTGGAACACCGGTCCGGTGGCGATGCACGACGGCCGGCACACCCCGGCGGGCGGCTTCGCGGGGACGACCGCGATGCAGCACCCCGGCGACTTCGCCGCGGGCACCGCGCAGATCCCGCAGCCGATACTGCCCAACGGGTACGGGGGCGGCGACGAAGGCGGCTTCGAGGGGCACGGCAACAAGGGCAGCGGCCGCGGCAAGCTGTGGATCCTGGCCGTCCTCGCGGTGATCGCGATCTCGGCGGGCGTCGCGCTGGCCCTCAACCACAAGAACAACGCCGGCGGGGGCAGCGGCGGCGACACCAAGCCGACGACGACGCACTCGAAGTCCACGAAGGACGAGACGGCCTCCGAGACGCCGTCCGACGACTCCACCAGCCGGCCCTCGGACACGTCCACGAACACCGGTACGGACACCGGCACCGGCTCGGACTGGCCGCCGTCGTACACCCCGTCGTCGACCCCGTCCGACACGACCACCTCCGACCCGACCGACGAGCCGACGGACCCCGGGACCTCGCAGCAGCCTACGGATCCGCAGACCACCCCGTCGCAGTCGACGGACCCGGCGGACGGCGGCGTGGACGGCGGCGTGACCGACGGTGGCGCGGACGGGGGCGCCACGGACGGCACCACCGCCGGCGACGGGACTTGAAGGCCGTCGACGCCGTCCGCCCCGGCGGCGCCCTGAGACACCACGGCTAGCGCCTGCCCGACGGGCTCCGGCCCCACGCGCGCGTGCGAGCGACGGCTCCACGCGCGCCTGCCGTTGTGCAGCAGCATGGGCGACGCCGTGAGGTGGCCGCCCGCCGTGCGCCACCTCGCACCGCGGTCGTGCGGCGGTCATTCCGCGAACGCGTCGCACACCGCGTCGTACTCCCGTGTCCACCACACCGAGAGCGCCGAGGCGGCCGGGAACTGGCAGTCCGCCCGGGTGTCGCCGCGCTCGTAGTGCCAGCGCAGCATCCAGAAGTCGTTCAGGCGCTCCCACCACACCCGGTGCACGGCCGCCGCCAGCTCCGAGGGCGTGGCGCGCGCCGCGCGCCGGTACGCGCGCGCGTAGGCCCGCACCTTGCACAGGTCCAGCGCACCCGCGGGCCGTACGAAGAAGATCACGGCCGCGCGTACGGCCTCCTCGGCGCGCGGCTGCACACCCAGCCGGTCCCAGTCGACGATGGCGGCCGGGGCGTCGCCCTTGTAGAGCAGGTTGAACGGGTGGAAGTCGCCGTGCACCCAGCCCACCGGACCGCCGCGCGGCGGGCGCCGGTGCGCATGCTGCTCCAGGAGCGCGCGGCGCTCCAGGAGCCGGTGGCGGGCCAGTGCGTCGAAGGCATCGGCGGGGCGGTGCCGGCGGACGTGGGCGAGCAGGTCGTCGATGAGGGCGAAGGTGGCGGCCGGATCGGCGCTCTCCACGGGGTGCGGGCTCGTGGCGGGGCGCGTGCGCCCCTTGGGCGGCATCACGCGCTCCAGACAGGCGTGCACGGCGCCCAGGAGCGCCCCGAGGCGGGCGCTCTCCCCTCGGGTGAGCTGGCCGCCGTGGCGGTGCCGGCCGTCGATCCAGGGGTGCAGGGCGTAGGCGTGGCCGCCGACGACGGCGACCGTGCGGCCCTCGCGGTGCGCGAGCGGCGGGGCGACCGGGACACCGAGGTCGGCCAGGCGCTGGGTGGCCCGGTGTCTGCGTTCGATGGCGGCCGGGTCGGCGGTGTCGGGGTCGAAGTGGTGCTTCAAGAAGTAGCGGCCGCGGGTGGTGCGGAGCCGGTAGCCCCGGTTGAGCAGGCCCTGGTCGACGGGCTCGCAGGCGAGGGCGCTGCCGGCGGCGTACAGGCGCAGCAGGGCGCCCAGAGGGGGCGCGTGGGGCAGAAGGGGTGGTACACATGAGCGCGGCACGCGCCAGATGTTAGGGCACGCAAAGCGGCCGTGAGCTGGGCGTTGTCACAGGCAGTCATCGACGGTCGCTTTTGGTCACGCAGTGCACCGCGACGAACAGAAGCGCGACCGGCGCACCCGGCGCGAGCCGGGCGGAGCTTCCGCGGGACCTCCGGCCGGGTGTCCGGTGGCCGGAATCCGCGAGAACACCTCGTGCCCGCCCGGGCGGCCATACCCCGCTTTTTCCGCCTTCGCGTGTGAGGGCAGTGTCACACAAGGGCTCTTCCCGTGTCCGGGGTCGCCGGGATAACGTGCCGTAGCTCCGGCCTCCTGCAAGGCTGTGACCAGCGACCTTCCGGCCCTTGCGGATTTACTTGGAAATCCAAGCAAAAACGCAGGTCAGGAGGGGTTTCACAGAAATGTGGAGCACTGGGTAACGTAAAAGTCGCAGGGCGCTCGCCGGGGCACCTGTCACGCCTGTTCCCGGCCGAGTGGCACCCACCCCGTGCCCGGTGGTCGAGAACAGGTGAGCCGCACTGGCCTACCGGCAACCCCGGGGGCCGGAACGACGGAGGAGCACACGTGACCGTGGACAGCAGTGCCGCGCGCAAGCCGCGTCGCAGCGCCGCAGGCAAGGCCGGCACCACCGGCACCAGTACCGGAACCACCGGCACCAAGCGCACCACTCGCGCCACCAAGAAGAGCACCGACCCGGAACTCGTGCAGCTCCTGACGCCCGAGGGCAAGCGGGTCAAGAACGCCGAGTACGACGCGTACGTCGCCGGGATCACCCCCGACGAGCTGCGCGGCCTGTACCGCGACATGGTGCTCACCCGCCGCTTCGACGCCGAGGCCACCGCTCTGCAGCGCCAGGGCGAGCTGGGCCTGTGGGCGTCGCTGCTCGGCCAAGAGGCCGCCCAGATCGGCTCCGGCAGGGCCACCCGCGAGGACGACTACGTCTTCCCGACCTACCGCGAGCACGGCGTCGCCTGGTGCCGCGGGGTCGACCCCACCAACCTGCTCGGGATGTTCCGCGGCGTGAACAACGGCGGCTGGGACCCGAACAGCAACAACTTCCACCTCTACACGATCGTCATCGGCTCCCAGACGCTGCACGCCACCGGCTACGCGATGGGCGTGGCCAAGGACGGCGCGGACTCGGCGGTCATCGCCTACTTCGGCGACGGCGCCTCCAGCCAGGGCGACGTGGCCGAGGCGTTCACCTTCTCCGCGGTCTACAACGCGCCGGTGGTCTTCTTCTGCCAGAACAACCAGTGGGCGATCTCCGAGCCCACCGAGAAGCAGAGCCGCGTGCCGCTGTACCAGCGCGCCCAGGGCTTCGGTTTCCCGGGCGTGCGCGTGGACGGCAACGACGTGCTGGCCTGCCTCGCGGTCACCAAGTGGGCGCTGGAGCGCGCCCGCAACGGCGAGGGCCCCACCCTGGTCGAGGCGTACACCTACCGCATGGGCGCCCACACCACCTCCGACGACCCGACCCGGTACCGGGGCGACGAGGAGCGCCTGGCCTGGGAGGCGAAGGACCCGATCCTGCGCCTGCGCCGGTACCTCGAGGCGTCAAACCACGCGGACGAGGGATTCTTCGCGGAACTCGAGACCGAGTCCGAGGCGTTGGGCAGGCGAGTGCGTGAAGCGGTCCGTGCCATGCCGGACCCGGACCGCTTCGCCATCTTCGAGAACGTGTACGCGGACGGGCACGCGCTCGTCGACGAGGAGCGAGCCCAGTTCGCCGCCTACCAGGCGTCGTTCGCGGACGCAGAGGCAGAGGGGGTCTGATCATGGCAGCCGAGACCAAGACCATGGCGCTGGCCAAGGCGATCAACGAGTCGCTGCGCCGCGCCCTGGAGACGGACCCCAAGGTCCTCGTCATGGGCGAGGACGTCGGCAAGCTCGGCGGTGTCTTCCGGGTCACCGACGGCCTGCAGAAGGACTTCGGCGAGAGCCGCGTCATCGACACCCCGCTCGCCGAGTCGGGCATCGTCGGCGCCGCGATCGGCCTGGCCCTCAGGGGCTACCGGCCGGTGGTGGAGATCCAGTTCGACGGCTTCGTCTTCCCGGCCTACGACCAGATCGTCACCCAGCTCGCGAAGATGCACGCCCGCGCGCTGGGCAAGGTCAAGATGCCCGTCGTCATCCGTATCCCCTACGGCGGTGGCATCGGCGCGGTCGAGCACCACTCCGAGTCCCCCGAGGCGTTGTTCGCGCACGTGGCCGGCCTGAAGGTCGTCAGCCCCTCCAACTCCTCCGACGCGTACTGGATGATGCAGCAGGCCATCCAGAGCGACGACCCGGTGATCTACTTCGAGCCCAAGCGGCGCTACTGGGACAAGGGCGAGGTCAGCACCGACGCGATCCCCGGCCCGCTGCACAAGGCGCGGGTCGTCCGGGAGGGCACCGACCTGACCCTGGCCGCCTACGGCCCGATGGTGAAGCTGTGCCAGGAGGTCGCCGACGCGGCCGCCGAGGAGGGCAAGTCCCTGGAGGTGCTGGACCTGCGCTCGGTCAGCCCCCTCGACTTCGACTCCGTCCAGGCTTCGGTGGAGAAGACCCGCCGCCTGGTCGTCGTGCACGAGGCGCCGGTGTTCTTCGGCTCCGGCGCGGAGATCGCCGCCCGGATCACGGAGCGCTGCTTCTACCACCTGGAGGCCCCGGTGCTCCGGGTCGGCGGCTACCACGCCCCGTACCCGCCGGCGCGCCTGGAGGAGGAGTACCTGCCGGGTCTCGACCGGGTGCTCGACGTCGTCGACCGTGCCCTGGCGTACTGAGGAGAGGGTTCGTGACGACGATGACGGAAGCTTCCGTACGCGAGTTCAAGATGCCCGACGTGGGCGAGGGACTCACCGAGGCCGAGATCCTCAAGTGGTACGTGCAGCCGGGTGACACGGTCACCGACGGCCAGGTGGTGTGCGAGGTCGAGACCGCCAAGGCGGCCGTCGAGCTCCCCATCCCCTACGACGGTGTGGTCCGCGAGCTGCGCTTCCCCGAGGGCACCACGGTGGACGTGGGCACGGCCATCATCGCGGTCGAGGTGGCGGGCGGTGCGCCGGCGGCGGCCCCCGAGCAGCCGGCGGCGGCCCCCGAGGAGCCCGAGGAGGAGCCCAAGCCGGCCGGCCGCCAGCCGGTCCTGGTCGGCTACGGCGTGGCGGCCTCCTCCACCAAGCGCCGCCCGCGCAAGGGCCCCGAGGTCAAGGTCCCGGCGGCCGCCCAGGCCGTCCAGACCGAGCTGAACGGCCACGGCGCCCCCGCCGTCCCCGCCCAGGCCCGGCCGCTGGCCAAGCCGCCGGTGCGGAAGCTGGCGAAGGACCTCGGCGTCGACCTCGCGACGATCACTCCTTCCGGACCGGACGGTGTCATCACCCGCGAGGACGTCCACGCGGCGGCGGCTCCCCGGGCCGCCGAGGCTCCCGCTGCGGTGCAGCCGGCCGTGGAGGCCCCCGCGACGGCCCCGGCTCCCGCGGCTGTCGTGACCTACGACGGCGCCCGTGAGACGCGTGTCCCGGTCAAGGGTGTCCGCAAGGCGACGGCGCAGGCCATGATCGGTTCGGCCTTCACGGCCCCGCACGTCACGGAGTTCGTGACGGTGGACGTGACGCGCACGATGAAGCTGGTCGAGGAACTCAAGCAGGACAAGGAGTTCCAGGGCCTTCGGGTCAACCCGCTCCTGCTGATCGCCAAGGCGCTGCTGGTCGCCATCAAGCGCAACCCGGACGTCAACGCGTCCTGGGACGAGGCGAACCAGGAGATCGTGCTCAAGCACTACGTCAACCTGGGCATCGCCGCGGCCACCCCGCGCGGCCTGATCGTCCCGAACATCAAGGACGCCCACGCCAGGACGCTTCCGCAACTGGCCGAGGCACTGGGCGAGCTGGTGACGACGGCCCGGGAGGGCAAGACCTCCCCGGCGGCGATGCAGGGCGGCACGGTGACCATCACCAACGTCGGCGTCTTCGGCGTCGACACCGGTACGCCGATCCTGAACCCTGGCGAGTCCGCGATCCTCGCGGTCGGCGCGATCAAGCTCCAGCCGTGGGTCCACAAGGGCAAGGTCAAGCCGCGCCAGGTCACCACCCTGGCCCTGAGCTTCGACCACCGCCTGGTGGACGGCGAGTTGGGCTCCAAGGTCCTTGCCGACGTGGCGGCGATCCTGGAGCAGCCGAAGCGGTTGATCAGCTGGGCCTGACGGCCTCGAAGGGTAGCCTCGAAGGGTAGCCTCGAAGGCTCGGAGGGGACGGCCGCAAGTTTGGGTTGCGACCGCCCCTCCCCCTTTTTCACCCCTGGTTGAGCACGTACACCGGGGCCCCGTCCTCCGCTCCGCCCCGTGAGCGGATGCAGGTGTGGCGGCGCAGCAGGCGCAGGCACTCGTTGACGCGGTGCTCCGTGAGGCCCGTACGGGCCGCGATCGATTCGAGCGGCTCGCGCAGCTCAGCCTTCTCGACGAGCACGGGGGCGATCACCACGGCCACCGTCCACACGTCCTCCGTCACGGACAACCGCTGCCGCCAGTCGGCCAGTACGGACTCCGTGGTGGGGTGGACCACGGGTGCGGCGCGTTCGAGGACCAGGGCGTCGAGTCGGTCGGCGATGCGTTCCATCGCCCGGACCATGGCTTGTTGCACGGCGAGGGTGGCCTTCTGCGTGGCCAGCGTCTCCCTCTGGATGGCCGGCATCTCCTTCTGCAACCCGCTCGACTCGCGTGTCGTAGCCGGGCCCCCGTCGCCGCGTACACGAAGTCGCTGACGTCGATCGCCTCATGCCGTTCGCCCGCGGCGGGCCGCTTGCCGGGTTCGTTCATCTGAACCACCCGTCCGCGACCGACTTCAGCGACTGCCCCCCTCTGCCCGACGGCGTCGACCCGGCCCGCTGGAGATGCGAAGTGCACACCGCTGCCCCGCGGTTGACCATCGGCGAGGTCACCGTGGACCTCGCCCCGATCACCATGACGCACGCCGAGGGTCCGCTGCCGGACGGCAGCAACGGGCAGGTGTGGGGAGCGATGCACAGTGCGCCGACCGCGGTGCCGGGCGGGCTGACCGGCACCCCCGCAGGCGATCACGCGCCGGCCCTGGGGATCGCGATACAGCCGGAGTACGGTGGCCGGTCCGACTTCTACACCGGCCGGTTCAGCCTCCGCTTCCGGCTCACAGGCCCGCTGCTGCCCCACGGCTGCATCATCGGCGCGAGCGCACCCGCCGACTTCCAGCTGAAGCGCTCGGGCCCCTCCAAGTGGGTCTCCCAGGATCCGCCGGTGATCGAGTTCTCGGCGTACGACGACACCTTCACCGCTCCGGCGGCCGAGCACTGCGGGCCGCTCGCGGCGCCCCTGAACCGACGGCTCGGCCTACCGGCGGCCGACCACAACCTGATGTCCTACGACGCCTCCTACACCTTCAAGACCTACGACCAGCTCTCGTGAGAAAGCCCGCCTCGGAGACGAGAAGAAGAACGGAGGGAACCTTTCGCACCCGCCCCTCCTCCTGCCCCGGCGACGCGGACCCGTCGGGGGACCGCACCGGCCCGAGAGGGGGCATGGATGGCACCGCACACCGTCGTCGTGTCAGACCGGCTGATGCCGGAGGACATACGTGCGGAGCACCGCCGGTTGGAGGTCCGGGGCACCCGGCTGCACCTTGCCGAGTACGGCACCGGCGTACCGCTGCTGATGCTGCACGGGTTCCCGCAGCACTGGTACGCCTGGCACAAGGTCGCCGCCCTGCTGCCGGACGGGTACCGGCTGATCTGCCCCGACCTGCGGGGCTTCGGCTGGTCCGAACTCACCCGGCACGGCTACGACATGGACGCACTCGCCCAGGACGCCCTCGCGCTGCTCGACGCGCTCGGGCTGGAGCGGGTCGGCCTGGTCGGCCACGACTGGGGTGCCCACCTGGGGTTCCGGCTGTGCCTGCGGGCGCCGGAGAGGTTCACCGGGTACCTGGCCCTCAACATGTCCCACCCCTGGCCCCGGCACCGGGCGGTGCTGCCCAACGTGTGGCGGATGTGGTACACCGCGTTCGTCGAGTACCCGGCGCTCGGGCGGGCCGTCCTGCGGCACTGGCCCGGTTTCACCCGCTTCCTGCTGCGTCACCAGGTGGCCGACCCGTCGGTGTGGACGGACGCCGAGCTCGCCGAGTACGCGGCCGCGACCGCCGTGAGCGCGCCCGCCGCACAGTCCCTGTTCTGGCAGTACGTCCTGCACGACATCCCCGCGCTGGCCCGCGGGACCTGGCGCCGGCACCGGCTCGCCGTGCCCACGCTGCTGCTCGGCGGGGAGCGGGACGTCGTGGTCGCGCCGTCGCTGCTCGCCGGGTCGGAGCCGTACGCCGACGATCTGACGGTGCGGCTGGTGCCCGGCGCCGGGCACTACCTGCCCCAGGAGCGGCCCGGGGAGGTGGCGGAGGCCGTGCGGAAACTCTTCGTCCAGGCGCGCTAACGCGGCTCCGCCCGCTCGGCGACCCGGCGCACGAACGCCCGTCCGCGCCGCTCGCCGAGCAGGTGGCCGTAGAGCCACTGGACCGGGCGCAGGGCGGTGGGGCGTGTCGCGCCGAGGACCGCGAAGCGCGTTCCGCCGCCCTCCGGCGCGGCTGCCATGCCGCCCACGATCAGGCGTGACTGCATCAGGCACCAGCCGGGAGAGAGCCGTACCTCGAAGTCCTCGCGCAGGCCCGAGCGACCCACCGCCCGCGCCTGCTTGCGGTCCGCGTCGCCCGCCGGGACGCGGAACTCAAGCAGGAACGGGACCAGATGGGGCAGCTCGACGGAGAGGTCGGAGACCACGGCCCAGACCCGCTCGTACGGCAGCGCCAGGTGTTCCTCGGTGTACATGCCGGCGTGCAGACCGGCGGCCAGCACGCGCAGGCGCCGCACGGGGTCGTCGGTCATCTCGACCACGCCTTCCGGAAGGAGGAACGGGCCCGGTGCAGCCGGGACTTGACGGTGCCCGTGGGGACGCCGAGCAGGCCGGCCACGGCGGCCTCGTCCAGGCCCTCCAGCTCGCGCAGGACCAGTACGGCCCGGTGCCGGACCGGGAGACGGACGAGCACGTCCCGGACGTCGGCGGGCAGCTCCCCGTCGGACCCGGCGCGCAGTCCGCCGAGCCGGGCCAGGTCGGCGGGGTCGGCCGGTTCCTCGACGGCGGTGCGCCGGGCGACCCGGACCGCCTCGCGGACGGTGACCGTGCGCACCCAGCCGTAGAAGGCGAGCGGGTCGCGCAAGCCGCGCAGGCCCTTGAAGACCGCGACCAGCGACTCCTGGACGGCGTCGGGCACGTCGCCCGGGGCGATCGGGCGGCACAGCCGGGTCACGTACGGCGTCACCAGCGTCAGCAGCTCGTCCATGGCCAGGGCGTCTCCGCCCTGCGCGGCCCGGACCAGCGCGGCGGCCGTCTCCCACGGCTCGGCGGCGTCCCCCTGTGCGTCCATGACGGGGGCACCCTACGCGAACGGGCCCGCCGCGTGTTCGCGGCGGGCCCGTTCGTCTGTGAGGGTGTCAGCCGAGCTTGGCGAAGCCGTAGGTGAGGAGCTTCTTGGCGTCCGCCTCGCGCTGGGCGATGGAGGTGGAGGCGAGGACGGTGCCGATGACCGTCTTGCCGTTCCGGGTCGCGGCGAAGACCAGGCAGTACTTGGCCTCGGGGCCGGAGCCGGTCTTCACGCCGATGGTGCCGCTGTAGCTGCTGAGGAGCCCGTTGGTGTTGGTCCACGGGCTCATCGTGCGGGTGCTGCCCGTCTTGGTGATCGTCTTCGCGGTGTACGACTTCGTCTTGACGATCGTGCGGAACGTGGAGCTCTTCATCGCGCTGCTGGCGATCTTCGTCAGGTCGCGCGGCGTCGAGTAGTTGGAGCCGTTGCCGATGCCGTCGAACGAGTCGAAGTGGGTGTGCGTCAGACCCAGGTTCTTGGCGGCGGTGTTCATCTTGCCGATGAAGTTCGCCACGCGCTTGGCCCGGGTGGTGCCGGTGCCGTACTTGTCGGCGAGCGCGTAGGCGGCGTCGCAGCCGGAGGGCAGCATCAGCCCGTACAGCAGCTGGCGGACGGTGACCTTGTCGCCGACGATCAGGTGCGCCTGGGAGGCGTTGTTCCGGACGACGTAGTCGCTGTACTCCTTCTGGATCGTCACCTTGGAGTCGAGGTTGAGGTTCGACTGGGCGAGCACGACCTTGGCGGTCATGATCTTGGTGGTGGAGCCGGTGGAGCGCTGGGTGTCGGCTGCCTTCGTGTACAGCGTCGAGCCGCTCGAGTTGTTCATCACGTAGCCGCCCTTGGCCACGATCGAGGGCGTCGTGACGGCCTGCGCGGGCGCCGCGGTGAGGGCCCCGGTGGCGAGCATCGCGCCGGCGGTGACGGCGACGGCGGTTGCTCGGCGGATGCGGCGGGTGCCCTTGATGCCGGTAATCAAAGTGAAATACCCCGATTGTCTTGAATGCCCCTGATATGCGGCCGAGTTGAGGTGGCAAGCGAGTGGGGCCGCACGTGTGGGACACGTAAGTAGCACAGAAGGTTGTGCGGGCGCTGGGTGAGATCTGCGTCACGCCCGCATGGTGGACGGGGCACCCTCATGCGTACGTGTTGTATCTATCCTGTGGGCATGGCCACGCCCGTGAAGCAACCACCCGCCGCAGACCGTGTCTACAGCCACGTCAAGCAGGGCGTCCTCGACCGCCGCTACGAGGGCGGGACGCTGCTCACCGAGGGAGAGCTGGCCGAGGCCGTGGGGGTCTCGCGCACGCCCGTCCGGGAGGCGCTGCTCAGACTGGAGGTGGAGGGCCTGATCAGGCTGTACCCGAAGAAGGGAGCCCTGGTCCTGCCCGTCTCCGCGCAGGAGATCGCCGACGTCGTGGAGACCCGGCTGCTGGTGGAGCAGCACGCGGCCCGCAAGGCCGTACCGGCCCCGCCCGGGCTGCTGGAGCGGCTGGCGGAACTGCTGGAGCAGCAGAAGGCGCAGGCCGCGGCCGGTGATCTGGCCGCCGCCGCGAGGACCGACCGCTGCTTCCACGCCGAGATCGTGCGCAGCGGCGGCAACGAGATCCTCTCCCGCCTCTACGACCAGCTGCGCGACCGCCAGCTGCGGATGGGCGTCGCGGTCATGCACTCCCACCCCGACCGGATCGCCAAGACGCTGGCCGAGCACGAGGAGATCCTGGCCGCGCTGCGCTCCGGGGACGCGGAGGCGGCGGTCGGGATCGTGCACCGGCACGTGAGCTGGTTCTCACACCTCGCGCGGGGTGAGGTGCGATGAACAGCGCCACTCTGCCGGGGGACCCCCCGGGCGGCCGCCGCGCCGTCGCGGTGTGGTCCATCGGCGTCGCGGTCTACTTCGTCGCCGTCATCTTCCGTACGTCCCTGGGCGTGGCCGGCCTGGACGCGGCCGACCGCTTCCACGTGGGCGCCTCCGCCCTGTCGACCTTCTCGATCCTGCAGCTGCTGGTCTACGCGGGCATGCAGATACCCGTCGGGCTGCTGGTGGACCGGCTCGGCACCAAGAGGGTGCTCGGCATCGGCGCCGTCCTGTTCACGGCGGGCCAGCTCGGCTTCGCCTTCTCCCCCTCCTACGGCACGGCGCTCGCCTCGCGCGCGCTGCTCGGGTGCGGTGACGCGATGACCTTCATCAGCGTGCTGCGCCTCGGCACCCGCTGGTTCCCGGTCCGGCGCGGGCCGCTGGTCGCGCAGCTCGCCGGACTGGTCGGCATGGCGGGCAACCTCGTCTCCACCCTGGTCCTCGCCCGGCTGCTGCACGGCGTCGGCTGGACCCCGGCGTTCGCGGGCAGCGCGCTGGCCGGCGTGGTCGTGCTCGTGCTGACGCTGCTGTTCCTGAAGGACCACCCCGAGGGGCACGAGCCGGAGCCGTCCCCGCACCAGGGCGTGGCCTACGTACGCCGGCAGATCGCGGCGTCCTGGCGGGAGCCCGGCACCCGGCTCGGTCTGTGGGTGCACTTCACCACCCAGTTCCCGGCGATGGTGTTCCTGCTGCTGTGGGGCCTGCCGTTCCTGGTCCAGGCGCAGGGCCTCAGCCGTGCCACGGCCGGTGAACTGCTGACCCTGGTCGTCCTGTCCAACATGGTGATCGGCCTGGTCTACGGCCAGATCGTCGCCCGGCACCACGCGGCCCGGCTCCCGCTGGCCCTGGGCACCGTTGCGGCGACGGCTGCCCTGTGGGCGCTCACCCTCGCCTGGCCCGGCGACCACGCACCGATGTGGCTGCTGCTGACCCTCTGCGCCGTCCTCGGCGCTTGCGGCCCGGCCTCGATGCTGGGCTTCGACTTCGCCCGCCCCGCCAACCCGCCCGAGCGACAGGGCACCGCGTCCGGCATCACCAACATGGGTGGCTTCATCGCCTCGATGACGACCCTGTTCGCGATCGGTGTCCTGCTGGACGCGACGGATGACGACTACACGGTGGCGTTCTCGGCCGTGTTCGTCCTCCAGGCGCTGGGCGTGAGCCAGATCCTGCGGCTGCGCGGCCGGGCGGCCCGCCGGGAGCGGGAACGGCTGGTGGCGAGCCGGGTGGAGACGGTGCACGTGCCCGCGTGAGCCGCTCTCCGTCCCGAGCGCGCACCACCCGTGTCCGGAACGCGAACGCCAAGAACGCGAGACCACCGAGACCACCGGGGCCGCCGAGAACCTGTCTCAGGCGGCGACCGGCACGAGGGTGAGGTAGGCGAGGCCGAGCACGCCGCGGTAGGAGAGCCACTGCGCCCGGTGCCGGTCCAGGCGCTCGCGGATCGCCGCGGCCGACGGATGAGCGGGATGGGCCGCGAGCCACACCTCAGCGTCCGCCTGGTACGCCGACTCGAACTCCTCCCACTCGTCCAGGCTCGCCGTCTCCGTCCACTCGGGCCGGAAACCGGCCTCCACCGCGAGATCGAGCAGGGTGCCCAGGTCGTGGTGGTCGCCGGCGGACGCGTCCGGCCACATGCCGGCCAGCTCGGCGTCGGTGGGCGGACGCTGCCAGAAGCCCTCGCCGAGCAGCACCCGCCCGCCGTCGGCCACCAGCCGGCGCAGCTCGCGCAGCGCCTCGGCGACGGGGGGCTCGGCGGTGCTCAGCGCCTGGCTCGCGCCCAGGCAGAGCACCAGGTCGGCCGGGCCGCGCCGCGTGCCCAGGGCGGACTCCTCGACGAACTCCACCCGGTCCGCCAGGCCGCGCGCCTCGGCGTTCCCCCGGCCCCGGGCGAGGTCCGCACCGCTCACGTCGACGCCGACTACGCGGGCCCGCGGTACGGCCTCCAGCACGCGCAGCATCAACTCGCCCCAGCCGCACCCGATGTCCAGGACGCTGCCGGGCCGGGTGCCGGCGAGGCGCCGGACCATCCCCGCCGCACGGGCCTCGGAGAGGGGGCCGTGGAAGACGAGCCGGGTGAGCCGGGGCGGAAGGTCGTCGGTGCGGGGCGTCGCCGAGGTGTCGGTCATGCCCGCACGCCAGTGACGGCAGGTGACCGGCGACACCGATTGTCCGACCGCGAGAGGGACCTTACGACGTCACCGTGAAGTTGCGGAGGATCGCCGCCGTCAGATCCGGGTCGCCCTCCGTCTTGACGCGGTCCGCGACCGCCTCCGGGCTGACACGGCCGCAGGCCAGGCGGACGTAGGTCTCCCAGTCGAGGTTGAGCGTGGCGGCCGGGCCGAGGGCGGGGGCGGACTCCAGCGTGCCGCGGCCCTGGATGTCGACGCGGATGGTGCGCAGGAACTCGACGGGACCGTGCACGTCGAACACGATCGCCGAGCTGCGCGGCGCGTTCGCTTCCCGGGCGACGACCTCGGGCAGCGCGGCCAGCAGGACGTCACGGGCGATGTGCGCGCCCGGCGAGTCGAGGTTGCCGGGGCGGCCGAGGGCCGTGCGCAGGTCCTGCTCGTGCACCCAGACGTCGAAGGCCCGGGCCCGCATGGCCCGTTCGAGGGTGATGTCGGTGCTCATCGGGCCGCGCACGTTGGTGCCGGGGTCGCGGGACTCGTTGCGCAGCTGGCGGTTGCGGCGGATGACCGTGTACTCCAGCTCGGACGTCATCTCCGGCGCCGTGTGATGGCGGCGGACGTCGACCTGCATCTCGTTGTACCGCTGGTGCTCGTTGGTGACGTGGAAGAGGTCGCGGGGCAGGGTGTGGATGGGCCGAGGGTCGCCGAGCATCTCGCAGTCCAGGCCGATCACATGCGACACCACGTCACGGACTGACCAGCCCGGGCACGGGGTGCGCCGGTTCCACTCACCCTCCGGGAGCGAGCCCACCAGCTCGGATATCGCTTCGATGGAGTGGGTCCAGGCGTCGGCGTAGGGCTGGAGGGTGGGATGCAGACTCACGGAACGGGACCCCTCGGCGGTCGGTACACGGGCAGGTTGTGGCAGCGTTGCCAGCGGGAGGTGGGTGTCTTGAGACGCTAAGTTACGCTGCTGTGAGGCACCCCGGCAGTGCTTTCGTGTGACGATCGTAGGCCCGTGTGGACAACTCGAATGCCAGGACGGTGGTAGTGTGCGCGCCTCGCTGATCCAGATCGCCGTGGACGAGGGCGAATCGGTCGCCTCCAGGCGGCAGCGGGTGGCCGCGCTCGTCCGGGAACAGGCCGGGGCCGACCTCGTGGTCCTGCCCGAGCTGTGGACCACCGGCGCCTTCGCCTACGAGGAGTTCGGCCCGGAGGCCGAGCCGCTGGAAGGCCCGACGTACGAGCTGATGGCCAAGGCGGCGAGCGACGCGGGCGTGTGGCTGCACGCGGGCTCCGTCCCGGAGCGCGACCCGGACGGCCCGCTCTACAACACCTCCCTGGTCTTCTCCCCCTCCGGTGATCTGGCCGCGGCCTACCGGAAGATCCATCGCTTCGGTTTCGACAAGGGCGAGGCCGTGCTGATGGGTGCCGGGCACGACCTGGTGACCGTCCGGCTGCCCGGGACCACCCTCGGCGTGGCCACCTGCTACGACCTCCGTTTCCCCGAACTCTTCCGCTCCCTCGTCGACGCCGGCGCCGAGACGCTGGTGATCCCGGCGGGCTGGCCCGAGCGGCGACGCTCGCACTGGACACTGCTGGCTCAGGCGCGGGCGGTGGAGAACCAGGCGTTCGTGCTCGCGTGTGGAACGGCCGGGACGCATGCCGGAGTTCCGCAGGCGGGTCACTCGATCGTGGTGGATCCGTGGGGCGAGGTGCTCGCCGAGGCGGGCGCCGGCGAGGAGGTCCTCACGGTCGACTTCGACCCGGCGAAGGTGGCGGCCACCCGTGAGCAGTTCCCGGCCCTGAAGGACCGTGTCCTCGGCCTGGAGCCGCCGCGCCGCTGACGCTCGGGTGTGCCGGTGACAGGCCCCGGGACCGGACCGACCGTTCCTAGTCGTCCTCCCGCTCCTTCTGCGCCAGATGGATCACGCACACCGCCACCGCGATCAGCAGCGCCGGGTCCGCGTCGTCGCGCACGATGTCGACGCCGTACGTGTCCCGGACGTGCAGCCGGCGGCGGGAGATGACCGCGAGGAGTTCGCCGTCGTACTCGATGGCGAACTCGTGGTCGAGGATCTTGCCGCTGACGTCCAGGTCGGTGCCGTCGACCAGGGACACCCGGTAATGGTTGCGCAGCAGGGAGAGCCGCTTGCGCTTGATGGTGGCCAGGCCCTCGCCGTCCCGTTCGATCACCATGGTGTCGCGCAGCGCGAACATCTTCTGGTGGATGTCGATCAGGACCCGCCCCTGGGCGTCCTTCAGCTCGAAGGTGTCCCGCAGCCGCATGGCCTTGCCGTCGACGAGGAACACCTTCCGGCCGTGCTCGTCCTCGATCCAGTAGTCGTCACCGATACCGAGGAGCCGGTCGCGTACGAGGAATCTCATACGGTTACCGTTCCCCGACACGGAGTGATCCTCACGGAGCCGTAAGGAGGGGCGGACGCTTCGGCGGTCGCCCGAAAGCCCTCCGGTACCCCGACGGGCTCAGCCCCGTCTCGCGGCGCAGCCGTGCCCGGAGGTTGGCCGCGGTGCCCAGGCCGCTGCGGGCCGCGACGACGTCCAGGCGCTCCTCGCCCCGCTCGATCAGCCGGCACGCCAGCGC
This sequence comes from Streptomyces sp. NPDC044061, assembly GCF_056434305.1. NCBI lineage: Bacteria > Bacillati > Actinomycetota > Actinomycetes > Kitasatosporales > Streptomycetaceae > Streptomyces > Streptomyces sp. NPDC044061. The sequence goes on along the minus strand of NZ_JBWKFL010000003.1, from coordinate 146,511 downwards.
CACCCGCTCCCCGGTGAGCCAGGCCAGCGGGGTCGTGCCCAGCTGGCTGCGGAAGCGGCGGTGGAGCGTGGCCGGGGAGACGGCCGCGCGGGCGGCCAGGTCCGCCACCGTCAGCGGCTCGCCGAGCCGCTCCTGCGCCCAGGCCAGCAGCGGGCCCAGCGACTCGTCGGGCACGTACGGCACCGGCCGCTCCACGAACTGCCGCTGCCCGCCGTCCCGGTGGGCGGCGAAGACCAGCCGCCGGGAGACGTGGTTGGCGATCTCCGCGCCATGGTCGCGGCGCACGATGTGCAGGCCCAGGTCGAGCGCGGAGGCGCTGCCCGAGGCGGTGAGGATGTCGCCGTCGTCCACGAAGAGCACGTCCGGCTCCAGGAGCACTCGGGGGAAACGGACCCGGAAGGCCTCCGCCCACATCCAGTGGCAGGCCGCCCGGCGCCCCTCCAGCAGCCCCGCCTCCGCGAGGGTGAACGCGCCCGAGCAGAAGCCGACCAGCCGGGCGCCACGCGCGTGTGCCCGGCGTACGACGTCCAGGACACGCGCGGAGCGGGGGACCTCCGTGTCGGGCCGGTTCGGCACGATCAGCGTGTCGGCCTGCTCGGCGGCCTCCAGCCCGGCGACCCCGGTGAGCGTGAAGAAACCGTCCCGCATCCGGGTCTCGGGCTCCGCCGCGCACAGCCGGAACTCGTACAGGTCCCGTCCCAGTTCGGGCCGTCGCAGCCCGAAGATCTCGATGGCGCAGCTCATCTCGAAGGGGTTGGAGTTCTCGTCGACCACCAGCACGACACGGTGAGAGGATCCTTGCGGCATATGCGATTTCTAGCACTCGTCGGCCGCTCCGGCACCCCCGACGATGGACGCATGGAACCGATCTCCCTGGAGGCGGCCCTCGCCTCCTTCACCGAGCGGTGGAGCCCCCGCATCGTCGCGACCGTCAACGACTACGACGTCCGCGTGGCGAAGGTCGAGGGCGAGCACCTGTGGCACGTGCACGACGACACGGACGAGTTCTTCCTGGTCCTCGCGGGCGAACTGAGCATCGCCCTGCGGGAGCCGGCCGGTGAGCGCACCGTCGTCCTCCCCAGGGGGTCGGTGTTCACCGTCCCGCGCGGCACCGAGCACAAGCCGTACGCGCGCGTGCCCACCGAGATCCTGCTCCTCGAGCCCACCGGAACCCCCACCGTCGGCGACCGGCACGAGGAGGTACCCGAGCACGTGGACGCGACGACCGGTCACGCCCTCACCTGACCGGGCCCGGGACTCCACCGGGACAGGGGGTGGCCCGGCGGTGAACTTCCGGTGTTCTCGGGGTGGTTGACCAACCCCGGGTGACGATCCCGAGTCGAACGCGACGGAAGCGATCGATACGTTCCTCGTGGAGGTTCCCCATGTCCTCTCGTCCCGCCCGCCGCCGTGCGGCTCGCGCCGTCCCGGTGGCCGCCCTGGCCCTGGGCGCCGCCCTGGCCGTACCGCTCACCGTGGCCGGCACCGCCGGTGCCGCGACGCGGCCGGCCACCGCCGAGGTCAACCAGTACGGCTGGCAGCTCGCCTACCGGGCCGCCGCCGGCCAGACCAACAAGGCCACCGTCACCGCGTCGCTGACCGGCGGCGGCGCGGGCATCACCTACCTGATCGACGACGTCGTCCCGATCAGTGCGGGCCACGGGTGCGTCCACCCCGACAGGGCGGACGCCACCGAGGTCTCCTGCACGGTCACCACCGAGGAGAGCCAGGACCCGTACCCGGCCCTGACGATGGACCTCGGCGACCGCAACGACACGGTCGCCTACGACAACGCCACCGACCAGGTCTACTACTTCGCCCGGATCTCCCTGGGCGCCGGCAACGACCGGCTCACCGACACCGGACGCCTCGACGGCAACGACGTCTCGGGCGGCCCGGGCAACGACACGCTGACGGTGGGCGAGACCGGGCTGGCCTTCGGCGACGACGGCAATGACACCATCCACGCGGACGGAGACCTGGTCATCGCGAAGGGCGGCAAGGGCGACGACGTGCTGCGCGGCGGCGGCAGGGGCCAGGACCTGTCCGGCGACGACGGCGACGACACGATCCACGGCGGGGCCGGCGCCGACACGCTGTACGGCGGCAGGGGCGACGACGTGCTGTACGGCGACAGTGGCGACGACCGGCTGTACGGCAACAGCGGTAACGACCGGCTGTACGGCGGTCCGGGCCGGGACACGCTGTCCGGCGGCCCCGGCACGGACGTGGTCCGCCAGGGCTGAGACGGCCGCCGCACCCGTTGTCGGTGCACGGTGGCACCCTTGGAGCCATGACCGACTCCGCACCCCGACGCGTCCGCGTCCGCGCCCCCGAGCTGATCGGCAAGGGCGGCTGGCTGAACACGGGAGACAAGCAGTACACCCTGGCCGACCTGCGCGGACGCATCGTCCTGCTGGATTTCTGGACATTTTGTTGTGTGAACTGCCTGCACGTCCTCGACGAGCTGCGTGAGTTGGAGGAGAAGCACCGGGACACGGTGGTGGTCATCGGTGTGCATTCGCCGAAGTTCGTGCACGAGGCCGAGCACCGGGCGGTCGTGGACGCGGTGGAGCGGTACGGCGTGGAGCACCCGGTGCTGGACGACCCCGAGCTGGCCACCTGGAAGCAGTACGCGGTCCGGGCCTGGCCGACCCTCGTCGTCATCGACCCCGAGGGGTACGTGGTCGCCCAGCACGCCGGCGAGGGCCATGCGCACGCCATCGAGCGGCTGGTCGAGGAGCTGGAGGCCGAGCACGGGGCGAAGGGCACATTGCGCCGGGGCGACGGTCCGTACGTGCCGCCGGAGCCGGAGCCGACGACGCTCCGCTTCCCGGGCAAGGCGCTGCTCCTGCCGTCCGGGACCTTCCTGGTCAGCGACACCACCCGGCACCAACTGGTGGAACTGGCCGGGGACGCCGAGACGGTCGTACGGCGGATCGGCAGCGGCACCCGCGGGTTCGCGGACGGCGGCCCCGAGGAGGCCTGCTTCAGCGAGCCGCAGGGGCTCGCGCTCGTCGGCGACGGCACCGCGGTGGTCGTCGCCGACACCGTCAACCACGCCCTGCGCCGCCTGGACCTGGCCACCGGTGGGGTGACCACCCTGGCCGGCACCGGCCGGCAGTGGTGGCAGGGGTCGCCGACCTCCGGTCCGGCCCGCGAGGTCGACCTCTCCTCCCCCTGGGACGTGGCCGTCTTCGGCGGCAAGGTGTGGATCGCCATGGCGGGCGTCCACCAGCTGTGGACGTACGACCCCACTGCGCGGACCGTCGCCGTGGCGGCGGGCACCACCAACGAGGGACTGGTCGACGGACCCGCTGCCGAGGCCTGGTTCGCGCAGCCCTCCGGCCTCGCGGCCACCGCCGACCGGCTCTGGGTCGCCGACTCCGAGACCTCGGCCCTGCGCTGGGTGGACCCGGACGGACACGTCCACACCGCCGTCGGCACCGGCCTGTTCGACTTCGGGCACCGGGACGGGGCCGCCGAACAGGCGCTGTTCCAGCATCCGCTGGGCGTCACCGCCCTCCCGGACGGCTCGGTGGCGGTCGCCGACACCTACAACCACGCCCTGCGCCGCTACGACCCCGCCACCGGCGAGGTCAGCACCCTCGCCACCGATCTGCGCGAGCCCAGCGACGCCGTCCTCGTCGGCGACGACATCGTGGTGGTGGAGTCGGCACGGCACCGGCTCACCCGGCTGCGGCTGCCCGAGGAGGCGGTCCGCGTGGCGGCGGTGGCGCACCGCACCCGGCGCGCGGCGACCGAGGTCTCCCCCGGCCGCCTGCGGCTGGACGTGGTCTTCCAGGCCCCGGCGGGGCAGAAGCTGGACGTGCGCTACGGCCCCTCGACCCGTCTGCTGGTCTCCTCGACCCCGCCCGAGCTGCTGCTCAAGGGCGACGGAGCGGACACGGACCTCTCGCGCGAGCTGGAGCTGAACCCGGCCCTCACGGAGGGCGTCCTGCACGTCTCAGCGATGGCGGCGAGCTGTGACGACGACCCTGCCGACGAATACCCCGCCTGCCACGTCCACCAGCAGGACTGGGGCGTCCCGGTCCGCCTCACCGAGGGCGGCGCCGACCGGCTGCCGCTCGTCCTGGCCGGGATGGACGAGCGGTAGCCGACGCCCGGGAGCCGGCGAACCTCACACGCCGTACCCGTCGGTGTAGCCGTCGCCGCGGTGATGGTGGTGGGGTTCCTCCTCGACCACGGGCGTCGGCGGGACCACGACCCGCCGTCGCCGTGCGATGCCGCTGAACGTGGCGATTCCGATGAGCCCGACGGCCATCAGGATGATGCCGACGAGGTCGAGGTTGACCCCCTGCATGTGCCAGTCCGTCGCGAACGTGAGGATGGCTCCCACGGCGATGAGGATGATGCACCCGCCGAGGCCCATAAGTCGTCGCCTCCTCTTCCGGTTCCGGAATCTCCGGTGCCGTCCGGGTACCCGGTGCCGCCCCGGACATGCTCGGGGCGGCCCTGACGGGCGCTCAGGTCACGTCGACGTAGTCCTCGCGTCCGGAGCCGACCAGGTGGGTGCTGTTCGGGTACAGGAGCACCGCGACCCACGTGCCGTCCTTGGAGGCCGTGGAGCCCTTGCTGAACGTGCCGTCCGAGCGGGTGGTGGCGTTGCCCATGTCGTACCAGGTACTGGAGCCCTTGGGCCTGAACAGGATCTTCACCTTCTGGCCGCCGTAGGCCTTCCAGGCGCCCGAGGTGTAGTGCTGCAGCTTGCCCCGGTACGTGATCGTGCGGCCCTTGCGGACCGGCTCGGGCGAGGCGTTGCCGTCGGTGATCCGGGTCGGCGTGCGGGCGGCCTGCACGACGGAGCCGTACGACTCCTGGAAGTCGCGGCTGCCCTTGAAGTGCGCCCGGTAGTAGCCCTTGTAGGGCGCGTCGAAGGTGCCCTTGAAGGTGGCGCCGGTTCCCGGCTCGAAGCTGCCCGGGGTGACCGTCTTCATGGTCTTCCAGCCGGTCTTCCCGTCGGCCGAGTACTGCAGCTCGACCTTGTACACGGCTTCCGTCGGCCGGCTCTTGCCGGTGTTCAGCAGGCCCTTGGCGGTCAGCACGGAGTACTTGTCGAGGGTCGCGGTGAAGTTGGTCAGGGACGTCTTCTGTGCGACGTAGACCTTGACCCTCTGCAGCTCGCTGAACTTCAGGAAGGTCCCGCTGCGCACCTGCACTTCGACCGTGCCGGTCTTCGGCAGCGTCAGCTGTCCCGTGAAGCGGCCGTCGGCGCCCGTGACGGGCCGCGAGGCCACGCCGCCGAACTCGTCGGACCAGATCTCGTCCACCGTGGCTCCGGCCAGCGGCTTCCACGCCCCGCCGACGTACACCTCGGCGGTCCCGGAGACCTTCGCGGCCTGCCCGGCCTTGACGTTCAGTTCGGCTGCGTCGAGCGTCACGCGCGTGTCCGACTGCACGGCCCTGACCCCGACGCTCTCGTTGGCCCGGGACTGGTAGAAGGGATCGTCCAGCCGCAGCCAGGCGTTGACGTCGGCGCTGGACGCGTCGGTCACGGGGTACGTGAAGGTGAAGCGGCCGTCGGTGCCGGTCGTGGTCGTCCCGTCGTCCCCATTGAAGATCTCCAGGTCCACCTCCGCGCCCGCCGCGGGCGTCGTCTCCCCGGTGCGCGGGTCGGTGACAGTGAAGCCGCCGGTGACGGTGACGTCCTGGTGCTCGTAGTCCGGGTTCTGCGGCGTGGCCTGCAGATCCGTCAGGTTCGCTTCGAGCTCGTACTGGTAGGTGCCCTGGGCCGAGGTGGTGTCCCCGTCAGCGTCGGTCAGGTCGACGACGACGCGGTAGGTGCCGAGGTCGGCCAGGCGCAGCGGGGTGGTGGTCCGCCACATGTGCGAGAAGCCGGTGCTGGAGTCCGGGGTGAAGTCGCTGACCTCGGTGACCTCCGGGGCGTCGGCGGCGGAGCCCGGCGCGTACAGGTGGGCGGTGATCGAGGTGATATCGGTGTCGGACGAGGCGGACACCCGGACCAGGCCCTCGCCCGGGTGGTCACCGCTGCCGACGCCGTACAGCACGGGCGCGACCGCAGCGTGCGCGGCCGGCACCGGGCCGAGCAGCAGGCCGGCGGCGACGGAGGCGCAGGCGAGCGCCAGGGATCTCTTTCGCACGTGTAGTCCCCCCACGAGACCGGATACGCAGATCGTTGAAGAGCGAAGCGCATCGTACGCTGCGGCAACCATGTTTGAACAGGTTCAAAAATAACGGTTTCGCAGGGGGGCGAGCGGTGGGACTCAGCTCTCCAGGAACGCCGTCAGCGCGTTCGCCAGCAGGAACGGGTCGTCCGCGCCGCACAGTTCACGGGCGCTGTGCATCGACAGGATCGCCACGCCGATGTCGACGGTGCGAATGCCGTGCCGGGCCGCGGTGATCGGGCCGATGGTGGTGCCGCAGGGCATGGAGTTGTTGGAGACGAACGTCTGCACCGGCACGCCCGCCTTCTCGCAGGCGGCGGCGAACACCGCCCGGCCCGAACCGTCCGTGGCATAGCGGTTGTTGACGTTGACCTTGAGGATCGGGCCGCCGTTGACCCGCGGGTGGTGCGTCGGGTCGTGCCGTTCCGCGTAGTTGGGGTGGACGGCGTGGCCCGTGTCGGAGGACAGGCAGACCGTGCCGGCGAAGGAGCGGGCCCGGTCCTCGTAGGAGCCTCCGCGCGCGAACACCGAGCGCTCCAGCACCGTGCCGAGCAGCGGTCCGTCCGCACCGGTGTCCGACTGCGAGCCGTTCTCCTCGTGGTCGAAGGCGGCCAGCACGGGGATGTGGGTGAGCCCGGCGCCGGAGGTCGCGGCGGCGGCCAGGGCGGCCGCGCCGGCGTGCACCGACAGCAGGTTGTCCATCCGGGGCCCGGCGACCAGCTCACGGTCCCGGCCGAGGTACGCGGGCCGCTCCACCGGGTGCGTCATCAGGTCCCAGCCGGTCACCGAGCCCGCCGTCAGGCCCGCCTCCGCCTCCAGGAAGGCGATCAGGTCGCCGTCGCGCAGGTCGTCGCCGAGGCCCCACACCGGCTGCAGATGGCGCTGCTTGTCGAGCTTGAGCCCGTCCGAGGTCACGGTGCGGTCCAGGTGGATGGCGAGCTGGGGCACGCGCAGCAGCGGCCGGTCCACGTCGACCAGGACCGTGGAGCCGTCGCGCAGGGTCAGCCGGCCGGCCAGGCCCAGGTCGCGGTCGAGCCAGGAGTTCAGCAGCGGGCCGCCGTAGATCTCGACGGCGACCTGCCGCCAGCCGTGGGCCCCGCTGTCGGGCCGCGGCTTGACGCGCAGGTTGGGCGAGTCGGTGTGCGCGCCGACGATGTGGAAGGGGGTGTGGGGGGCGGCGCCCTCGGGGACGTACCAGGCGACGATCGCCCCGCCGCGCAGCACGTACCTGCCGCCGCTCGACCCGTCCCAGGCGTCCGTCTCGGCGACCTGCCTGAAGCCCGCCTTCTCCAGCCGCTCGGCGGTGTTCGCCACGGCGTGGTACGGCGACGGGCTCGCCGCCAGGAAGGACATCAGGTCGTCGGTGTGGCCGCGGTCGAAGCGGGCTGGTGCGCTCATGGGGCTTACCTTAACGACGTGCGTGGGCCCGCCCCCGGTACGGGAGCGGGCCCACGTCGGCGATCAGTGGGTGCGGAACCGGTCCTGGAGGTGGATCCGGAACCCTTTAGAACGCGGCCTCGTCCAGCTCCATCAGGTCCAGCTCGACGTTCTCCGAGATCTTGCGGGCCAGCGTGACGCCCGGCAGGACGTTGGCCGCGAAGAACTTCGCCGCCGCGATCTTGCCCGTGTAGAAGGCCTTGTCCTTGGCGGAGGCCGTCTGCAGCTTCTCGGCGGCGATGGCGGCGCCCTTGAGCAGCAGGTAGCCGACGATCACGTCACCGGAGGCCAGCAGCAGGCGGGTGGTGTTCAGGCCCACCTTGTAGATGTTCTTCACGTCCTGCTCGGTGGCCGCGAGGTCGGTCAGCATCAGGCCGACGATCGCCTCCAGCTCCACGGCGGCCTTCGCGAGGTGCTCGCGGGCGCCCGACAGCTCCTCGCCGCCGGTGCCCAGCGCCAGGAACTTCTTGATGTCCTCGGCGAGGGAGTTCAGCGCGGCGCCCTGGTTGCGGACGATCTTCCGGAAGAAGTAGTCCTGGCCCTGGATCGCCGTGGTGCCCTCGTACAGAGTGTCGATCTTGGCGTCGCGGATGTACTGCTCGATCGGGTACTCCTGCAGGAAGCCGGAGCCGCCGAAGGTCTGCAGCGACTGGGCGAGCTGCTCGTAGCCCTTCTCGGAGCCGTAGCCCTTGACGATCGGCAGGAGCAGGTCGTTGAGCGCGTGCTCGGACTTGGCGTCCTCGCCGTTGGCCTCCTTGACCGCGATCGCGTCCTGGACGGAGGCGGTGTAGAGGACGAGGGCGCGCATGCCCTCCGCGTACGCCTTCTGCGTGATCAGCGAGCGGCGCACGTCGGGGTGGTGGGTGATGGTGACCTTGGGCGCGGCCTTGTCCATGAACTGCGCGAGGTCGGGACCCTGGACGCGCTCCTTGGCGTACTCGAGGGCGTTGAGGTAGCCCGTCGACAGGGTCGAGATGGCCTTCGTGCCGACCATCATGCGGGCGAACTCGATGATGCGGAACATCTGGCGGATGCCGTCGTGCTTGTCGCCGATCAGCCAGCCCTTGGCCGGGTGGCGGTCGCCGAAGGTCATCTCGCAGGTGTTGGAGGCCTTGAGGCCCATCTTGTGCTCGACGTTGGTGGCGTAGACGCCGTTGCGCTCGCCCAGCTCGCCGGTCTCGAAGTCGAAGAGGTACTTCGGGACGAGGAAGAGGGACAGGCCCTTGGTGCCGGGGCCGGCGCCCTCGGGACGCGCCAGCACGTAGTGGAGGATGTTCTCCTCCATGTCGTGCTCACCGGAGGTGATGAAGCGCTTCACGCCCTCGATGTGCCAGGAGCCGTCCTCCTGCTGGACGGCCTTGGTGCGGCCGGCGCCGACGTCCGAGCCCGCGTCGGGCTCGGTGAGCACCATGGTGGAGCCCCAGGTCCGCTCGACGGCTATCTGGGCGATCTTCTTCTGGACGTCGTTGCCCTCGTCGTAGAGGATGCCGGCGAACGCCGGGCCGGAGGAGTACATCCACACGGCCGGGTTCGAGCCGAGGATCAGCTCCGCGTACGACCAGATCAGGGACGGGGGAGCCGTCGTGCCGCCGATGCCCTCGGGCAGGCCGAGGCGCCAGTACTCGGAGTCCATGAAGGCCTTGTAGCTCTTCTTGAAGGACGCCGGGACGGGGGCGGTGTTCGTCTCGGGGTCGAAGACCGGCGGGTTGCGGTCGGCGTCCGCGAAGGACTCCGCCAGCTCGTTCTCCGCGAGGCGGGTCAGCTCCTCGAGAACGCTCTTGGCGGTCTCCGTGTCCATCTCCTCGAAGGGACCGGTGCCGTAGAGCTTGTCGCGGCCGAGTACTTCGAAGAGGTTGAACTCGATGTCGCGGAGATTGGACTTGTAGTGCCCCATGGTGACGGCTCCGTATCGGACTCGGCGAGGCACTGGCTCCTCGCATCTGGTTCAGGTACCAACAAGTAGCTCCGATGATGCTACCCGTCAGTAATAAGACGCAAGCCCGTTCCGGTCATCTGTGACTGAGTACTCTTCTGCGCATGTACGGCTACGACCAGAACGTCGGCGCTCAGCAGCAGTACGCCGCACCCCAGCAGCCGATGGCCGGTGGCTACGGACAGCAGCCGCCGCTGTACCCCGAGCCGTCGCCGCCCTCGCTCGCGGACGCGGTGCGCGCCTTCACCACCGGGCAGATGGCGGCCGAGGACTTCCAGCAGATCTTCGCCACGTCCAAGGTGTACTGCCCGCGCGGTGACACCCCGGGCTTCCTCGCCCTGCACAACACCCAGCAGCCGGTGATCCCGATGTTCACCTCGCTCAAGGAGCTGCGCCGCTACGCGGGCAAGGAGTCCAAGTACTTCGTGATCACCGGCGCCGAGGTGATCGACCTGCTGCCGACCGGCTACGGCTTCGTCCTGGACATGGAGGGCGAGCACCGGATGGTGTTCGACGCGAAGGCGGTCGAGCAGATGGTCGACTTCGCGATGCGCAGAATGTATGGCTGACCAGCGGCCCAGCTCGGCGAGAGCCCGGAGGGAATGCCCTCCGGGCTCTCGCTGTTGTGGGGTGGCAGAAAGTTCAACGCTCAACTAAACTGGGCGCACAAGGAGGTACCGACCATGCCTGCAGTGACCGTCGAGAACCCGTTGACGCTGCCCCGCGTGACCGCTCCCGCCGACGCCGTGGCACGTCCCGTGCTCGCCGTCACGACCGCTCCGAGCGGTTTCGAGGGCGAGGGCTTCCCGGTGCGCCGGGCGTTCGCGGGGATCAACTACCGCCATCTCGACCCGTTCATCATGATGGACCAGATGGGCGAGGTGGAGTACGCGCCGGGCGAGCCCAAGGGCACCCCCTGGCACCCGCACCGCGGCTTCGAGACCGTCACCTACATCATCGACGGTGTCTTCGACCACCAGGACTCCAACGGCGGTGGCGGCACCATCACCAACGGCGACACCCAGTGGATGACCGCCGGTTCGGGCCTGCTGCACATCGAGGCCCCGCCGGAGTCCCTCGTCGTGTCCGGCGGCCTCTTCCACGGCCTGCAGCTGTGGGTGAACCTCCCCGCCAAGGACAAGATGATGGCCCCGCGCTACCAGGACATCCGCGGCGGCAACGTCCAGCTGCTGACGACCCCCGACGGCGGCGCCCTGCTGCGCGTCATCGCCGGCGAGCTCGATGGCCACAAGGGCCCCGGCATCACGCACACGCCGATCACGATGGTCCACGCGACCCTCGCCCCGGGCGCCGAGCTCACCCTGCCCTGGCGCGCGGACTTCAACGGTCTCGCCTACGTCCTCGCGGGCCGCGGCAGCGTCGGGGCCGAGCGCCGGCCGATCCATCTCGGCCAGACCGCCGTCTTCGGCGCCGGCTCCTCGCTGACCGTCCGCGCGGACGAGAAGCAGGACTCGCACACCCCGGACCTCGAGGTCGTCCTCCTCGGCGGACAGCCGATCCGGGAGCCCATGGCCCACTACGGCCCGTTCGTCATGAACACCAAGGACGAGCTGATGCAGGCCTTCGAGGACTTCCAGAAGGGCCGCCTGGGCACGGTCCCGGCCGTCCACGGCATGACGGAGACGGGCCCGCAGGGCTGACCCCCCGTCTCCAGGAGAGAGCCCCGTCCGGTACGCCGGGCGGGGCTCCGTGCCGCACGGCTCCGCCGTCACCCGGCCGGGCTGGCCGCGCAGGACAGTCCGGCCCGGGGCGTGATCCGCTGGGGGTGTGCAGTTGCTCCCCGAGCCCGTCCGGCGTCTGGCCGCCTGGTGTGTCGTGCTGCTGCTCGTCGCCGGGGTCGGATGGGTCGGGGTACAGCTGTGTGCCGAGTTCCGTACGGCCGTCGTTCCGGTGCTGCTCGCCCTGCTGGGGACGGCGCTGCTGGGGCCGCTGTACCGGCGGATGGTGGCCTCGGGGGTGCAGCGGTCGCTCGCGGCCGGGCTGACCTGCGTCGCCGTCGTCGCCGTCGTCGGCGGTGCCGTGTACATCGTCGTCGCCGCGCTCGTCGACACCGGCGACCAGATCATCCTCTCCCTGCGGGCCGCCGCCAGGTCCGTCTCCCGGCACTTCGGGGCCGCCGGCACCGGCCTCGACGACATCGCCGCCAACTCCCGCGAGCTGCTCGGCAAGTTCGGCGGGACCGCGGCCTCCAACGTCATCAGCGGGGTCAGCGTGGTGGGGGAGAGCCTCGCCATGGCGGTGCTCGCCCTGCTGCTCGTCTTCTTCTTCCTGCGCGACTCCCACCGGGCCGTGGGGATCCTCAGGGCCGTCGCGCCCGGTGGCACCGCCGACACCGCGGAGGCCATCGCCCGGCGCGCCTTCGAGGCGGTGGAGGGGTTCATGCGCGGGACCACCGTCATCGCCCTCATCGACGCCTTCTGCATCACCGTCGGCCTGCTCGTCCTGCGGGTGCCCGGCGCGGTCGGCCTCGGCGCGCTCGTCTTCGTCGGCGCCTACATCCCCTACCTCGGCGCCTTCATCTCCGGCGCGGTGGCCGTCCTGGTCGCCCTCGCCGACCGCGGCTTCGTCATCGCGCTGTGGGCGCTCGGGGTCGTGGTCGCCGTGCAGGTGCTGGAGGGCCATGTGCTGCAGCCGGCCATCCAGAGCCGGACCGTGCAGATGCATCCGGCGGTGGTGATGCTGGCGATCACCGCCGGGGCCTCCGTCGCGGGCATCCTCGGCATGCTGCTCTCGGTCCCGCTCACCGCGGCCGCCTTCGGGGTCGTACACGAACTCCGGACGCGTTACGCGGCGGAACCGTCGGACTCGTAGAGATCGAACCAGATGCTCTTGCCCTCGCCGCGCGGGTCCACCCCCCACGCGTCCGCGAGCACCTCGATCAGCATCAGGCCGCGCCCCGAGGAGGCCAGCTCCCCCGGCCTGCGCCGGTGCGGGAGGTCGTCGCCACAGTCCGCGACCTCCACCCGCAGCCGCCGCCCGCCCGGCTCCCCGGCGACCTCCGCGAGCAGCAGCGCGTCGGCGTCTGTGTGGACGAGGACGTTGGTGACCATCTCGGAGACCAGCAGCACCGCGGAGTCCACCTGGTCCGCGGACGCCCAGTCGTGCAGCAGCTCGCGCAGGTGCTGACGGGCCTCCGCGATCCGCCCGGGCTCGTCCTGCCCCACCGACAGCACCGTGCGCCGCGCCGCTGGCCGCAGGACCACCGTGTCCCCGCAGCCACAGCCGTCCCCGGGCCGGCCCAGCAGCAGCACCGCTATGTCGTCCTCACGGCGGTCGGCCAGCGGGCCGGCGGTGTGGTGCGAGGACGGGCCGTGCACGCCCTGCACCAGCGCGTCGGCCAGCGACTCCACATCTCCCCGGTGGTCCTCCAGGATCCCCCGGACGCGCCGCCAGCCGCTGTCCAGGTCGTGCCCGCCGGTCTCGATCAGCCCGTCGGTGCAGAGCATCATGGTCTCGCCGGGCTCCAGCGTGAACCGGGTCGTCGGATAGTCGGCGTCCGGGTCCACGCCCAGCGGCAGCCCGCCCGCGGTCGGCCGCATCATCACCGTGCCGTCGGCCATCCGGACCGCCGGGTCGGGATGCCCGGCGCGGGCGATCTCCAGCATCCCGGTCGCCGGGTCGGCCTCCCCGTACAGACAGGTCGCGAAGCGCAGGTCGGTCAGGTGCTCGTCGTGCGTGATGCCGTGCAGGAAGCGGGAGGCGCGGGAGAGCACCGCGTCCGGGCGGTGACCCTCGGCGGCGTACGCCCTGAGCGCGGTGCGGAGCTGGCCCATCAGGCCGGCGGCCCGCCCGTCGTGTCCCTGGACGTCCCCGATGACCAGCGCGAACCGGCCTTCGCCGGGCTTCTTCCGGGACGTGCCGCCGGAAAGCGGGATCATGTCGTACCAGTCCCCGCCGACCTGCGGTCCGCCGCCGGTCGGGATGTAGCGGGCGGCCACGCTCATGCCCGGGATCTCCGGGCCCGGCGACGGCAGTACGGAGCGCTGCAGCCCCTCCGTCAGCTCCCGCCGGGAGTCGGCGGCACCGGCCCGGGACAGGGCCTGGGCGAGCATCCGGGCGACCGTGGTCAGGACGGCACGCTCGTCGGGCGTGAAGGCCACCGGATGGGTGAATGCCGCCATCCAGGCGCCCATGGTGCGCCCGGCCACCGTCAGCGGCAGGAACGCCCAGGACCGGCGGCCGAAGCGCCGGGCCAGCGGCCAGGTGACCGGGTAGCGCGCCTTGTACTCCTCGGGGGAGGAGAGGTAGACGGCCCGGCCGGTGCGCACGATCTCGGCGGCCGGGTAGTCCGTGGCCAGCGGCATGTGGGAGAAGGGTCCGTCGTCGCCGGGCCGGTGCCCGTGATGGCCGATGACCGTCAGCCGGTCGCCCTCCACCCCGAACACCGCGAGCCCGTCCGGGGAGAACCCCGGCATGGACAGCCCGGCCGCGACCCGGAGCACCTCCTCCGTCGACCGCGCCTCCGCCAGCGCCCGGCCCGCGTCCAGCAGGAACGCCTCACGGGAGCGCCGCCAGTCCCCGGTGACCGCGCTGCGGGCCGCCGCCGTGCCCGGAGTCGGCTCGGTGACCTCCTGCAGGGTGCCGATCAGCTCGTACGCCCGCCGCTCGGGATCGAAGGACGGCTTCGAACGGCTGCGTACGACCCGTACGACCCGCCCCTGCTCGTCCATGATCCGGACGCGCACCTCGGCCAGGGTGCCCTCGGCGACCGCGAGCCGGACCACCCCGGTGATCTCGTTCCAGTCGACCGGGTGCAGCCGGGCCCGGGTCTGGGCCTCCGTGAGGGTGGTCGGCCGCCCGGGCAATCCGAGCAGCCGCGCCGCCTCCGCGTCCACCGTGACGAGCCCTGCGGCCGTGTCCCAGTGCCACAGCCCGGTCGCGACGGCGGCGAGGACGTCACCTACGGACGGCAGGGGCTCGCCAGTGCGCATTGCCCCACTTTAGGAAGATCAGCTGGATAGGTACCACTGTAAGAAGGTCTGACGAGCGGGGGGTCGCCGTTGGAGGTCCCGCCGAGATCCGGGCGCCGCTGCCGGGCGTGCGGGGGAAATGGTGGGGAGCCGATCTATGGGTGCCCGGTACCCTTGATGGGTCCGGGCCCCGTGCCCGGCTCGCGCCGAGGCGGCAGCCCCGGCACTCATCACCCCACCACGAAGGACGATGAACGACGATGCATCGGTACAGGTCCCACACCTGCGGCCAGCTCCGCGCCTCTGACGTCGGCACCGACGTCCGGCTGAGCGGCTGGCTGCACAATCGGCGCGACCTGGGCGGCATCCTCTTCATCGATCTGCGCGACCACTACGGCATCACGCAGCTGGTGGCCCGTCCCGGCACGCCCGCGTACGAGGCCCTGGACAGGATCTCCAAGGAGTCCACGGTCCGCGTCGACGGCCGGGTTGTTTCACGTGGAACCGAGAACGTGAACCCCGACCTGCCCACCGGTGAGATCGAGGTCGAGGTCGCCGAGGTCGAGCTGCTCGGCGAGGCCGCCCCGCTGCCCTTCACGATCAACACCGAGGACGGGGTCAACGAGGAGCGGCGCCTGGAGTACCGCTTCCTGGACCTGCGCCGCGAGCGCATGCACCGCAACATCATGCTGCGCACGGCGGTCATCTCGGCCATGCGCCAGAAGATGGCGGCGATGGACTTCAACGAGATGGCGACGCCGATCCTGTCCGCCACCTCCCCCGAGGGCGCCCGCGACTACGTGGTCCCCTCCCGTGTGCACCCGGGCAAGTTCTACGCGCTGCCGCAGGCCCCGCAGCAGTTCAAGCAGCTGCTGATGATCTCCGGCTTCGACCGCTACTTCCAGATCGCGCCCTGCTTCCGCGACGAGGACGCCCGTGCCGACCGCTCGCCGGGCGAGTTCTACCAGCTCGACATCGAGATGTCCTTCGTCGAGCAGGAGGACGTCTTCCAGCCGGTCGAGAAGCTCATGACCGAGCTGTTCGAGGAGTTCGGAGGCGGCCGGCACGTCACCTCCCCCTTCCCGCGCATCCCGTTCCGCGAGGCGATGGCGAAGTACGGCTCCGACAAGCCGGACCTGCGCGCCAAGCTGGAACTGGTGGACATCACCGACGTCTTCGAGGGCTCGGAGTTCAAGGCGTTCGCCGGCAAGCACGTGCGCGCGCTGCCGGTGCCGGACGTCTCCGCGCAGCCCCGCAAGTTCTTCGACCAGCTCGGTGAGTACGCCGTCGAGCAGGGCGCCAAGGGCCTGGCCTGGGTGCGCGTGGGCGAGGACGGCTCGCTCACCGGCCCGATCGCGAAGTTCCTGACCGAGGCGAACGTCGCCGAGCTGACCAAGCGTCTCTCCCTGGCCCCGGCCCACGCCGTCTTCTTCGGCGCGGGCGAGTACGACGAGGTCTCGAAGATCATGGGCGCGGTCCGGGTGGAGGCCGCCAAGCGGGCCGGCCACTTCGAGGAGGGCGTCTTCCGCTTCTGCTGGATCGTCGACTTCCCGATGTACGAGAAGGACGAGGAGACCGGCGGGATCGACTTCTCCCACAACCCCTTCTCGATGCCGCAGGGCGGCCTGGAGGCCCTGGAGACCCAGGACCCGCTGGACATCCTCGGCTGGCAGTACGACATCGTCTGCAACGGTGTCGAGCTGTCCTCCGGTGCGATCCGGAACCACGAGCCCGAGATCATGCTCAAGGCCTTCGAGATCGCGGGCTACGACCGGGACACCGTTGAGGAGAAGTTCGCGGGCATGCTCCGCGCGTTCCGCTTCGGCGCCCCGCCGCACGGCGGCATCGCCCCGGGCGTGGACCGCATCGTCATGCTCCTCGCCGACGAGCCCAACATCCGCGAGACGATCGCCTTCCCGCTCAACGGCAACGCCCAGGACCTGATGATGGGCGCGCCCACCGAACTGGACGAGACCCGGCTGCGCGAGCTGCACCTGAACATCAGGAAGCCGCAGCCGAAGTAGTACCGGGTCGTGCGTGCGCGCCGATCTGTCCTGACTCGCTCTTGACGATCGGCGCGCACAGCCGTCTCCGGGCCCGGTGACAGCTTCCGTCCCTACCGTCCCGGGCCATGACTGACACCCCTGGAAACGCAGGAGACCGGGACCTGACCCGTCGTACGGTGCTCGCGGCGGGCGCCGTCACCGCCGTCGCCGTCGGGCTGGGCGGTGCCCTGGCCGTCGACGCGTCCGCCGACGACGACTCCACCACGGACACCTGCTACACGCTCACCTCGGAACTGGTCGAGGGCCCGTACTACATCGACGCCGACAAGCTCCGGCAGGACGTCACCGAGGACCAGGACGGCGTTCCGCTGACGCTCACCCTCAAGGTCATCGACGCCGAGACCTGCCGGCCGCTGAAGAACGCGGCGGTCGACATCTGGCACTGCAACGCCGTCGGCGTCTACTCCGGGTACGAGGCGTCGGGCAGCGGCGGCGGAGGCGGCGGCCCGGCTCCGACGGACACCCCGACGGGCACCCCCACCGCCGCACCGCCCTCCGGCGGCCCCGGGGGCGGTGGCGGCCATCAGGAGCCCACCGACGACAGCCGCTATCTGCGCGGCACCTGGCGCACCGACAAGCACGGGTACGTCACCTTCCGGACGGTCTTCCCCGGCTGGTACCAGGGCCGCTGCGTGCACATCCACATCAAGGTGCACGTGGACGGGACGTGGACCGACGCCGGTTACGAGGGCGGGCACACCTGCCACACCGGCCAGCTGTTCTTCGACGAGAAGGCGGTGCTGCTGACCGGGGAGGTGGAGCCGTACTCGGCCAACGCCACGGCCCGCACCACGCTCGACGAGGACACGATCTACCCGGGCAACGGCCACGAGGGCGGCCTGCTGTACCTGAGGTACGACAGGAAGCGCATCGCCAGGGGCGTCCGTGCCCGTCTGACGCTGGGCGTGGCCCCGGACGCGACGCACGACGGCGGCTGACCGTCCGGCGGTGCGAAGACGGCAACGGGGTGCGGTCCCGGTGGGAACCGCACCCCGTTGCCTTGTCCGTCCAGGGCTCAGGACAGGGACTTGTAGCCGCCCCAGCCCGTCGCGATCTTCGTGCGGGCGCCGAAGGAGCCCTTGCCGTCGCCGCTGTTGCGGTAGACGTTGCCGCTGGTGTCACGCGAGACCAGGTCGGCCCTGCCGTCGTCGGTGAGGTCGCCGACGCCGACGACCGCGTTGTACGAGGCGCCCCAGTCGCCGAACACCTTCACTCGGGCCGCGAAGGTGCCGTTGCCCCTGCCGTCGTACCGGTAGAGGGTGTTGGCCTTGTCCTGGGCGAGCAGATCACCGATGCCGTCGCCGTTCAGGTCACCCGCGCCGATGATCTTCTTGTAGCCCGTCCAGCTGTCGTACAGCTTCACGCGGGCCCCCAGTTTGCCGTCGCTCGTGCCCTTGTGGAGGTGGACGGTGCCGGTGGAGGAGGCGCGGGTGACCAGGTCGGGGCGGCCGTCGCCGGTGACGTCACCGGGCGAGGTCAGCACGTCGTACTGGGTCCAGCCGCTGCTCGCGAGGGTCGTGTACGACGTCTTCGGGGTGACCGCGGCGCCGCAGCCCGGCTTGTACAGGCGCAGGGCCCCGCTGCTCAGCCGGACGAGGACGTCGTTGCAGCGGTCGCCGCCGAGGTCGCCGAAGGGGACGGCCTTGATGCTCGTGGCCCAGCCACTGCCGGAGGTCTTGGCACCGAACTTGCCCGTGCCGGTGCCTGCCTGGAAGGTCAGCTGGCCGGAGGAGTTGAGCGTGAGCAGGTCGCCCCGGCCGTCCGGGCCGTCGAGGCTGATGAAGTCGTGACGCACCGCCGCGCCCCGGGACAGGAAGCCCTTGCCGGTCGCCACGGTGACCGCGCCGGCGGTGCCGGTGCCGGTGGCCTTGAGGGTCCAGGTGAACTCCCCGTTGGGGAAGCGGACGTTGGTGGCCGTGGTGCCGTACCAGTTCGTCGTCACCCATGCCGAGGACGCGCCTCCGGTGATCGTGTCGGTCGCCCTGCCCGTCGCGCCGCTCTGGACGGAGGTGAACGTCACCGACCAGGACGTGACCGGGCGGGACAGCAGCCACGAGCCCTCGAAACGCATTCCGGGGTCCACATGGCTCGACGCCTCGGACTCGAAGGCCGTCACGGCCGACGGGGTGATGCCGGCCTTGGCGATGTGCGTCCGCTCGTACAGGTCGGTCCAGGCGACCAGACCCGTGTACTCGTCCACGGTCCACTTGAAGCGGCGGTCCACGGCGAGGCCGGTCTCCTGGACGGTGGAGGCGATCACCCGGGTGGCGCCGGTGGCCGCCTCGGTCAGCACCAGGGTGCCGGCGGCGTGGTCGTGACGGACCGTGAAGCCGTCGCCGAGCAGCACGTCACCGCCGGTCACCGCGCGGGACGTGCCCGCCTTGGTGTCGTACACGCCGGCCGAACCGTCGCCGCACGTCCAGTACACCCAGCGGCCCGCCGCCTGCAGTTCGCTCGGCACACAGCCGAGACCGGGCACGGTGACCGTGGCCAGAGTGCGGTTCTCGGCCAGGCTGTACGAGGTGAGCTTGCCGGTGGTGGTGGCGCTCCACAGCGTCGAACCGTTCAGCGCGGCGGCGCGCACGGACCGCTTCAGCTTCTGTCCCTGTCCGAACTCACCGACGTACTGCGCCGGGGCTGCGCCGCCGGAGTTGTAGACCGCGTAGTCGTCGGAGACGTCGACGATCGAGCCGCCCTCGGTGCGGAACTCCAGGGTGTGGTCGGAGGAGCCGTCGTTCATCGCGACCAGCCGGTCCGCGTCGCCCAGGCCGGTGCCGCCGTCGTCACCGTCGTAGAACGTGGTGAGGAAGGCGTCGCGCGGGCCGTCGCCGCTGTTGCCCCACAGCGCCGAGCAGTCGGCGCCCGCGTAGGGGCACACCGGACTGATCTTGTCGCCGGCCTGCGGCTCGGAGGCGGTCAGCCTGCCGCCGACCGTGGCGAGCGTGCGCACCGAGGTGGTGTCCATGGTGCCGCTCGGATCGTCCTCGGCGATGCGCAGACTGCCGCGGCTGAGCGCGACACCCGTCTTGGCGTTCTCCAGCGCGGGTACCTGCGCCACCTGCGTCAGGTTCAGGGAGCCGTCGGCGGCCACGCTCACCCGCCGCGTCCACCAGTCGGTGGCGGTGGTGCCGCCGGTGACCAGGGCGCCGTCGCCGGTGGCGTGGACCGCGTAGGCGCCGGCCTTGGCCAGCAGGGTGTGCGACGAGCCGTCGGCGAGGGACACGGCGGTCAGACTGATGCCGGTCCCGCTGCCGATGCCGCCGGACAGCGGCAGCAGCAGCCAGTCGCCGACGAGGACCGGGGCACCCTCCAGGTAGCCGCCCGTCGCGGGCAGGTCGAGCACCTGCTCGATGCCGCCCGGGTCGGTACGCGGCTTGAGGTGCAGGTCGCCGGAGCCGGCGTCGTACCAGCCGACGCGGTCGTCGCTCATGACGGTGACCGGACGGGCGCTCACGGCACTGAACACCTCGGTGGCGACGGCCGTGCCGACGTCGAGGTAGTACAGGTTCGTGCCCACCTGGAACAGCGCGCCGTGCGCGTCGGCGGCCTTGATCGCGCCCGAGTTGACCCGGATGCCGACCGGCGTGATGGCACGGGAGCGCCAGGCGCCGTCCACGCGGTCGTGCAGCGCCTGCTCGGTGATCACGGTTCGCCCGGCCAGCCCCCGGTACGCCTGGCTGGAGGTGAAGGACGAGGTCGTCCGGGTCGCCGGGTCCCAGAGGGCCACGGACCCGGCCGCCGGCAGCGCGACCAGGTCGCCGTCGGAGCCGTACCAGGCTTCCGGGCAGGTCGTCGAGCCCAGGTTCTCGCACGCCCCCGCGGGCGTGTAGGCGCCGCCGTCCGTGCCCACGACCACGGTCGCGCCGTCGGCGTAGTCCGTCCACAGCAGTCCGGCGATCCCGCTCTGCCGATGCAGGAATCCGCTCTCGCCGGCGACCAGCGGCCGGTCCGTGCGCGGGCGGCTGGAGCTGGGGTCGGTCAGCGTGATCTCGGTGGTGCCGGCCGCCGGGGCGGCCGGATCGGCCGAGGCGCCGCTCTCCGGCAGGACGGCGACGGATGCGGCCGCCACGGCGACCGCGAACGAGGAGACGGCCGCGGCAAGGCCGCGCCGTCCGGGGGCGTGTCTGCCCACGTGAGGTTCCCTCCCCGCGAGGGCCCCCGCCCTCGCCAAGTGAGCGGACTTTACCAGTGCTTTTACCGGGCTTGGCGAAGGGGTGGGGTTACTCGTCCGTGCCGGGCTCGGGCTCCTCGTCCGGGGCGGCGCCGTCCTCCAGCAGCCGCTCGGCGATGTCGTCGGACCAGTGCTGGGCCCAGGCGCGCAGGGCGGTGAGGTGCGGTTCGTCCAGCCCGTACCGCAGGAACTCCATGTCGGCGTAGAAGTCCGTGCCCGTGAGACGGGACTGGAGGGTGGGCAGGTCGAAGGGGTCGTGGGCGTGCCGGCGGCCCAGTTCTTCGAGCTCGGGCAGGGAGAAGCGGGCGGCCGCGGCCCGCGCGTCGATCAGGTCGACGGCCGCGCCCCGGTCGTAGAGCGCACGGATCTTCGTGCCGACGGCGTCCCCGAGGGAGAGGGCGGGACCGTACCCGGTCAGCTCGGGAGGCTGCCAGAACGCCTCCTTGTGCAGGGTGAGGGCGCAGGGCTCGCCGGTCGGTGGGTCCGTCACCGTCAGCTGCGCCGTTCGCGCGGTGTCGGTCCCGGCCCGCACCTGCCACCCCCGCGCCTCCAGGGCCGCACCGACGGCACCGGCGATCCGGTCCATGGTCTCGGGACTCTCGGTGGCGAAGTCGACGTTCGCGTGCGGCCGCTCGAGCAGCCCGTGCGCCTGGAGGGCATATCCACCGGCGAGCACAAGCCCGTACGGCCTGCCGACGGTGACGACGTCCGAGAGGAGGCGGTGGTGGGGGGTGGGGATGCTCACGACATCGGTACTTTGCCAGAACGGGGGCGGGGCGGACGCATGCGCCGCCCCCGTGTCCACTCAGGCCGACGGCGCTTCGTGGGTTTCCGCGGAGAGGTCCGGGGTTTCGGTGAACAGGTCCTCCGCCCGATCGACCGTGCGGGCCCTGTCGAGCCAGTCGTTGACGCGGTCGAGGTCGGTGCAGTCGGCGATGCGTCCGCGGACGTCGTCCGGCACGGGGATCCCGCGCACCTCGAGGACGGCCAGAACGCCCTTGGCCTCTCCCTTGGCCTCTCCCTGGGCCTCTCCCTTGGCCTTGCCTTCCAGATAGGCCCGCTCCATCACATGGCCGCGGCCGGGGAAGTAGTTGACGAACCCCATCAGGCCGACGGCGCTTCGTGGGTTTCCGCGGAGAGGTCCGGGGTTTCGGTGAACAGGTCCTCCGCCCGATCGACCGTGCGGGCCCTGTCGAGCCA